>NZ_JBHUCN010000006.1:0-199374 GCF_042677725.1 Rothia amarae
ACCGGAACCAGACCCTAAAGCCTCTAACCGCCTAGAATAAAACCAGTCCAACTTTCGGGGGCCAGTTCAAACTCGGGGGCTTTTTTATTTAACTACGGTGTCCGATGCAATAAAGGGTACTGTATAGACTGGGAAGGTGAGCAATACTTCTTTCCCTGATTCTTTGATGATGGCTGTTTCAGTCCTCGATTCGTTGGTGCGAGCAGGCCTGGAGCATGTGGTGATTTCCCCGGGCTCCCGCAGTGCTCCTCTGGCATACGCGCTGGCAGCGTTAGATGCCCATGGTGTGGTATCTAGCCATGTTCGTATCGACGAACGCAGCGCGAGCTTTCTCGCATTAGGCCTAGCGAAAAAATCAGCCACTCCGGTGGGCATCGTTACCACCAGCGGAACCGCAGTGGGGGAGCTCATGCCCGCCGTCATGGAGGCATACCATTCGGGCATTCCGCTCGTCGTTCTGAGTGCCGACCGTCCTCCACGACTACGGGGTAGTGGCGCCAACCAAACCACTACTCAACCGGGAATATTTGGCACCTTTGTGCGTGCAGAAGTTGATCTGACCGACTATCCCCACGATGAATCCGGAGCGCAAACGGTAGCTCTTGCCCACGCGCTGTCGGTAGCATTTGGCAAAGATGGTCAGTGGCGCGATAACACCTCAACCCCTCGTGGACCGGTTCACCTCAATTTAGCTTTCGATACTCCGCTCACACCCCCGGCAAAGTTGGGGAAAATCCTTACCCAATGGGCTCGTTCGCTCAAAGACGACGTCGCCTCAGATTCTCATCCAATGAGCCATGCCTCTGCTTTGCAAGTACAGGTCCTAGAAGATATTCCAGATGTTTCCACCGGTTATAAAACTGTGGTCATTGCAGGGGATTCTGCAGGTCAGATAGCCCAAGACTTTGCAGAGTCCTTAGCTCTTCCGCTTTTTGCTGAGCCTTCAGCGGGTCTTACTGGGGCGCAGAATGCGGTCTTGTCCTATCGGGCTCTGCAGGGCAGTGAACTCTGGAAGAGTATTGAACGAGTGGTGCTTTTTGGCCACCCCACCCTATCTCGACCGATTACCGCTTTACTTGAGCATCCTTCGCTGGAAAAAGCCGTATATACCCCAGCAGCGCCGTCGTGGTTTGAGCCGGGGCAAAGGGCTGAGAAACCTATCAGCGACCTGAGGGAACTTGCGCAATTTGCCGGCTCTGCGCAGGATCTGACGGTCCAAGGCGGTGAGAGTTGGCTCAACGCTTGGCAAAATGCTGGACGCGCTGTCCATGAAGATTTGATGGATGAAGTCCGCAGGTACCGAACCACCGGTAAGAATAACGGTCG
Organism: Rothia amarae; assembly: GCF_042677725.1. Lineage (NCBI taxonomy): Bacteria > Bacillati > Actinomycetota > Actinomycetes > Micrococcales > Micrococcaceae > Rothia > Rothia amarae. Next base: position 1,327 of record NZ_JBHUCN010000006.1, read on the forward strand.
GGCAGCTGGAATGTCGCTTGCTTTATCCTCGTGGGAAGCTGCGGTGAATAACGGTGAAGTGCTGCTCTGTGGCTCTTCGAATTTGATTCGGGACTTGGATATCATCGCCCCTTGGAACACTGCTAGATCTGCTGGGCAACCTGTGCCACAGGTCTTTGCGTCCCGAGGTCTAGCAGGAATCGACGGGACACTTTCTGTGGGTGCTGGCATATCGCTTGCCTCAGCGCTGAACGGAGAGCCAGCCCAATCGGTTCGAATTCTGTGTGGCGACATCACCTTTTTGCACGACGCCTCGTCGATGAACATTGGTCCCTTAGAGAAAAAACCCCACCTCACCGTGGACGTACTCGACGACAACGGCGGAGGGATATTCGCAACTCTCGAACACGGGCAATTAGGAAAACACCCCGATTTCTCAGCGACAGTTGAACGATTCTTCACTACCCCGCATGCAGTCAACCTGCAGGATGTGGCACACGCCTTTGGAGAACACAACGGGATTACCGTGAATATTCACAGTGTTTCCTCGCAAGAGGGCGGAAAATAGGCGAAGGTCATGCAATTCATGAGGCAGAAATGCGAACCCGCCGTGAGCTTTGCAGATAAACGTGAAACAATAGCAAAGTGAATCGTGCAGACCTCAATAAAAAAACTTCTGATATCGCCTCTATGTTTGATCAGGTAGCGGAACGCTATGACCTGATGAACGGTCTGATGTCCGGCGGGCAACACCTGCGGTGGCGCCGTCATACCGTTAAAGCGGTTGAAGCATCGGCAGGGCAGCGAATTCTGGATATTGCCGCCGGCACCGGTACCTCGTCAGTTCCTTTTGCGGACGCCGGGGCAGACGTCGTGGCTGCAGACCTTTCCGAGGGCATGTTGGCTGTTGGACGCCGCCGTCGCCCCGACATTACCTTTGTGCAGGCGGACGTCACCAATCTTCCTTTCGAAGATAACGAGTTTGACGCGGTCACCATGTCTTACGGTTTGCGTAACGTGGCAGATTATCCGAAGGCGTTGCGCGAGTTGTACCGCGTGACCAAGCCTGGCGGACGCATCGTAGTGTTGGAATTCTCCACGCCGACGATTAAAGCCTTCCGCCCCTTGTATAAGAATTACATTCTGAAGGCTATTCCTCCGGTAGCGCGTGCCGCGTCGTCAAACCCTGAGTCTTATGAATACTTAGCGGAATCAATTATGACCTGGCCTTCTCAGGACCAGTTGGCTCAGAGCTTTAGCGAAGCCGGCTGGCAGGACATTCAGTACCGCAACCTCACCGGCGGAATCGTGGCAATCCACCGCGGTTTCAAGCCTTCAGCCCTCAGCAATTATTAAGCACGAGAAGAAAAGAAACCCCATCGTGACTGATACCCAGCACCCCTCAGAGTCCGGTTCAGCAACTGAGCTCTATGGCGATTTTGACTTCAGGCTTCCTCGAGGTTTTGAAGTTATTGCGCAAGACACAAAGCTCGGCCCACAGATTCTTGAGTCATTGGCAGAGATTGAGAACCGCCTCGAACAGGCAGTCGCACAAACCTCTCGCATCGCTGATGTTGCTTCTCGCCACCTCCTCAACGCTGGCGGTAAGCGCGTTCGCCCCTTGCTGACTCTGTTGGCAGCGGCTGCAGGCGGTGAAATCTCGGATGAGGTGCTGGATGCCGCTGTGGTCGTGGAATTGACCCATCTCGCTACGCTTTACCATGATGATGTCATGGACGATGCTCCCAAACGTCGAGGCGTCGATACCGCCCAGCATATCTGGGGCAACTCGGTAGCTATCCTTACCGGCGATCTTATTTTTGCCCGCGCATCAGGAATAGTTGCCGATTTGGGTCAGCGTGCGATGACCATCCAGGCGACGACCTTTGAACGCTTAGTACTGGGGCAGTTGTTTGAAACAACCGGGCGCGATACCGATGAAGAAATTTTGAGTCACTACATCAAGGTGATTGAGGGGAAGACCGGTTCTCTGATTGCTGCTGCTGGTCTTTATGGCTCGTCGCTTTCTGGTGCTCCTGAGTCTGTTGTGCAGATGCTCGGCCGCTATGGTGAACTCGTGGGGGTTGCATTCCAGCTTGCTGATGACGTCATTGACGTCACCGGCGAAGGAAAGGTTTCCGGTAAGACGCCCGGCACCGATTTGCGCGAAGGCATCCCGACTCTCCCTACGATTTTGTTGGATCGGCAGGCCGCGGCGGGCGACGTCGAAGCACTTCGAATCCAGGGAATTATTCGGGGTGACCTTTCTACCGATGAGGCATTGGAGGAAGCTGTATCAGCCCTGTCTGCGCACGCAGTAACGCAACAGTCCTGGGATATTGCCTATCAGTGGGCCGACGACGCTATTGCGGCTATTGAGCCGCTGCCAGAGTCCACCGCTAAAGAGGCACTCAAATCGTTCGCTCACGCTGTAGTACACCGCGAAGCGTAGACTTTTCTTTCTTCCATCGCGAGATGGTTCTGCACTCTAAGAAGGGGTCACACCGTTGTTCGGTGTGACCCCTTCTTTATTTATTTCTGAGGAGGGGTTGGCTGAGGCTAGCAATGATCTGAGCGATCCGCCCGGTCGATGTCAATTATTCCCAGGGAACCGGTAGCAGCGACGTCCTGAATTTTTTCTGCCCGGCGTGTGACTCGCGACGAGTTGACGGCATCAAATGTGAAGAGAATGCACGCAATCCAAACTGCGATATAACCTGCCCATTCCATGGGCGCCAAACGTTCATCAAAGATAAAGAGAGCAATCAGAAACTGAATGGTGGGGTTAATATACTGCACCATCCCTACCACGCTCAGGGGTAGCTTGGACGCGGCGTCAGCAAAGAGAAGTAGCGGAACTGCGGTGACGATACCCGAAGCCGCCAGAATCCAGAAATGGGCTGCCCCGGTAGAAAAAAGCGTCATACTTCCTCGAAAAGCTAGAAACGCCATGCACGCTGCTGCCAGAGGAGCAAGTAACGCTGACTCCACCGCAAATGAATGAAGTGGGGTAGCTCGTTTTCCCACTTTGCTTTTGACCAGCCCATACAGACCAAATGTGGTGGCAAGACCTAACCCAATCCAGGGAACATGTCCGTAAAGGACGCTCATGGCAATCACCCCAGAGGCGGCTATACCTACTGCAGTCCATTGCATGAAGCGGAGCCGCTCGCCTAAAAAGATAACTCCCAGTAGAACCGATACTAAGGGATTCATAAAGTAACCTAGCGAGGCGTCCAGAGTATGCCCGCTAGTGGTTGCCAGTACGTAGAGCAACCAGTTGCACCCAATCAAAAGGGAGGCAATAGTGAGCGCAAAGATAACCTTATTATTTCTTAGAAGCGCAAAGAGATTCTTCCACCCATTCTTCAGCACACTCAAGAACAAGGAACAAAAGACGATAGAAAACAACACACGGGCTGCTACCACCTCAACAGCAGACGCCGGCGCGGTGAGCGCAAAATACAGCGGCAACATGCCCCACAGCAGGTGAGTGGCAAAGATTGAAGGGTAACCCGTTGCCAACAGATCTGCGGAATTTTTATCAGCAGCAACCCGTTGCGTCATCTATTTTCCTTTTACTTAGACAGAAAAGTCCCGGTTCGTGTAGAACCGGGACTTCTCATGGTGTTCTTACAGACCAAAGAAACGGGAGAAAAAGCCCTTCTTTTCCTTTTCTTCCTTGACAGGCTTTTCAGTGTCTGCCTCGGCGCGTTCAGCTTCAAGGTCAGGAGCTGAACCGGCTACTCGGAAGGGTGAAGGACGGCGGCGCTCGGTTTCGAGCTCCTCTTCCACGTCTTCCTGGGCAAGCTTTTCAGCTTCTTCATAGCGCTGTTCAGCAGCGGTCTCTGATTCTGCTGAGGAGTCGTAGCGATCTTCGCTTTCCTTAGATTCTGAGACAAGTTCTTCTTCTGAAAGTCCAGAAGTAGTAACACGACCTGGTTCGGCGTTTTCGCTGGGGTCCTGGTCGTAGGGCTGCTCGGCATGGGGGTAGACGCGATCGGTAGTGGTGACACCTTCGACATCTTCTACAGTCTCGGTCTCGGGCTGAGGAGTGGCGACGGTAGAGGGAAGTTCTTCCTTCTTCTTATCTTCTTGTTCACGAGCTTCAGCTTCCAGACGGGCTGCTTCTTGTGCTTTGGCCTGTGCCTGAGCTTCTGCCTCTGCACGTTCGCGTACTTCTGCATCGTGAGCAGCCTCGCGAGCGGCAATTTGCTGTGCAGCTTCAGCGGCAGCGATGCGCTCAATTTCCTGGCGCTCCGCAGTCATTTTTTCGCGCAGTTGCGCCGCGTGCTGTGCACAGCGGTTGAGTTCGTGGGAATCAACGCTGGGCTCTGCGCCTTCGATGCCGGAAATCTTGCCGTTGTCGAACCACAGACGCAGCGCACCGTCGGTTGCAGTGATGACGGCAGTTGCCTCAGTGTCCCAGGCAATGTGAGCACCGCGCAGACGGGCGTATGAATCTACGGCACGTTGCTGGTTGACAATGGTGTTGTTTTTGAGGGATTCAGCCATTACTCGACCCATACGGTTTACCGTAGGAGCTTCGAGTTCTAGCGCCTCCCCATCTACCAAAATCCATGCCCGCACTCCGGCGCCAGCGGTGACGGGGTAGTGCGCGTACAAACCGGTGACAGCTTTGGAGGCAAGAGTCAGACGGCGAGCTAGACCATCGGAGAGAACTAGTTCGTCGGTGGTGAGCTCGGAGATACCGTGTTGTGCGCCAGCTTCACGAGCCTGAATTGCCGCTGAAACTACGGTATCGGGGAAATGTCCAAGTTCCTGCCAGGACCAGATCCAGGATCCGCGGTTCTCAGACTCAGTACCCAAAAGATAAGGGGTCAGAGTCACGGAGCTATCAGACTGAAGGGTGAAAGACGGGGCAGCGAAATCAACGGTCCACTCTGAGCCGCTGCTAATTTCAGCCAGACGCGCCTGGTATTCAGTGGAGATAAAGATTGATTCGTCAATCAAATCCTGCAGTGTTTTAGTCATGTTATTAAGGCTAGCAACCAAAACTGCATTTCAGCGGGTCATTTCGCTGAAAAGGGAGAGCGAAAACAGACCAATCTTGAATAGGGCTGGTACAGTGCGAAACCCAACCAGCCTTCTAAGTAGGGGGCATCCTGTAGCCTTAAGTGCTGGCTGAAATTCGAAAGAGTCATACTTAAGTTGAGTGATGGTAGGCCTCATTTTGAAGTAATTCTTGGGATAATACTTCAGTATCAAGAGTCAGGGAACATCACAGCACTCAGGGACACCGCTTGCACTCGGCCAGAAAGAACAAGATGAATCACAAACCTCGTTATCAAGCTTCCGAACGACCAGCCATGATTGAAGAGGCTCTCGTTCAGATTGGAAGCTGGCTTCTGAGCACCGTTAAAGCTGAGCCAGGTTGGAATGAGCTGGTCTTAGATATCAAGCCGTTGTCCGAGCAAATCTTTGTACGCATTACGGAATCTCGTGATGATCAAGATTTTGTAGGCAGCATTGGGCCGCTGAAAAAAGAATCTCCTGTGATTCCTGAGATCGAAAAATTGCAGCATGGTGCCTACGACGAGCGTGAAGGCACCTGGTTTACTGCAACCGTTGTCGTCACAGCAAAGAACTGGCCTGAGCCTGAATATGAAATTGGGGCGGCCTACAACCGTCAAGATGAGCCCCAGGACTGGGAGGGCGAAGGACGTCTGACCGCTCGTGAGCTGCGTGCGCATTTAGCTGATTTCCCCCGCGAAGAGAACCAGATTCCTGAGTGGGGCCGCCAACGTTTGAATGGACGTCGGTTGGCTGAGGTCTCTGAGACCTCTTCGCCTTCTGCAGCGCCTGAGTTTGAGATTCCCAATTCTTATCTTTCTACGGCGTTGGCACGTACCGAAGGCATCCGAAACGACGCGAATGTCATCAGCGTTCTGCGGGCTTCTTTGGGCGGAGAAGTTCTCCTCGATATTTCTGACTCTGATTTTGTTCCGTTGGGAAATCAGAAGATGGGGCCGCAGTCTACTATCCGCTACCGCGTTCTGCGTTTGAACAATGGTCTGCGCGCACTGTGCCTGTACTCCAGCTCTCAGTATGTGTTTGAGGAACACAAACGTCATAATGCAGAGTCCGAACCTGTTATCTTGCGCGACCACGCTGGAAAAGTTTTCCGGGAGTTTTTGGCGGATGAAACCTGCGATGTCATTGTGATCGATCCAGGTGCTCCCCATGAGTGTTTTATCGAAAAACCGCAGGTGGGCTGGGTGCTACAGACCCCTCATAATGATGCAACCAAGAATGCTTTGATGAGCGGTAATATGCAGATTCTTCTGGCATCGCTTGTTGCTCCAGGTGCTGTGTTGCTGATGGGTGTACATCCCGGAGGGGATTCACCTGTGTTTGTTCCAGTGCCTGCAGATCAAGAGCCCGATACTATGTTGGTCTTTACTTCCGCGGCTGAAATCGCAGCTTTGGATCCGTCTCTAGAGGTTCGTTCTGCGCCTGCGTTAGATGTTCTTAAGTTTGCAGATCAACTGGGTGTGAGCGCGGTTCGTATCAACGCTTTGAATCCTTCAGCGACCTTGCCCATGAAGCAGATTCGTGAACTGATTTCGATTGTGGTGTCGGCTGCCGCAGCATAAGGATAGAGCCTGCACATAATTCAGGTATGAAGCGTCAGTAGGAGAAAAGAGGGTAGCGCTAGGAATTCCTACCGCTACCCTCTTTTATTTGTAAAGTTCTTTAGGGGTCGCGAAGCTGCTGAGCTTGACGTTGCTGCTGCTCGGCAATTTCTGCCTCGTAATCTGTTTGGCAACGGACACAGATTCCTTGATAGAGCACATCCGCTGAAATGAGAGCCATCCCATGGTAGTCGCTGGGGGTAAGGCAAGGCGCTGCTCCCACCGCACAGTCGACGTCCTCTACTTTCCCGCATCTGATGCAGAAAGCATGGTGGTGGTTATCTCCCGTGCGGGTTTCGTAGAGAGCGGGAGTCCCTGGGGGTTCAAAACGCTGGAGCATGCCGATTTCTACTAAATCGGCGAGAACAACATAGACCGACTGAACCGTAATGGTGGGAATTTCTTGGCGTACACCCTGCACAATTTCTTCGGCAGTTGCATGCGGGTGGTTTTGAACCGCGTTAAGAACTGCAAGACGTTGTTTGGTGACTCGCCGACCCTTAGCTCGCAATGTAGTGGTCCATGCTTCAGCCAGTATCTCAGGTGTGAGCATGAGTGATTTCATCGCATAGTCTTTCTCGGTCGGGTTAGTAGTAAGAAAATATTCTATTGTGAATAATTCAGAATAACAACTTTGATAGCAGGCTGGCCCTTTGCGAGAGGTGGCTTGCGAGCGAAAAATAAAATTTCTTCAAACTTAATTTTTCAGTATTTGCCCTAGTCAGGAGGCAATTCTGCTAAATTTTTAAAAAGTTTTGAAAATTTCTCAGATTTTCGCGTCATGATTTGTGCGTAATTCGCTCTTAACTAGTGACGGCGTAAAAACCGGGCTTCGCGCCAACGATTTGATGTATGTGCCATTTTCGAGAAAAGATCTCGTCGCACCGGTGGTAACAATCAAGTCTTCGCCACCCACGCCCCCGCGAAGGTGAAGAACGCGAAGGTAAGGCTCCTCATTTAGGGAACAGGAGCCACAAGAAAATAGGGAATGCAAGATCGGGAAAGAGGCACTTGGGTGCTCATAGGGAACCGAAATTGCTCATTACACCTTTCGACCAGAGTTGACTCGCAATCAACTTCTTCGGTTGAAAAGGGAAGATTCCAGCTCAATGGAGAGATGGAAGGCAATGTACCTTCGGGTGCATTGCCCCGATAAGAGCCCGCGCTTTTGGGAGCGCGGGCTCTTTCTTGTTTGCACAGTTAATACTTAAGTCGGGTTCTAGTTTTTTCCTCTTCAGGTATATTTAGAAATGTGTCCTCTAAAATGTTGCACAGCCTCTGGGCTGATATCTAAAGATGTAGCGACAAGTTGGGGAAATAGAGGGCTCGCACACTTTGACAATCTGAATCGATTCTTTGAAGAATCACCACGGCACAGGACTTAAGAAATGCAAACGCAACATACGCTCGCCGCGTCAGGAAAAACTGATGAGGCGCTGCTACTGGCGGTTCTCGAGGGCAAACTTGAAGCTTATGGAGAACTCTATGAGCGCTATTACCCTATGGCTCGTGCTATTGCGTTTAAACACACTTCTGATATCAACCGGGTTGATGATATTGTCTCTGAATCTTTTGCCCGCATCCTTCAAGCACTCAAAAACGGTAAAGGTCCCCACTCCTATATGGGCGGCTACCTCTCTACCACCATCGCGCATCTAGCGGGGGAATACGGGCTGCTGGCGAAGAAGGAAGTCCCCAGCGAGCAAGAACATCTTGAGGCAATGGGAACCCTTGACGAAACCGTGGTACAACTTCACGAATCTGATGAAGTAATTTCCGCGTTCACTTCTTTGCCTGAACGATGGCAAACCGTGCTGTGGATGAGCGAGATTGAAGCAAAGAAACCACGTGAAATTGCCGCGGCAATGGATCTCACCCCCAATGCTGTGTCAGCCCTTGCGATTCGCGCTAAAGAAAGCCTCAAAGAAGGTTTTCTTCGTGCCCACCAGAATGCCCCTGCGACGGCGGACTGTAACCGATTTTCTTCTCATATCAGCCCCTATGTGCGTGGATCGCTCAGTCAGAAACGTTCAGACGCTCTGCGCTCACACATGGAAACGTGCAATTACTGCACCTCCGAATATCTTTCTCTAGTCGGTATTAATAAGTCCATGCGTAGCTGGGTCTTCCCAGTTTTGGCTGGACTTTCTATCTGGACGACGGACGGCTCTGCGTTGATTGCGCCTGTTGCGGCGGCGTCGGTGGGAGGAACTCAGAGCGGTTCAAACGCAACAACCTCTTCTGCAGAAAATGCATCTGCTTCCTCTGCATTTGCTACCGGTTCTAATTTCTCTCTTCTTTCTCCGAGGAGCTGGGGCACGCCCAGCCAAATCCTTGCGGGTGCCGCAACTTTAACTGCGGCAGTAGTTGCAGTGGTGGGCGGTGTGGCGATGAGCGAACCAGCGCATCAAGATGCTCAGCAAATTACTGCAGAAGGGTTTTCTACCAAGATTCCAGATCAGAAAACTCAGCAGACACCTAGCCAGAAGAAAACTGAAAAGCCTTCGCCGCTGGGGCGTCAGTTTGAATCGAATCCCTTTAGTGGCTTCTCTTCTGATGAATCCATACGCAGCAGTGATGTTCCTGTTTTGGAATCCCTGGCTCAGGGACTTTCGCAAGGGAGCGGCGAAGATCTTTCTGCTTTACCTACCTTGGTAACTGCAACTGCAAACGAACATGTGCTGAAAGCCGCTGAATCGGCGTTGCTCGCAACAGAAGACGAACAGAACGCTCTTAGTAGTCTTGCTCAGGCAACAAATAATGAGAGTTTAGTTGCGATTTCATCCCAGTCTCCATCTTCGGAGGGAAGATCTGCTGCGAATGATTCGTCCATGGCTGATGAGGGTGCGGTAACTTCAGCCGTAGGAACAGCAACTGGTTCATCCGGTGAGGCGCTCGCAGATAACCCTGGTCACGAAACTGCTCCTCGCATCGTTACCGAAGAAGCTGCCCCAGTCGCTGAAGCTCAGAATCCTCCTGAAGCTGAGGCTAAAGTTGCAGCTCCTGTAGACACAGTGCCTGCCGAGGCTGCGCCTCCAGCCCCTGTTACCCAAGCACCTGCAGAAAAGGCAGACCCCGTTGTCGCGCCAGTGGATCCCATCACACCTGCGGATCGAGCAATGCCTACTGATCCTACCGAGCCAGTTACACCTACTGATCCTACCGAGCCAGTTACGCCAACTGACCCTACGGAGCCGGTTACACCTACTGATCCTACCGAGCCGGTTACACCTACTGACCCTACGGAGCCGGTTACACCTACTGACCCTACGGAGCCGGTTACACCTACTGACCCTACGGAGCCGGTTACACCTACTGACCCTACGGAGCCGGTTACACCTACTGATCCTACCGAGCCAGTTACGCCAACTGACCCCACCGAGCCGGTTACACCTACTGAACCCGAGAACCCCGTTATCCCGGTTATCCCTGATAACCCAGGTGAAGTTCCCCAATGGTATAGCGGGGCAGATTTCAAAGCGTGGTCCCAGGCAGTTCCTTGGCACGATTTCGATCAGAAAAACGTTGCAACCAATAAGCGGTGTCTGATTCGATACCAGGATCATGGTCACACACATGTGATGCATCGGTATATTCCTGAGAAGGCCCTCAACTCTATATACACAACGTATGTGTTGACAGCGATCTATGGAGTGGACCATATCAGCTACATTCAGTGCCGATAAGACATAAAGCGAGAGACAGGATAATCCTGTCTCTCGCTTCGTTTTGAGCAAACATGATGTTTTTGTTCAATCATTATCGATACTCTGTAATAAACCGAGGCTGAAACGTGGAGAAAGAGAGCCTAAAATGAATATGCACAATCATCAGAATGGTTTGAAGACCACTTTGCTATTAGGCGGAATGGTTGGAGTTCTGCTTCTTATCGGCGCGGTGCTCGCCGGTCTGACGCGGAGCAGCTTGTTTATCTATCTCTTTGCCCTCATCAGCGTAGGTATGGTGGCATATTCCTATTGGAATTCCGATAAAATCGCTATTCGCTCTATGAATGCTTACCCTGTCACCAGGGAGCAGGTTCCGGGACTTTATCAAATTGTTGAGGAGCTTTCTGCTAAAGCCAACCAGCCCATGCCACGGCTGTATGTAGCTCCGTCCTTGACTCCTAACGCTTTTGCAACCGGCCGTAATCCTCAAAATGCGGCTGTCTGCGCTACCGAAGGAATCTTGCAACTCTTAGATGAGCGCGAAATGCGCGGGGTTCTGGGGCACGAGCTGATGCACGTGTATAACCGCGATATTCTTACAAGTTCAGTTGCTTCAGCAATTGCAGCTGTCATTACGTCGATTGCTCAGGTGCTGGGATTCGCCGGTCTCTTTGGTGGTAATAATCGAGAGGGCGGTGGTGGCAACGTTCTGGTAGCCATATTGATGTCCTTCTTGGCACCAATTGCAACGGGAATAATTCAAATGGCAATTAGTCGAACCCGGGAATACGATGCAGATCAGGACGGCGCTGAATTGACGGGGGACCCGTTGGCATTGGCGTCGGCATTACACAAATTGCAGGACGGCAATACTCGTTATCCTTTGCCTGCTAACGATCAAAAAGTAGTCTCTACCGCCGCTATGATGATTGCCAACCCATTCCGTGGTCGGGACATGCAAAAGTTGATGTCCACACACCCTCCGATGGAGGATCGTATCGCCCGTCTAGAGAACCAAGCTCGGGCAATGGGGCAGCTGTAAAATTAAAGATTTACCGCTTTTGAACTAAAGAAGGACGACGCCGGAGGCGCCGTCCTTCTTTATGAACCGTAAAGTGGTGCTTAGCGGTAGTTGACGAATTGGAGGTCAACGTCAAGTTCTGAGCTCTTCAAGAGCGCGATGACGTCCTGGAGGTCGTCACGCGATTTGGAAGATACTCGTAGTTCGTCTCCCTGGATGGTTGCTTTGACGCCTTTGGGTCCTTCATCGCGAATCAGTTTAGTGATTTTCTTTGCCTGATCCTGAGCGATACCTTCTTTGATGGAGCACTCAATGCGAGTTTCCTTGCCGGAGGGGTAAGGGTCACCCGCCTCCAATGACTTCAAAGAAATACCACGCTTGACGAGCTTGGACTGGAAAACATCCAGGACAGCTTGAGCGCGCTCTTCTGCATTGGCTTTAATCATAATTTTTTCACCGGAGAAGTCGATGGATGCGCCCACTCCGCGAAAGTCGTAACGCTGCTCTACTTCTTTGGAAGCCTGGTTCAAAGCGTTTGATACTTCTTGCTTGTCTACTTTTGAAACAACATCAAATGATGATTCGCTAGCCATGTTTCTCCTTAGATGGTGGTGGTAAGGGAAAATTTCTTGTGCTCTTGCTATGCACTTACTAAATTATAGGGTTCCTTGGATGTAGCCTAGCGGGCGCAGAAAATGGGTGGGGAAAAATTGTTATAAAGATGTGACCGATTTCTCAGCTAGAGTTCATCTTTGAGTTGAAGACTTAAAGCATGAGTAATAAAAATCGCAGTCTGCAAGCAACATCGCTGAGAGACGCGGAGCTGGAGATTTCTCGTTTAGGAGAGAGTCTCAAGGATCCGATGGCGCGAGAGCGTTTCGCTGGAGTCCAACGGGATATTTTGCATGAAGTAAAAAGCGGTTTGTGCACTGCGGAGCAGGCCATCGTTTATGCGCAAAATTTTGTGACATGGCTGGGCGAAGAGCAGATGGTGAGATCGCAAAATTTGGTAGCGGCCTAAGCAGGAGAGGTTGTATTAGTCACAATCCTCGTATTCGATTTTGGTTTTTGGAAAATGTTCGGTAGTGTTATCTCGTTCGCTCATGCGAATAGAGTACCAATTTTTGGTCTCGGCAGATTACCCGAGCGGCCAAAGGGGGCTGACTGTAAATCAGCTGGCACTGCCTACGGGGGTTCGAATCCCTCATCTGCCACCAATGAGTCTCGATCTGAAAACAGGTCGAGACTTTTTGTTTTAAGTTCGAAAGTGATTTGGCTTCATCGTGAGCATAAATGAGTTGGAACTTGAATCTGTGCCAGGTAAGGTTTGAGATATGTCTACACAAGAAATTACTCAAGAAAATTTGAATCAAACAGTTCAAGACAGCGACATTATGTTCTTGGATTTCTGGGCTGATTGGTGCGGACCTTGCAAACAGTTCTCACCTGTATATGAAGAGGCATCAGAGAAGCATCAGGACATCACTTTTGGCAAGGTTGATACTGAAGATCAGCAGGAGCTCGCTGCTGCTGCAGGTATTACCTCGATTCCTACTTTGATGGCATTCCGCGAGGGCATTCTTGTTTTCTCGCAGCCCGGTGCATTGAACAGCTCGCAGTTCGAGCAGGTTATTTCTGCAGTTCGTGAATTGGATATGGACGAAGTGCGCAAGCAAGTTGAAGAAGCACAGAAAGAAGAAGGTAACCAGCAGGCATAGTTTGCTCAGAGGTTAGTTCCTGAAAATATGTTGAAGTATCGGAGGTGGTGTATGCTGCCTCCGATACTTTATTAATGGCTGCGGTGGTCTTGGGGGCTATAACGGGGTGCTCGTCGAGGTTCTTGAATGCCTGCAACTTTGATGAGAGCTACTACTCGATTTCTATTGCCACTAAAAGGTGCTAGCAGCCTGACCATTTGTTCGTCGGTAGCGCGTTGACCTTCAAATACCCAACCTACGTGGTGGGCTAAATGGAAATCTCCCACGCTAATTGCGTCGGGGTGGCCATGAGTTCGTTGCAGTACCTCCGCGATGGTCCAGGGGCCAATGCCTCGGATGCTGGAAAGAGCAACAGAAAGTTGATCGGCAGTCGCTTTCTGAGCAAGTCGCTCGATGCTTTCAGCCCGTTGGGCAAAAGAGACGATGGTATCGGCGCGTGCGCGATCGTAACCGGCCCTGTGCCATATCCACGAAGGAAGAGACGCCAAAGTTTGAGGTGAGGGAAAGAAAAGCATTCCCCGGGGCTGGTCGGGTAGTCCTGTTTGGGGTGCTGCAGACGCCGTTTGCCGAAGGATGGCGCGTAGTCCGCCCATAGCTTCGATGCCGGTGACCCGTTGTTCTGTAATAGAAGCAACGGTGTTTTTGAAGATCTCGCCGGTAGCGCCCAGTCGTACTCCGGGATGCTCTTGGTGGGCACGAATAAGCGTTTCAGGGAGCGCATTCCATTGAGGGGATTTTTGAAATTCTCTCCAGTTATCTTCGGTGCCTACCCAGCGGGGGAGTTGCGCCAGTAAATTTTCGATATCCTCTGGTGATTGGGGTGTACGAGGTGCCCATAACCGAATATGGATGGGAGCCAGATATTTTTCTCTCAAACTGCGAGCTGTACCTTTTTCTTGGTGAAAGCGCAGGAGTATATCGGTTTGTCCGGATCGGGTGGTGGCCCAATACGTCGTTGCTCCGGTTCGGTCTGGTCTGGTTCCTGCCTGAGCGAGAGGATCTGAAATTCCTCGACGCCACGGTGCGACGACGCTTGCCAAACTGATGGGAAACGGAGGCGTAATAGAAACAGAAACAGAGTACACACCTTTATTTTCGCATGTGAGTACCTGCAAGGTAGCGTAGGGATAGAAATTGACTCACGGTTGTAGCGAACAGTGTAATTCTGAAGTACTAGATGAATGAGAGGTTGGAGATGGGCGTTTTTTTCAAGCGAGATAGCGCAGAGGTATCGTCGCGTCTCTCCCCATCTCAACGCCAAAATTCGCCTGGCTCTCGCCTGTTAGCTTTCGTCCTAGCGCTAGCCTTTTTTGCTCTCTATAGCGTGTATTCATTTTTTCAGTACCGCCACTTTGTGACTCCTTCGTGGGATTTAGGGATATTTACTCAGCTTGCCCAAAACTATGCCCGTGCTCAGGCGCCGATTGTGCCGATTAAAGGTCATGGTTTCAATCTTTGGGGAGATCACTTTCACCCTATTTTGGTGCTTCTCACTCCGTTCTATTATTTTTTTCCTAGTCCGCAGACTCTGCTTTATGTGCAGAATGGGCTAATCGCGGTAGCTGTATTTTTGCTGTGCCGGTTTGCTCAGCAAGGTTGTGGAAAACTGTCTGCTTTCCTTCTGACGATTGCTTTTGGGCTCAGCTTCGGCGTCCAGCAGGCGGTGTCTGTTCAATTTCACGAAGTCGCTTTTGCGCTACCCTTTTTCGTACTTTCTTTGGGAAATTTGGTGTTGGCATCTCGGGAACCAGAGCGAGCTCCGCGTATACGCCGTGCTCTGCTATGGGCTTTACCGCTTGTTTTTGTCAAAGAAGACATGGGAATTACCGTGGCGATGATAGGGATTGTGGCATTGTTGCGCACCGGATGGCTCCGGGTAGGATGGAACATTCTGTTCCCTCATGCCGCAGCCCGATCTGATGATGCGCAGCCGGTGGAGCCGTTCAGCCGCCGTTTTCAAAAAGTGGCATCTTCTGCCATTACTTCACCGGCTGTTCTTGAGTCTTTTCTCACTGTCGTATGGGGAATTAGCTGGTCGGCAGCCGCGGTTGCACTCATTCTTCCCTTTTTTAACACTGCCGGTCAGTTCGATTACGCAGATAAGGTAGATTTTGCCGCCGCCCTCGGGGACCCGCTGCAAGCCTTTGCAACCCTGTTCTACCCATGGACAAAGACTTTCTCTTTGCTACTGCTTTTTGCTGTCGGTGTACTTCTCTGGGTGCTATCCCCGTTGGCGATTATCGCCTTGCCCACTCTTTGCTGGCGACTTCTCTCACCGAATGAGGGCTACTGGGAATCAACGTGGCACTATTCTTTGGTTCTCATGCCAATCGTTACGATGGCGCTTGTGGATGTCCTTGCAACCCCTCCTGCTTTTTTGAGCCGGATGGGGCGAGGAGTTTCTCTGCCAATCTTTCGACGCACGGTAGCAGCTGCCGCATGCGGAGTTGCGCTCGTCCTTCTGCCTTTCCAGCCCCTCAAAGAGCTGGCAAACCCCCGGTTTGCTACTACAGAACTATCTGCAGTTGATCAGGCAAAACAGCAGGCAGTGAATGCCGTACCCCAGGGGGTCACCGTTGCTTCGGATCTTTCGATCCTCACATACCTGGTGCCTGACCGAACCGTCTACTGGATTGGGCATGAGGGTAAACCAGCTCCTGACTACGTCGTCATTGATTCCATGGGGTCTGCATGGGGCAATAATTCCCCGCAGAATCCCGCGGGCTATGCCAGTGAAAGATTCAATGCAACCTACTTCACCGTTAGAACCTTCGGCACAATATCCGTTATGAAGCGTACGGACCTTTAGTCGCTTGCCCTCATTGTAGGTTGTGTCACCAGCGACCCCATTAACGTCAAACGTACTGTAAGGTAGGGAAAGTACATTACCGGTTTCCCTAGACACCGATGGTTGCGCCGACCGACTGAAAACAGGCGCTGAAATCAGTTTCCTTTTGAAGTCAGATACTTCAGAAGACGAAGAGAATAGCTCGCTCAAAGAGCGCAACCCTTTTACCGCTTACAGAATTCTTTTCTAAGATGAGTGTGAGTATTTTGCACCGCGGTGCAGATGAGGTGGCGCCCACCGAAGATGGCCCACCCACCTTGAGGCGAGCACAGGGGGATCACCGGAGAAAAGCACCGAGTTACTTGGTGCGCCGATCCCATGCGATGAGGAATAAATTGACTAAAGATAACTCTGCTTCAGCAGGTATTGAATTCATCGAACCCGCAGAAAATACTGCACCTAACAACGAAGCTCAGACCGTTTCAGCATCTGCTGAAGAAGAAGGCGCACGCTTCACCGATCTCGGTCTGGACGCCCGTGTGCTTTCAGCTCTTGAAGACATCGGTTACGAAAAGCCCTCACCCATTCAGGAGCAGACCATTCCTTTGCTTTTGGGCGGCCGCGACGTCGTTGGTCTAGCACAGACCGGCACCGGCAAGACCGCAGCATTCGCTCTTCCCGCACTGTCTCGTTTGGCTGAACTGGCAGACATCAACGGACACACCAAAGACACTCAGGTGCTTGTTCTTGCACCTACTCGTGAACTCGCGCTTCAGGGCGCAGAAGCATTCACTTCTTTTGCTACCCATATGGAAAACGTAACCGTTCTTCCTATTTACGGTGGCTCACCTTACGGTCCTCAGCTCAACGGTTTACGCCGCGGTGCTCAGATTGTTGTGGGTACTCCCGGTCGTGTGATCGACCACCTCAAGAAGGGGTCTTTGGACCTTTCGAACCTGCAGTACTTGGTATTGGACGAAGCTGATGAAATGCTCCGCATGGGCTTTGCCGATGACGTCGAGGAAATTCTCAGCCAGACTCCCGATTCCAAGCAGGTTGCTCTGTTCTCGGCTACCATGCCCAAGACCATCCGCAAGATCGCAGAGCAGTACCTTAACGATCCTGCCGAGGTTCGCGTAAAGTCTAAGACTTCTACCGCTCCTAACATTCGTCAGCGCTACATCCAGGTCATGCACTCGCACAAGCTTGATGCGATGACCCGCGTGCTCGAAGTAGGTAACTACGATGGCGTTATCGCCTTCGTTCGTACCAAGAAGGAAACTGAAGAGCTCGCTGAAAAGCTCAAGGCTCGCGGTTACCAGGCAGCAGCTATTAACGGTGATATTCCTCAGCAGTTGCGTGAGCGTACCGTTGATTCGTTGCGCGATGGCCGTATTGATATTTTGATTGCTACCGACGTCGCAGCTCGCGGTCTTGACGTGGAGCGTATCTCCTTGGTTGTGAACTTCGATATTCCTCATGACACCGAATCTTACGTTCACCGCATTGGCCGTACCGGCCGTGCGGGCCGTGAAGGTGAAGCAATTCTCTTCATGACTCCCCGTGAGAAGTACATGTTGCGCCAAATCGAGAAGGCAACCCGTCAGCAGGTTGAACAGATGCATATGCCTTCTGTTGCTGATGTAAACGAGAATCGTAAATCTCGTTTCGCTCAGCAGATTACGGACACTATTGAGACCGAAGATCTCTCACTGTTCCGTGACATCATTACCAGCTACCAAAATGAGCATGATGTTGATCCTTTGGAAATCGCGGCTGCTATTGCTGTGATTGCTCAGGAGGGTCGCCCCTTCTTCGTAGAAGATATTCCTGAGCCCAAGGGCCGTAACCGCGACGATCGTGGAGACCGCGGCGACCGGGATGGCGGCCGTGAGCGCAAGCCCCGCCGTCAAGAAGAGGGCATGGTTAACTACAAGTTGCAGGTTGGACACAAGAATCGTGTTAACCCCGGCATGATTGTGGGAGCCTTGACTAATGAAGGTGGCATCAAAGGATCACAGGTTGGTTCCATTGATATTCGCCCGCATTTCACCATTGTTGGTTTGCCTGAAGATCTTCCCCGTGATTTCTTCGACCGCTTGGAAAACACCGAACTAAACGGTGAGTTCTTGAACATCCAGCGTGACCGCGGCCCCAAGGGTAGCGGAAATGGTGGACGCGGCGGACGTCGCTTCAATGGTGGACGCGGCGGAGACCGTGATGGTTTCAAGAAGCGTTTCAACGACGATCGCCGTGGCGGCGGATTCCGCGGGGGCGATCGTGATCGCGATGACCGCCGTGGTGGTGGCCGTGACGGTGGCTTCAAGAAGCGCTCGAACAAGTACTAAAAAGAATAATCCAGCCTTTGAAGTTTAGGCTTGGAGCATTCTAAAGAAGGGGTGGATTCCTCCCCTTCTTTATTGAGGTGGTGTAGAACACCTGAAAATATTCTGCAAGAATTTGCACCCCCTTTAGGGCGTCCTGTAGAGTATTCTCTGTTGCCCCGATAGCTCAGTGGTAGAGCGCCATCTTGGTAAGATGGAGGTCCCGGGATCGATTCCCGGTCGGGGCTCTCGCAAGAGCCAAAATTGAATAATTTTAGTGATTGCATGGCGGTGTAGCTCAGCTGGTTAGAGCGCACGACTCATAATCGTGAGGTCGACGGATCGAGCCCGTCCACCGCTACGCCCCGATAGCTCAGTGGTAGAGCGCCATCTTGGTAAGATGGAGGTCCCGGGATCGATTCCCGGTCGGGGCTCAGCTTATATTTTCAAATATTTTATTCATAAGAGACCCAGCAGGTTTTCCTGCTGGGTTTCTTTGCGTTTTTAACTTTTCAATGCCGGGGATAGCTAGATTTAGTTGAGAACCTTCACAATTGCTTCAGTGCATTGGTAGATTCCCAGAGAAATAAAGAGTACAGCACAGATAGTTAGAATGCTGTTGGTGAACCAGCCGTTGCGCCATCTCTCTGGTACTCGTTTGGTGTTGAGAATCCAGAGGAGAGTGACGGCAAGGAAAGGCATGAAAAGCGCCCCTAGTACTCCGTAGAGGAGAATGAGGAAAATGGGGCGATCCATGAGAAAAAGAATCATGGGCGGGAAAGTAAGCCACAGTACGTAAAACTTAAAGTATTTTCCACCGGTGAGGGTATCGGGGTGATTCGTAGGCTTGCGGCGGATGCTGCCCCAGAAGTCCGCAAACATGAGCGAGACTCCTGACCAGACTCCGATAATGGAGGAGTAGGAGGCAGCCCAGAAACCTATCAGAAAGAGATTTCCAATTACCACACCGTAACGATCCTTGAGAATATCGGCGAGATCAAGGAGCCCTTTATCGCTAGAGGATACTGCTAGTCCTGCAGAATAGAGCACTTCTACGCCGAGCACGAAAGTTGCTGCTACGAATATGCCGGAGATGACGTAAGCTACGGTGTTATCAAGCTGCATGACCCGCATAAACTTGGGGCTGTACCACCCTTTTTCGCGTAGCCAGTACCCGTAGGCCGCGAGAGTGATGGTGCCGCCAACACTACCGGCTAGCGCAAGAGTGTAGGTGACGCTTCCGCCGGGAATCATGGGAACGAGACCGCGAAATAGGTCGGGTAGGTTCGGGATGGTGTAGATAGCTAAACCTACAATGAGCAGGAACATGAGTCCCACCAGGACGGCGGTTATTTTCTCTACCACGCTGTATTTACCCAGCCAAACAATCACGAACCCTGAGAGCCCCATGATGATGGCCCATGCCCACAGTGGAAGGGCGGGAAAGAGCACAGCAAGCGGCATAGCGGCCGCCGACATCCCAGTGGCTCCGTAAACAAAGCCCCAAATCAGGATGTAGGGGCCAAAATACCAGGTGGTCCAGGGGCCGAGAGTGCGCCATCCTTCAAAGATGGTACGTCCGGTGGCAAGACTGTACCTGCCGGCGCCTTCGACCAAGACGATTTTCATAATGACGCCTATGACGACCGTCCATAGGAGTGCGTACCCATATTTTGAACCAGCTACAAGGGTGGCAACTAAATCGGGTGCGCCAATTCCTGTGGCGGCAACGACGAGTCCGGGGCCGATAATTTTATATTTGCGGGCTGTATCTACCGGCTCGTTGGGGTCAACGAGATGCGGTGGAAACTTCTCATGGGGCGTGCGGTTCATGTGTTCTCCAGGGATAGTGAGAATTACTTGCACTAAGTGTCCCATATCACGTAGGAAAGATGAGGCAGATTAAACCTTCCGTTAGACTTTTATTATGTCTGAGACCAAAACTATTAATCCCCAAATCGTCGGGAAAGTATTTACTTCTGATGAGGTATTCCAAGTAGGACGGGAGCGAATCCGCGAGTTTGCTAGCGCTGTAAAGGCTACCCACCCCATCCATTTCGAAGTAGACGCGGCGCAAGCAGCTGGATACGCCGACGTCGTTGCTCCCCCGACCTTTGCCATTATTCTGGCGCAAAGGGCGGATGCTGCACTCATCGAAGATCCCGATTCAGGAATCGATTTCTCTCGTGTGGTTCACGCTGACCAGCGTTTCACCCATCATCGACCTATCGTGGCTGGTGACGAACTCACAACTGAAGTTCACGTAGATAACGTACGTACCATGGGTCCTGGCGCTATGCTCATCACTCGCGAAGAAATTACTACCGTCGGGGGAGAAGCTGTGGCTACCTGCGTCTCCTCTCTCTTAGTTCGAGGAGAAGACTAATGGCACTATCTATTAATTTTGCTGAGCTAGAAAAAGGTCAAGAAATCGGTTCTCGTACGATTTCGGTGACTCGCGCCGATCTTATTCGCTACGCGGGGGCTTCTGGCGACTTCAACCCAATTCACTGGAATGAACGATTCGCCCAGGCTGTCGGACTTCCCGGCGTCATCGCCCACGGCATGTTCACCATGGGAGTTGCGGTACAGCTAGTAACCGATTGGGTGGGGGATCCCGGGGCAATCGTTGATTATCAGACCCGTTTCACCAAGCCCGTCATCGTACCTGATGCTGAGGGCGCTGAGAATCCGGCAACCGGTGGCAACCAGCTTAATGTATCGGGCAAAATTGGCGCTCTTGACGCCGAAGCCCAGACCGCTCGAATTGATCTCACCGTCTCTGCCCCTGACATCGAGGGGAATCTCCAAAAAGTGCTGGTGAAAGCTCAAGCTGTGGTTGCTTTCGCCCATTAGCGTGTGGAACTACTCACGAAAATGGAATCACAGCCGGAGGCATCTTTAAACTGGAAAAGTCTTGTGTCTGCGCACACTATATGTTTTCCGTGCTGAAAGGGAGTTATGGAAAGGGTAGAGAAACTGGATCAGCAGGAAATTAAGACGTGGTACAGAGCTGTCCTTGCAATATTTTTTGCCAGCGGACTTTTGACCTCGTCCCTTCTTGCGCGACTCCCTGATGTCTCCACCGGTCTTAACCTCTCCGCCGGACCGATGGGTATGCTGCTCTTGGGTATGACCGTTGGTTCTTTTTCCTCAGTGACGTTCTCTGGCTATCTGGTCAGCAAGATAGGGTCACGAAAAACTCTTATTCTGGGGTATTCCCTTGCCTGTGCGGGAATTGCGCTGGTCGGTATCGCCGTTTCGATATCGAGCATTCCGCTAGCTGTTCTGGGGCTCGTGCTCGATGGCGTTGGCATGGCTTCTTCAAATGTGGCAGCTAATGTGCAGGGTGTTTCAGCAGAGCGAGCACTCGGTCGATTCGTTACCCCGATTATGCATGGATTCTTTTCCATCGGCACGGTGATAGGCGCGGGGCTGGGTACCTTGGACACCCGCTTGGGCGTATCTTTCATGTGGCACATGATTTATTTTGCCGTCATTATTTTCGCCACCGTGTTGTGGGCATTGCGCGGGTGCCACAGCGAGAACTACGGGCAGGACGACACTCAGGCGCTCTCCCAGGTTGGTTCCTACCGGGTGCGGGATGCTTGGCGCGACAAGCACACCATTTTTATTGGCATTTTTGTGCTGGGCATGGCGCTGGCTGAGGGTTCTGCCAACGACTGGGTGGCGCTTGCTCTTACCCACGATTACGGTGCGGATAAGACAGTTGGTTCGCTGGGATACACGTTCTTTGTTATCGCTATGATGACCGGTCGTTTCATGGGTACTGGTCTGCTGAATAAGTTTGGACGTGTGAAGGTTCTACGCGTGACCTGTTCGATGGCGATTATTGGACTAGCGGTGTTTATTTTTGCGCCGAACGTGCCGCTGGGCTTCATTGGTCTGTTCATCTGGGGGCTGGGCGCTTCCCTGGGATTCCCCACGGGTATGTCAGCAGCATCTGATGATCCAATGAAGGCTGCAATTCGAGTTTCCGTAGTTTCTACCATTGGCTACGCCGCATTCCTTGGCGGACCTCCTGCGTTGGGCTTGCTTGGCGAGCACTGGGGCATCCGTAACGCCCTCCTGGCTGTGCTGGTGTTTATCGTTATCTCACTCTTTCTCACCCGCCATCTTCAGCCATCGTCCCAGCGCGAAATTCTGAGCGAGCGTACCACTAACGTATCGACTTATGATCCACAGACCAGCATGAACCCCGTGATTACTCCAGAAACAGGTGCGCTTTCGCAGGTGGATAAGAAATAGCGTTTCTTCGCTGATAGACGAGCGTGCCTGAGCGCAATGAGCAGAAGCTAAACTAAAAAGGTGACTACTATGCATCTCAAAGACATCACTACCGCCGCTGTAGGCGGAGCAGCTCGCAACTATGTGCGAGCTACCACCGAACAAGAAATTATCGACGCCGTATCTGCGGCGGATCGCCAAAGCGAGAACCTGCTGATTGTGGGCGGTGGTTCGAATATCTTAGTTGCTGATGCAGGATATGACGGCACCGTAGTTCATATCGCCTCTCACGGCATTGAAGATCTGGGTGTTCCTCAGTGCGGTGGGGCTAATATTCGAGTTCAGGCAGGGCACCAGTGGGATGCATTCGTAGCTCATGCTATTGAAAATGAATGGGTAGGTATAGAAGCCCTCTCAGGCATTCCCGGCACCGTTGGTGCTACCCCGGTGCAAAACGTAGGCGCTTATGGCGCTGAAGTATCCCAAACGATTTCTCAGGTGCATACATGGGATCGACAGAAGAATGCCCGTAAGACTTTTGCTCTAGCAGACCTCAAATTTGGGTATCGAGATTCTATTCTCAAGCAAAACACTGTTAATGGTTCACCTCGTTATGTGGTGCTCAGCGTTGACTTCCAATTCACTCTTGGAACTCTCTCAGCCCCTATCCGCTACGGCGAACTTGCCCGGCAACTCGACGTCGAGGTGGGCCAGCGTGCGAACTCGCAACTAGTTCGCGATACCGTGCTGAAGCTTCGCGCCTCCAAGGGGATGGTGCTTGACACTGAAGACAGAGATACATATTCCACCGGCTCGTTCTTTACCAACCCCATTGTTGATTCAGATGAGTTGGATAGTTTGCCAGAGGACGCCCCGCGTTTTCCGGTCACCGATGCCAGCGGCCAGAACGTTATCGAAGGCAAAACTAAACTCAGCGCCGGCTGGCTCATTGAGCACGCTGGCTTTGACAAAGGATTTGGTTTAGAGGGTGAGAGCCGAGGAATTGCCGACGGTCGCGCCTCCCTTTCCACCAAACACACCTTGGCTATCACTAATCGAGGTGAAGCAAGCTGCTCAGATTTGCTCGCCATCGCCAGCTCAGTTCAGGATGGTGTGAAGAAGGCATTCGGCATCCAGATGGAACCCGAGCCGGTCATCGTTGGAACTTCTCTGTAGAAGCACATAAACCGCGCATCACAGATGCATTCTGTGGTGCACGGTTCTCTGAGAATCAGTTTGTTTTAGCCGGCAAGGGTGAGGGGAGCACATGGCTTTAGACCGGGAGATAGCTGGAAGCGAATCCGGGCGCTTACACGGAGCCATGGCTCGCATGCGCACTTTTATGGCGCACCACCTGCTATTGCTCATGTTCTACCGCTTGCTGGTCATTACTCTAGGTTTCCTGTTGCTCGTAGCAGGGCTCGTTATGCTGGTCACCCCTGGTCCGGGCTGGCTCTTCATTTTTCTTGGAATGGGGCTGTGGGGCACAGAATTTCATTGGGCGCACCGACTCAATACCTGGGGCAAGGCGAAAGTGCTCAATATCTGGCGTGAAATTACGACTCAAGCCGAGAAACGCAACCAGAAGAAGCAGAATGCTCGGTGGCTAAAATTCGGTCGGCAGAATCATTTCTGCCCCACGGGAGAGCACTACCACGAACACCCCTAAGTTAGTGATCCAGCCCCAGCTCGTGGGTACAAACTTCGAGTATCTCAGCATCTTCCAACCCTAGTTTCCGCATGGATGCTATATAACGGCTGGTTAATTCGTGCTTTTTCTGTGAGGTTGAATCCATCGCGGTGATAAAACTACCTGCCCGCCCGTGCGTCTCGATGGCTCCTGCCGCTTCGAGTTCCTTGTAAGCTTTCGCAACAGTATTGACGGCAAGACCAAGTTGCTGAGCTAGCATCCGCATAGGAGGTAGACGGTCACCTGGCTGTAAGTTGCCAGCGGCGCGGGCTGCAATCACCGCGCGTCGAATCTGCGAATAAGGGGGCACGTCTGAGTTCTTATCCACCGCAGGGATAAGACCAGAAATACCCTCGCAAAATTCAGCGTGCTTAGGTTGGGCTCGCACGTCATGCGAGGGCACATCTAGTGAAGGCATAGTAAAAGCTCTTTCGGGTTACAGAGTTCCGGTAGCAATCTTAAGCATACGGCGCACAGGCTCAGCAGCTCCCCATAGTAGCTGATCGCCTACGGTGAAGGCACTGATGTACTGTGGCCCCATAGCCATCTTACGAATACGTCCCACGGGGATGGTGAGAGAGCCCGACGCCGCTACGGGGGTCAAATCATTCATCGAGGCTTCCTTCTCGTTAGGAACAACCTTGGACCACTCATTGTCTTCATCGATAATCTTCTCAATTTCAGAAACTGAAAGGTTCTCGGTGAGCTTGAGAGTGAGCGCCTGTGAATGGGAGCGCATCGTGGCAATACGTACGCATAGACCATCTAATATGACGCGGTCCTCGCCTTCTAGTCCCAAAATCTTGTTGGATTCGGCATCGGCTTTCCACTCTTCTTTGGACTGACCGTTTCCTAAATCGGCGTCGATCCAGGGAATGAGCGAACCCGATAGCGGCACGCCAAACTGAGTAGTTTCTAATTCTCCGGAGCGTTGTAGTTCGAGCACCTTGCGGTCGATTTCTAGAATTGCCGATGCCGGGTCTGCAAGCTCGGAGCTCACCACGCCTGATAAATCGCCAAAGCCCTGGAGAACTTCGCGCATATGACGCGCTCCACCACCGGATGCGGCCTGGTAAGTCATCGATGTGCCCCATTCAACCAAACCCTGCTTGAACAGGCCGCCAAGACCCATGAGCAAGCACGATACCGTGCAGTTACCACCAATGAAATCTTTGATACCCGAATCAAGCCCCCGGTCAATGACGTCGCGATTGATGGGGTCAAGAACAATCACGGAATCGTCATTCATCCGCAAAGTGGAGGCAGCATCAATCCAGATACCATCCCACCCACGTTCGCGGAGCCTGGGATGAACTTCCTTAGTATAGTCACCACCCTGAGCGGTAACGATAATCGGCAACTGGGCAAGAGCCTCAAGATCGCGGGCGTCCTGCAGAATGTTTTCGTCGAGCTCACCGTTGAAAGTAGGAGCAGGTTGCCCTGCCTGGGAAGTGGAGAAGAAGACGGGGGTTATGTTTTTAAAATCGCCCTCTTCGACCATGCGCTTCATCAGCACAGAACCAACCATGCCGCGATAGCCAACAAAACCTACTGAGTCACCGGATGTAAAAGTCATAGTGTCAGTCTATCGGGACAGGATGAACGAATTCAGCCATATTTCACAGAGTAAACCGAAGATTTAGGGCACAGCAGGTTTTAACAGGACCGTGCCCGTTTTAGGAGCCGCGTGTCCATCTCTCAAAGCGGAACGATAAGGGCTTCTTCTCTCCGTCTGAGTGAGGCAGAATCCAACCGCGATCGCTCGTCTTGTAGGCCGTGGCTGAGTCTAGAAGCCACTGTGCATCCAGGTCAGGGGCGTTCGAGTCGCCTTCTACAACGCCTTCAAACACGGTTCGCTCCACCACGGTAATTGCAGAGCCTTGGACTCCATCTAAATCATGTCGATCAATCACCGCCGAAAAGAGGGAAGAACCGCCAATCAGCCAGACTTTTTCGGCGCCCTCACAAGCCAACCGAAGGACAACATCGAAGGACGGCACCCACAGCGCTCCATCGGCTGCCACCGGCCGATCAACACGGGAAGTAACCACAAAATTTTCACGGTCAGGAAGGGGGCGATACTGCTCGGGGAAAGACTCCCACGTTTTCCGCCCCATAATGACCGGAGAACCCAGCGTTACCTCTTTGAAATGAGCTAAGTCTTCTGGGGCGTACCAGGGCATACCTCCATCGCGGCCGATGACGGCGTTGAGCGACTGCGCCCATACGGCACCAAGGACGGGAAGGTCAGACATAGTAAGAGACTCCTATACAGCAATCGGTGCTTTGATAGTGGGGTGATGCTGGTAATCCTCCAGCTCAAAATCCTCGAACTCATACTGAGCGAGTGAAGGCTTCTTGTTCTTGATATTCAAACGAGGGTAAGGGTAGGGCTCGCGAGAGAGCTGCTCTTTTACCTGCTCGAAATGATTGGAATAGATATGGCAGTCTCCACCGGTCCACACGAATTCGCCGGGAACCATTCCCACTTCTTCAGCGATGATATAGGTTAGTAACGCATAGGAGGCGATATTGAAGGGCACCCCTAAGAACATGTCGGCACTGCGCTGATAAAGCTGACACGAGAGCTCATCGGGACCGTCGTCCACATGCTTCACATAGAACTGGAACAACGCATGGCACGGCGGCAAAGCCATCGAATCAACTTCTGCTGGATTCCATGCAGAAACAATATGACGGCGAGAATCAGGGTTAGTTTTGAGCGATTTCACGACATTGGCTATTTGGTCGATCGTTTCCCCATGTCCCGCAGGCCAAGAACGCCACTGAACACCGTAAACCGGACCTAGCTCGCCGTCCTCATCTGCCCATTCGTCCCAGATACTGACACCGCGCTCCTGCAACCACTTCACGTTAGATTCCCCGCGCAAAAACCACAGAAGCTCAAGAGCTACCGACTTGAAATGAACTCGCTTGGTCGTGATAAGCGGGAAGGAATCTTTCAAATCAAAGCGCATCTGACGACCAAAAACAGATCGGGTGCCGGTTCCGGTGCGGTCAGATTTATCGTCCCCGTGTTCTAGGACTTCGCACAACAAATCTTCGTAAGGAGTGGGTACAGAGGAATTCATGTCTCCATCCTAGCCATAAAATGCTTCATTAATTCGGCATCGCATCAGCAAACGATCCCTCTCGCCTGGATTCGCGAGCGCTCATTGAGGCGATTGACGCCAGACCCAGCCAGCTTGCTTACCGCGGGGCCGAATAAAAGTCGTAATTCCCTCTGCCAATAAATCTCTAGTCACCAAACGGGCGAATCTGCTCCAAAGAGATCATTCGGTGGTTGTTGCGGCGAGAAATCTGCATCACCAACATTTCGCCGGGAACCAGGTAAGGGTCTTCTGTAGGTAGTTGCGCCGCAAGATGCTTGTTTCCATGTGTTCGGAGAACATCCAGGACAGTAGGGAGCACAGGGCGGTGGGTGCACAGCGCCACCGAGTAATCTTTTTCGAAGAGCTGCTCGATGACGCGCGCAGCTCGCTTGGGATGGCGCTTATGGGCTGCCTCAGTTATCTGCGACTTAGTTTTGATAGGTGTGCCGGATTGCTTCTGAAAATTAGCAACCGTCTGCATACAACGTATCCAGGGGGAAGAATAAACTTTTTTCGGCATCCAGGCATGCAACAGGCGGCAAACCGCCAAAGCCTGACGTTTACCGGTAGCTGCTAGTGGGCGCTCGCCTTCTGCCGCACTCCAGGATGAGCGGGGCTTGGCTTTCGCATGGCGCACAATAATGACAGAACGGGTGGCGAGATCGCCGTCTTTCCAGAGTTTCTCGAGGGCATCGAGAGGCTCTGTATCCGTTGCATTGGTGAGAAGCTGACGTGCTTCTTTCGGGGTGACCCAGCGAAGTTTATCTACTTCGTCGCCGTCTGCCTTGGGTTTGGTGGAGGAATCGACCTGTGCCGACCAGTAGTAGACATCTTTAGTTCCGTGTTTGACCTTGTAATGGGTGACAGCCAGAGGGACGCCGAGGGTTACGTGGAGCCCAACTTCTTCGCGAACCTCACGGATAGCGGTTTCGGGGATAGTTTCGCCGTCATCGACTTTGCCCTTTGGCCAGGACCAGTCATCGTAATGAGGGCGGTGAATTATGAGTAGCTCTAGTCGCTCTTTGGCATAGCGCCAGATGAGACACCCAGCAGCCGTAACATCTACATCGGGCACAGCACGGCGGATTTTTGAGTATTCACCATCGCAACGAAAAGCAGAATAAACCGGCGTCTTGGGCATAGATATCGGAACCTTTTTCGAGAATAAGAATGTCCATGAACAAAAACTTGTTCATGGACATTCTATGGCTAGATACCTGCCTGTAAAAACGTGGACAGGCTATCTGGCATGATGTGGGCTAAAGAGTCTATTTTCTCTTTCGCTTATCTCGAGACTCCAAGTAGTAGGACTGGATATCAACCAATCGGTTTCCTTGATCGTCCTTGCTGTGGCGCTCCCAATGACCATCTGCCTCAAGGTGCCATGTTGAGGTCTTCTTAGACATGTAGCGGTCGAACATATCCAGCAGATATTCGCGGTTACGCTGTGCCTTGATACTTACCAGAGCCTCCACACGGCGATCAAGGTTGCGGTGCATCATATCTGCTGAACCAATGTAGACCTTGGGGTTCCCTGCATTTTCAAAGGTGAACACACGGGAGTGTTCCAAGAACCTACCCAGCACAGAACGCACACGGATATTCTCTGAAAGACCGGGAACACCGGGGCGCAAAGCACAGATGCCACGAACCACTACGTTGACTTCCACACCAGACTGCGAGGCGCGGTAGAGCGAATCGATAATTGCCTCATCCACCATGGAGTTGCATTTAATCTGAATCTTCGCCTTGCGTCCTGCCATGCTGTGTTCGATTTCTTTATTGATGTAATCAATCAAACCGGATCGAATCGAGCGTGGGGCTACCAGCAATGAACGGTAGGTGGTTTTGGGAGCGTAACCCGAGAGCTGATTGAACAGGCGGGAAACGTCCTCAGTAATCTGCGGGTCGCAGGTGAGCAAACCGAGATCCTCATAGAATCGTGCAGTTGAGGGGTGGTAGTTACCGGTACCGATATGGCAGTAACGGCGTAGCGAATCGCCTTCTTTTCGAACCACCAGCGAAAGCTTACAGTGGGTCTTCAAGCCGACGATGCCGTAGACCACATGCACGCCAGCACGTTCGAGCTTACGCGCCCACTTGATGTTGGCTTCCTCATCAAAGCGCGCTTTGATTTCTACCAGTGCCAAAACCTGCTTACCAGCTTCTGCAGCTTCAATCAGCGCATCGACAATGGGGGAGTCGCCAGAAGTGCGATACAGAGTCTGCTTGATAGCCATGACGTTTGGATCTGCAGCAGCCTGTTCCAAAAACGCTTGCACGCTGGTCGCAAATGAATCATAGGGGTGATGGAGCAAAACGTCGTGAGCGCGGGTTGCCGCGAAGACATTTGCGGCCTTAGACGTTTCGTTCTCGTTGAGCCATCGGGAGGTATGCGCAATGTGCTTGGGATAGTGCAAGGCGGGGCGGTTTGCGTTAACGATGGCGCCCATTCCACGCAAATCCAACGGAGCGGGTAGGCGGTAGACCTCTGACTCATCAATGCTGAGCTCAGAAATGAGTAGTTCAAGAACGTTGGGGTTGATGGTATCTTCAACTTCCAAACGAACCGGAGGCCCAAAACGGCGGCGCAAAAGCTCCTTTTCCAATGCCTGCAGAAGATTTTCGGCGTCGTCCTCTTCAACTTCGAGGTCTTCATTACGGGTCACGCGGAAAGCGTGAACTTCCAACACCTCCATGCCGGGGAACATCATGTCCAGGTGCTGAGCGATGACGTCTTCGAGCGCAATGAAGCGGGCTTCCCGAGACGGCGAATTCACCGCTCGTGAGCCGTCGATAGAAATCATACGGTTAAGCTGATCGGGCACCTTCAAACGGGCAAAGAGCTCCTTACCGGTTTGTGGGTTACGCACAACGACTGCCAGATTGAGCGAGAGCCCCGAAATATAGGGAAAGGGGTGCGCAGGATCGACTGCCAGCGGGGTCAAGATGGGGAAAACCTCATCGCTGAAGAAAGAGGTCAAGCGAGCTTTCGCTTCGTCCTCCAAATCTGACCATTTAACAATGCGGATTTGTTCCTTTTCGAGCGCAGGCAAAACCTCCTCATGGAAACAGCGATGCTGGCGCTCCATCAGCTGGTGAGCTGATTCGGAGATTTCTTCCATCTGCTCATCGGGGGTCATACCTGCGGCAGAGGGAACAGCGATACCGGTTGCAATACGGCGGCGTAGACCCGCCACGCGAACCATAAAGAATTCATCAAGATTCGAGCCTACAATCGACAGGAAATTGAGGCGCTCTAACAAATAAAGATCGGGATCTTCAGCCAACTCCAGAACGCGGGTATTGAAGTCTAACCAGCTGATTTCCCTGTCGAGAAAACGGTCGGTTCCGAAATCACCGGAAAGATGGGGAAGTTTGACTTTCTCTACCGCTTCAATGCGATCCCCCTGCGTCTGAGCGCGTTCAATCTTAGTGATGTCACCGCCGATATGGTAGTGATCTGAGGGTTCATTGGATTCTGTATTTACTGTTTTTTCAGCGCTCACAGTGTTCCTTCCTATCTTGAAATAAAAAACTTAAGCCTGGTGGGAGTACATGATGTCTACGGTTTCTTCGACGAAACCAAGTGACTTATAGAGCGAAACCGCTGCAGTATTGTCTGCATCCACGTAAAGAACGATTTTGTCGAGAGGCTTTCCCCCTTCGTCGACGAACTGCGCGAGATAATCCATTCCTGTGAGGGTAAGAATTTTGCCTAACTTCTTCCCCTGCCATGAGGGAACAATTCCTACAGCATAGACTTCGCCTTCGGTCAGTTCGCCCTGGTCGGAGGGGATTTTGGTCCAGTGAAAACCTGCCAGCCCTTCATCTGCGCGGGCAACAAAAAATCCCTCGGCGCGGAACCAATCCGCGCTCTTTCGCTCGTTGAGATCTTCGGCGGTGAGGGAACCCTGCTCGGGGTGGTTGGCAAATGCCTCCGCATTAGCTGAAAGCCATGCGGCGTCGTCCATACCTGGCTTAAATGTATCGATTTTCGTGCCCTCAGGAAGATGCGCCTGCCCTAGATCGCGGGCAATGTTCTGGCGAACCTCGTCGGTGAGCCATAGCTGTAGTTTGCGGAGTTCCCTGACCGGTGAGTAATCGAAAGAACGAGCTAAAAGCTCTGCTGCTTTGCGCTCTCCTGAGGCATCCTCACCCTGAATCTGATGAACCCACAAATTGTAGAGTTGAATAGGGGTTTCGGAAAGAGCCTCGTTGATGGAACGAGCCAACTCCGTTCCGATGCCCTGGCCACGGTGGGTAGAGGCAACAGCACCTTCAATGGTTGCAGTGTCTTTTTCTGTATCGAGAAGGGCAACTACCGCACCAAGAATTTGTTTCTCCGTTGTGAACTCAGCGTCATCGTTTTCTCCGGCGAGCGCCAAGAGCAGGGAATCTGCGATGTGCGGATTCTTTATTGCCTTGTGTACTTCAACGAGCGTCTGCTCTGAAAACGCTGGTGTGCTATCCTGCGCCGAAATAGTTCGTGCAAAATCTAAGAAAGCGGTTGCGTTCGTAGCATCCAATTTTAGGGTCTGAACAGAGAACGTCTGCTCTGATTCTATTTCGCTCACAGTTATTCCTCCTAGGCAATGTACCTTATCTACTCTACCGAAAGCAGACTTACTTCAGGAGCTGATGGTCTCATCTAGCAGAATAATCGAGAGCATCGGCGCATAATTCATACGGAGTTAACTGAAATCTTTAGAAGCTGCTCCTGATCGCGAGGTATCGAGACTATAACCCACATTGCGCACCGTAGAGATTAAGTGCTCGTGCTCTGTTCCTAACTTGGCGCGAAGACGGCGGACATGGACGTCTACCGTGCGGGTACCTCCAAAGTAATCGTGTCCCCACACCTCTGAGAGCAATTGTGCTCTGGTAAAAACGCGACTGGGATTTTGGGCAAAGAATTTGAGAAGTTCAAACTCTTTATAGGTGAGGTTTAGAGGAAGTCCATTAATGCGAGCGGTATATGAGGCTTCGTCAATGAGGATGGCACCGCAACGAATGGTAGTCTCTTGCTGCGATTCGGTTGGTGCGCTAGATAACATACGCAAGCGCGCTTCTAATTCAGCAGGGCCTGCAGCCTCGAACACGATGTCATCTACCAGCCACGTAGGGGAGACGGCGGCGAACCCGCCCTCGGAAAGAACCATCAGCAAAGGAAGATCCGGAAGAGCCGCCCGAATAAGCTGCGCACCATTTCGAGCCTCCATGAGACGGTCGGTGCCGTCAATAATGCCCGCTTGACAACCTTTATCCTGAATTGCCTGAATGGAGGCATTAAGGGGTAGCAATACCGTTTCATGACTCAAGAGCTGTAATGCGGGCAGAAAATCGGGATTAGGTAGCTTGGCAGGGGACAGGAGGACAAGATGCATCTGCAAAAATCCTCTCTGTTCTGTTGTCGCAGCGGTGTTTTTTCTATCTTATAGAAATCCACCTGCTCTAAGGTTGGATTACTCGCTAAACATAGGCAAAGATAGAGAAGAAGTAGAGCACCTACGCATACTGTCCATCGAAAGCAAGGGTCATTCGTGAATAAAGAGAACGTCGTGGCAAAAACTCACAGGTTTGAGACTTTCGTGCCCCAGCTTCGAGAACGCCGTGATCGCATAGTCTACGAAGGCCGTGTTGGACGAATCGGTGCTACGAGCTCTTCTCGGTATCGACTGGTAGCAACAGCAGCTACGCTCACCCTCATTAGCTTTCTCATTGCGACAGTTATTCACCCTATTCTGACTGCCGCCGTCGGTGTATTGGCTGTGGCGTTTATCGCAGGTGGTTGGCCTGCAGCAACCGGCGTGGCTGAACTACGCCGCGTCAACCGCGTGGTACCGCATTCCTGCATCATCCTAGGTGCAGGATTAGCAGCCGTTGCAGTATCGCTCGTTGATACCGGAGTTGAACGCCTGACTTTCTTACCCGCTATTGCTGCCGTGGGCGTGGTAGCTAGCTTCATTGTTGAACTTATCCGAGGCGAAGGTGCCATCGGCCGCCTCGAATCGGTTATTTCATGCATCACAGGCGTTCTCGCCGCTGTATCCGTTGCAGGCTGGGTCGCGCTCGCAGATTTCTACCGAGCCAGCCAGAGCTCCAGTTTGCTGATTGGTATTGGCGTAGGAATCGCTTTAATACTTGGAACGTTTGGTATTCGGATGATTTCGGCAGGACCTAAAGAAGGACCTCGCCGCGGTGCTATAACCCTGGGCGTAACACCGGTAGCTTTTGTTGGAGTTTTGGGTTATCTAATCGCCCTGTTCATCAGTCACGTGGTAGTCTAAAACACATGTTAGTAGCACTAGAAATTTTCTTCCTTTGCCTTTTGGCACTTGCCGGAGTCATGATTTTCGGTAGCATCGCTGTCGTTTTGATGGGTCTCTTCAAGGGCCAGAAGTAAGTCCCTGAAATCAACCTCCTCCCAAGAATGCGGTGAGGCTTCTTGCGGAGGTACCGAATGCGTTCATGCATCCTGCTCAATTTATGGATTGAGCAGGATGTATTTTTATGCTGGCAGACAGAATCTTGCTGTGGGAGGCGAGAAAGGTTTTAGACTTTTAATATGCCTATTGAAATTCCAACTAACCTAACTCCTGAACTTGTTCCCTTCTCCTGGTTACTGGGCCAGTGGGAGGGCACCGGATCCCTCTGGTACGAGGGGGAAGACGGTACTCCTTTCGGACAGATTATTACTTTCACTCAAGACGGTCTTCCCTTTATCGAATACCGTGCTGAATCATTCCTTCTGGACGATGAAGGCAACAAGTTACGCCCTCTCACCGTTGAAACCGGTTTCTGGCAGATTGACCGCCCCCAGCAAGACGGCGACGTCGGACCGGGGCTGAAATCAGCAGATGTAGTTCCGGTTTTACCCGACGCCGAGTCGGTAGAGAAGCTACGTAACGGCGATGATGGCTTCAACCTCATTGCTACTATCTCCCACCCCGGTGGTATGAGCGAAAACTACACCGGTCTGATTAAGGGGCCCGTAGTAAGAATGCAGACCGCAAACCTGATGCGCGATGATATTTCCAAGGATTATGCGGGTTCCGTCCGTCTGTGGGGTCTAGTAAATGGCAATCTCATGTGGGACTGGGAGATTGCAGATGAGCAGGGCAAGCTTCACAAGCACGCATCAGCTGAACTGCGTAAGACCGGTTCAATGAACGGACTAGATTTAGGGTCTCACCTGTTTAATACTGAGATAGATTCGGCAACTGAACCCGACCAAGAGTCAGACTCTAAGGGCGAATAATAGTGGCAGATTTCAAGAGCCCCCTCCTGCAAAAATTCGGCGTCTTTGAAGCATCAGGAGTCGATGCCGGCGTCGCAGCACATTACGGGGAGCCTCTCAAAGAACAGCGCCGTTTCATTCTGGGGGCTGAAAAGTTTGTGGTGGCAGATTATTCGCATCTCGACGTCGTAACGGTTTCCGGACCTGACCGGCATTCGTGGATGACCACGCTTTCGTCGCAGATTATGGACGGCATGAGACGCGGCGATTCGCGAGAGCTCACCTTACTCTCAGCGCAAGGGCGAGTTGAATTTGTGCCCTTTGCTGTGGAAGATGGCGATAAGCTGTGGCTCATCGCAGAATCGGGGCAGGGCGAGGATCTCGCTGCGTTCTTGAACTCCATGAAATTTATGTTGCGCGTGGACATTGAGAACGTTTCTGCAGAGTATGGAATTTTGGTTTCCTTCGACGATCCGCGCACTTCGGAAAAGGCTCCAAAAGCATTGCAGAAAGCGCTGATTTTCAGTGATCCCTGGCCCGGAGTGGTTGCTGGCGGTACCGCCTATACCGAGATTGACCCCGGTGAACATCCGGGGCAGGGTTTGCGTCGCTTCTTCTCCATCATTCCGCTGGCAGATTTGCTCGACATTGCCCCCGAAGTTTCCCTCTCTGGAATGTGGGCTGCAGAAGCTCTGCGTATTGAAGCCTGGCGCCCTCGCTATGGAAATGAGGTAGACGAGAAAACTATTCCTCATGAGCTCGATTTGATGCGTACTGCGGTTCACCTTGAAAAGGGATGCTACAAGGGGCAGGAGACGGTTGCGCGCGTGCATAACCTGGGTCACCCGCCTCGCCGCCTGGTGTTCTTAGACCTCGATGGTTCAGAGCACACCCTGCCGGAAGTTGGGGCCAGCGTTTACGTGGGTACCAAGAAAGTAGGCAAGGTGACGTCGGTGGCGCAACACTGGGAAGCCGGGCCGATTGCTTTAGCGGTTATCAAACGCAACGTGGATCCAGCGGCAGTGCTATCGGTGGTAGATGAGCCACGCGAGGACGACTCCTCAACGCCTTCCGTCCAGTACGCTGCTACACAGACCGTCATCGTTTCTCCCGACGCCGGGCAGGTTGCTGGGCGGCGCGATATGGGAAATTTCTTCCGCGGGTAACGTCCTCTGAGAATCCTTTTCGAGAAGGCTCCATATCCATTGAGAAAAGATGCCCCCTACTTTTCAGTAGGGGGCATCTTTTTTGAAGTGTTCTAGAGCTTAGCGTCCGAAGAGCACTTTAGCTTCTTCCCAACGTTCCTGGGGTACGGTCTTCAGACCGTCTAGAGCTACCGAAAGATCAACACGCTTAACGTCGGTGCCCTGCAGAGCAACCATCTTGCCCCATTCCTTGTCGTGGACCATGTCGACAACGCCAAGACCCAGGCGAGTTGCAAGCACGCGGTCAAAACCGGTGGGTGCGCCACCGCGCTGAATGTGGCCAAGAATGGTGTTACGTGTTTCGATACCGGTGATACGTTCTAGCTCCTGGGTAACGTATTCGCCAATACCGCCGAGTCGGGGGCGGCCGTCTTTTTCGGTGCCCTTGTCGTGTATGACTTCTTCAAAGCCTTCAGGAATGAAGCCTTCTGCTACTACAACGAGGGGTGAGCGACCGCGTTCGTGAACTTCGGTGACCCATTCAGCAACCTGTTCCATCGAAACTTTTTGTTCGGGAATCAATACGGCGTGGGCACCTGCAGACATACCTGAGTGCAAGGCAATCCAACCTACGTGGCGGCCCATTACTTCTGCGACCATGGCACGGTGGTGTGATTCGCCGGTGGTGCGGAGGCGGTCCATCGCGTCGGTAGCAATCGATACGGCGGTATCAAAACCGAAAGTGTAGTCGGTTGCTTGAAGATCGTTATCGATGGTCTTGGGAACGCCGACGACGGGTAGCCCTGCATCTGCTAGACGCTTTGCGCCTGCCAGAGTACCCTCGCCACCAATTGCAACGATGGCGTCAATCTGGTTGCGCTCCATCATGATTTCAATGTTTTCAGGGCCACCATGGGGTCCGTCGAAGGGGTTGGTGCGGGAGGTGCCCAGGATGGTTCCGCCTTGGCGAGCGAGACCGCGAACTTTGGTGCGGGGGAGATCCATATAGTCTCCTTCAACGACACCTCGCCAGCCGTCGCGGAAACCTACGAATTCATGCCCGTATGTTTTGACACCGTTGAGTACAGCGCCTCGAATGACGGCGTTGAGTCCGGGGCAGTCTCCACCTGAGGTGAGTAGGCCGATCTTCATGGCGGTTATCTCCTAGCTTCCCCCATTGATGAGGGTTTGATGATTTTTTAGTCCCCATGTTGTGTTTGTGTGTTTTTCTCGGTTGAGTACTGGAGAAAAACGACGGATTTCAGGGGAAATCTTCTCACTTCCTATTGTAAACAAATTGGTGTTGTGTTGGAAGGTGTGGGAGCGGGTGGATTGAAGTATTAACTTAGATGTAAACAGACATAAACAGACCCGCACTATTTTGTGATAATGCGGGTCTGATGGCTGAGAGTGAGATTAGGCTGCGTTGCTCAAAAGCTTCTGAATGCGTGCAATACCTTCTGCCAGATCGTCGTCGCCCAGGGCGTAGGAAAGGCGGAGGTAGCCGGAGGGGCCAAACGCTTCACCGGGTACAACAGCGACTTCCGCTTTTTCCAAGATGAGTTCAGCAAGTTCTGCTGAGGTCCGTGGGGTGACTCCATCAATGGTCTTCCCCAATAGTCCTTGAACATCGGGGTAGACGTAAAAGGCACCTTTTGGGGTGGGACATACGACTCCGTCAATCGCATTGAGTCCCTCTACAATTGCCTTGCGGCGACGGTCGAAAGCTTCATGCATCTTATCCACGGCATCAAGTGAGCCTGAAACCGCGGTGAGCGCTGCATGCTGGGCAATGTTGTTGACGTTGGAGGAAAGGTGCGACTGGAGATTGGTCGCTGCTTTGATGACGTCGGTGGGGCCGTACATCCAGCCCACCCGCCATCCGGTCATGGCGTAAGTCTTTGCCACGCCGTTGAGAACGATGGTGTTTTCTGCCAGCTCCGGTACAGCCTTCAGGATGGAAATGAAGGGCACGCTGTCGTAGGTGAGGTGTTCATAAATTTCATCGGAAATAACGAAGATGCCTTTGGACAGCGCCCATTCGCCGATTGCTTTGGTCTCTTCGGCGGTGTAAACAGCACCGGTGGGATTCGAGGGGGAAACGAAGATTAGTGCTTTAGTTGCCGGGGTATATGCTTCCTCCAGCATCTCGGGGGTTACCTTGTATTCCAGGTCGGAGCCCGCAAATACCTCGATGGGGTTAGCCCCTGCCAGGCGGATTGCCTCAGGGTAGGTCGTCCAGTAGGGAGCAGGAAGCAGGACGTCGTCGCCCTCGCCTAGAACTGTCGCGAACGCTTCATAAACCGCTTGCTTGCCGCCGTTTGTCACGATGATCTGAGAGGGATCGATGGTTACGCCTGAATCGCGCAGAGTCTTTTCTGCGATTGCTTTTTTGAGTTCGGGCAAGCCCGCAGCAGGGCTGTATCGAAAATTCTTGGGATCTTTTAGAGCTTCAGCCGCAGAGTCGACAATGTAATCAGGAGTGGGAAAGTCAGGTTCGCCGGCACCAAAGCCGATGACCGGGCGTCCTTCAGCTTTGAGAGCTTTTGCTTTAGCATCGACTGCAAGTGTTGCCGACGGCGCAATAGCCGCGATACGGGGTGAAATGCGGGCGGAGACCATGAGATGAACTCACTTTCTACACACAGAGTTCTGTGTTGTACCTTGTTGGTTTCGTTGGTTCTATCGTATTCAACTCCCGCTCATATTCAGAAGCGATTGCACAGAATGTTTGTATGTTGAGCAGTAATTTTGTTCCCCGGAGTCGCGGGCATGACGAAACCCACTGCATAAAAATTGCCAAAGAGAAAAAAGTGTCCTAAAGTTGTCACTGTTGTTCGCAACCGAACAGCACTGGTTTACGCCTAAAAACGAAAACCAAATGAACTTTTTAGTTCATACCCGAACGAAAGTTCAAAGGGTGGTGGCTCAATTGGTAGAGCAGCGGTCTCCAAAACCGCAGGTTGCAGGTTCGAGTCCTGTCCGCCCTGCAAAAGCCTCCAGAAATATTCACGGTTAGCTTCTTTTCTCAGAGGCACCTGGTGGAAGTACTACGAAAGGGGCGGGCCGAAATGGCTAAATCTGCCGCATCCGGAACCGCCGCGTCGCGTCGTGTAAATAGCGAAGAAAAGCGTCGAGGGTTCTTCGGACGAATTTTCCAATTCCTGCGAGAAGTAATCGCTGAACTCAAAAAAGTTACTACCCCCTCAGGTCGTGAACTTTTCAATTATGTAGTTATCGTTCTTTTCTTTGTTTTATTCATGATGGTTTTGATTTTTGGTCTTGACTATTTATTTGGTCAGGGAGCTTTCTGGGTTTTTGGTAACGGAACAGTTCAATAAACCTTAAAGTAATCAAGACTTTTAAGACGCACTTAGGGCATACTTTGTGAGAGAAAACGCCCACACCATACGAAAGTAGGAATAACGTGTCCGAGCAGGAACTTGTACACGAAGTAGAAGAAGTTGAAGAGACTTCTGAGCAGGCAAACGCCGACGACGCACAGGTAGAGTCCGTATCTGACGTTGAAGAGGTAGAGGCATCGGATGAAGATGCTCCTGCGGACTCAGTTGAAGCTCCTGCGGACTCAACTGAAGGGGCAGAAGAGGCTGGAGACTCAGTGGAGACCGTTGAGGAATCTGAAGAAGCTTCTTCAGAACCGGCCGGTAATCCCTTGGAGGAATTCAAGTCGAAACTTCGCCGTCAAGAAGGCGAATGGTTCGTTATTCATACCTACGCAGGGTACGAGAATCGCGTAAAAACTAATCTTGAATCACGCTCTCAGACCATGAACATGGAAGACGATATTTTCGAAATCCAGGTTCCCATGGAAGAGGTTATGGAAATCAAGAACACCACCAAGAAATTGGTGCGTCGTGTTCGTATCCCCGGTTATGTGTTGGTTCGTATGAACTTGACCGATGAGTCGTGGGGCGTTGTGCGCCATACTCCCGGTGTGACTGGTTTCGTGGGTCAGGACGCTTACAACCCCGTGCCGCTTCGCTTGAACGAAGTGGTGGATATGCTCGCTCCTGTCTTTGAAGCAGAGCAGGTTGAAGCTGGCGAGGCAACTCCAGTTGCTCCTCAGATTGAAACCGGTTTTGAAATCGGTGAAGCAGTTACCGTCAAGGATGGCCCCTTCGAAGGTATGCCTGCTTCCATCGCCGAAATCAAACCAGAGTCTTCTTCACTCGTTGTTTTGATTTCAGTCTTCGAACGCGAAACTCCTGTTACTTTGCAGTTCAACCAGGTATCCAAGGTCTAAGTACCTGCTTTTGACTTGAGCTAGGAATGCCCTGCGCTTACGAGTGCAGGGCATTTTGCTTTCCAACGAGCGGGGTCTGTGAAGAAGCAGACAGTCCGGACGACGTCGTATCCATGGCTTAAACGCTGAAAAAACACTAAGATAGAACTTTGCATGTGCACACTCACGCTTTTGTGCGCCATGCACGGCAACCGCGCCACGGTTGCCACCTGCCGTCGTACGCTCCTGTGCGTCGGTCCATCAGCTCAGAAAAGGACCTTACATTGGCTCCAAAGAAGAAGGTTTCAGGCCTCATTAAGCTGCAGATTCAGGCTGGCGCCGCTAACCCGGCTCCTCCCGTTGGTCCCGCGCTCGGTCAGCACGGCGTCAACATCATGGAATTCTGCAAGGCTTACAATGCTGCAACTGAATCCATGCGCGGAAACATTGTTCCCGTTGAAATTACCGTTTATGAAGATCGTTCATTCACCTTTATTACTAAGACTCCTCCGGCATCTGGCCTTATCAAGAAGGCAGCTGGCGTAGCTAAGGGCTCTGGCGTTCCCCACACCAGCAAGGTTGGGTCAATTACCGAAGCTCAGGTTCGCGAAATCGCTGAAACCAAGATGCAGGACCTCAATGCAAACGACATCGACGCAGCAGCGAAGATCATTGCAGGTACCGCACGCTCCATGGGCATCGAAGTTAAGTAACTTCCTGCTTTACCCAAACATCAGTTTGGATGACCGAACGTAAATAGCCCGAAAGGGCATGTGGCAGAGTCGAGCGCGATTCATAGTGACCACAACTGCATAAGGAGATAAGCAGATGGCAAAGCGCAGCAAAGCGTACAAGGCAGCTGTAGCCAAAATCGAAGAGGACAAGTTCTACACCCCCGCAGAAGCTATTGAGCTTGCGAAAGAAACCTCTTCCACCAATACCGATGCAACCGTTGAGGTTGCAATGCGTCTTTCCGTTGACCCCCGTAAGGCAGACCAGATGGTACGCGGTACCGTCAATCTTCCTCACGGAACCGGTAAGACCGCTCGCGTTGTTGTTATCGCCGCTGGCGACAAGGCAGCAGCTGCTGAAGCAGCTGGCGCAGACTTCGTTGGTTCAGATGACCTGATTGCAAAGATCGCAGGCGGCTGGACTGACTTTGATGCAGCAGTTGCTACCCCTGACATGATGGGTAAAGTTGGCCGTTTGGGTAAGATTCTCGGTCCCCGTAACCTCATGCCTAACCCCAAGACTGGCACCGTCACCATGGACGTGGCTAAGGCTGTTGGCGACATCAAGGGCGGCAAGATTGACTTCCGCGTTGATCGTAACTCCAACCTTCACTTCATCATCGGCAAGGCTTCCTTCTCAGCTGAGAAGCTCACCGAAAACTTTGAAGCAGCACTTGAAGAAATCAACCGTCTGAAGCCTTCATCGGCTAAGGGTCGTTACATTTCCAAGGTAACCGTTGCAACTACCTTCGGCCCCGGCGTTCCCGTCGATCCTGCTGAAGTTGCAATCTAAGTTTTAGCTCATCCTGGGTTTTAGCTTTAGAGGTCATCCGCTTGTTGCGGATGGCCTCTTTTTTGTCGTTGTACAGCAAAGTGATATGGGAAAATGAGGATATGAGTTCTAGAGAGTCCCGCGGTTTGAGCCTGCGTGCAGTGTCTAAATCTTTCGGTAGAGGGTTCAAAACGGTGCCTGTGTTGCGAGAGCTAGACCTTGAGATTTGCTCTGGAGAACTAGTGACGGTGATGGGTGCTTCGGGTGGCGGCAAGACCACTTTGATTCGGATCATCGCTGGGTTGGAGCAGCCAGATTCCGGCGAGATTACGCTGGACGGACATACGATACAGCCGGGGGACGTTGGCTATATATTTCAGAAACCGGTACTGTATCCGTATCTGACAGTCAAAGAAAATATTCTTTTTGGTGTCACCTTGAGTCGATTTACCGGAGAAATCGATGTAGATCACTACCGTTCGTTGCTTTCAATCCTAGGGTTAGAAGGTCTCGAAGGACGCCGTCCAAACGAACTTTCAGGAGGGCAGCAACAGCGGGTTGGGATAGCCCGGGCGCTTATCCGTAAGCCGCCCTTAGTTCTTTTTGATGAACCGCTTGCCAGCGTGGATGAATTCTTAAGCGCAACAATTAGAGACCAAATAGATCAACTTCATGCTCGCTTAGGCTTTACGGGTTTATTTATTACTCATCATTTGAATGAAGCTTTCCAGGTAGGGCAACGAGTTGCCATT
Source organism: Rothia amarae (assembly GCF_042677725.1). Taxonomy (NCBI): domain Bacteria; kingdom Bacillati; phylum Actinomycetota; class Actinomycetes; order Micrococcales; family Micrococcaceae; genus Rothia; species Rothia amarae. Next base: position 43,415 of record NZ_JBHUCN010000006.1, read on the forward strand.
ATGGTTGATGGAGCTATCGCACAAATTGACTCTCCGCCGAGACTCCTAGAAAATCCCAAGAGTCTTGCGGTCGCACGCCTGGTGGGGGAGCCCGCATTGAACGTGTGGTCTCTCGGGCTGGATGGGGACGCTCATCAGCGCGTAGTCGCTTTCCGATCGGCTTCCGTCCATCATGGTGTCCGCCCACATGCAAACTCTGCCCAGGCTAGGATTTCTAAATTAAGACCGTCTGCCCACGGTTGGTTACTGGATGGAACATTAGAAGATGAAGTGAACTGGCTGTCATCCTCAGGGGAGAGAGCGCAGGTGCAGGCAGGGGAACGGGTACTGCTCTTTTCCCCTCAGGCTCAACGGCAAGAGAGCTTCGTTTTTTCAGTCTTGCCACAACATTGCTGGATATTTTCTCAGTAGTGGGAAGTACCTCGTAACCTTCTTAAGTGATTAAGACTTCTTAAAGAGCTGTAGCACTTGCTATCTTGCTTACTACCGTGATTCAATTGAGTAACCAAAGACCGCTGGTCTATCTATCTGTGTGTTTTCACGGAGAAGATAAGAGTTCAAGCATGAACCGCCCGCGTAGGTGAATGAAGATACATTTGATTTCCGTGTGGAATCGCTATGTCAGCCTCGTCGCCTATGCGCCGAGGTTATTTTTTTGCTTGCGACTTGACCAGTGAACAAGAATCGGAAGGAATACCATGGCGACACAGGAAAAGATCGCTGCTGTTTCCGAGCTGAAAGAACTTTTCTCCAGCTCAAACGCAGTCATCCTCACTGAGTATCGTGGTCTCACTGTAGCGAAGCTCAAAGAGCTTCGCCGCGCACTTGGTGCAGAGACCGAATATGCCGTGGTGAAGAACACCCTAGCTGGTATTGCAGCTAAGGAAGCTGGTATCGATGCATTCGAGGATCAGCTTGCAGGCCCCAGCGCAATCGCATTCATCAACGGTGAAATGATTGACGCTGCGAAGGCACTGCGTGACTTCGCCAAGGAAAACCCCCAGCTCGTGATCAAGAGCGGCTTCTACGAAGGCGCAGCACTTGATGAAGCTGAAATCAACAAGTTTGCAAGCCTCGAATCACGCGAGGTTCTGCTTTCCAAGGTTGCAGGTGGCGCAAAGGGTGCAATCGCCAAGATTGCTCGCACCGTCGACGCTCTGCGTATCAAGCTCGAAGAATCAGAAGGCGCTCCTGCGGAAGCTACCGCAGAAGAGGCAACTTCAGAAGAAGCTGCAGAGTAATTACTCTCCTCTGATTTTCAGTTAGCTCGCAGCAGCGGGCAAAACCCCACAGATTTCACATGTAGGATCAGCCCTACACCTGATAAAGAAGGAGCCAAACAAATGGCTAAGCTTTCCATCGAAGAACTCATTGAAGCATTCAAGGAACTTTCACTCGTTGAGGTTTCCGAATTCGTTAAGGCATTCGAAGAAGAATTCGACGTAACCGCAGCAGCTCCTGTTGCAGTTGCAGGCGCAGCAGGCGGCGAAGCAGCAGCTGAAGAGCAGTCAGAATTCGACGTTATCCTCGAATCCGCTGGCGATAAGAAGATTGCAGTTATTAAGGAAGTTCGCGCACTTACCTCACTCGGGCTCAAGGAAGCAAAGGACCTGGTTGATTCAGCTCCTAAGGCTGTCCTCGAAGGTGCTTCCAAAGAAGACGCTGAGAAGGCTAAGGAACAGCTCGAGGGCGCTGGCGCAACCATTACCCTCAAGTAAATTCGATTCTTATCGAAGTCTTTGTACCACAGGGCGGTACCGTGCAAACGGTGCCGCCCTGCGGCTTTTAAGTGAAACAAGAACCAGTTCTAATCAGCGCAAAATAATAGAACGTTCATTTTAGATAGCAGAACGTCTGTGCAGCGACGTCAAAAATAGAAACTAACTCAGGGGTGAGGGCGGTGTCATGATATATTCAAACAAATTGATTCTCACCTGGATGTTCTCATTCCGGTGAGAATGACAGCGACTATAAGCCCCTGCGAAACTGCTAAGGAGAGTCACCATGAGCCTAAAATCAATGGCAAATCGCTTGTTTTCTAAAGACAAAAATCCAGCATCAGATAACTCGCAGCAGACAACCACTGCAGAGGGAGGAGCTGTCTCGAAGACTACTTTGGCGGCTCACCTTACAGGTACTGCAGTTTCTCTGGCAGAAGTATCTGATCAGACCTTTGCCAGTGGCGCATTAGGTCCTGGCGCAGCGATTGAACCTGCCCAGGGCAAGCTCGTCGCTCCTGCAAATGGAAAAATCACCGTAGCTTTCCCCACCGGACATGCCGTAGGTATGCGTACGGAAGAAGGCTTGGAAATTCTCATGCACATCGGTTTCGATACCGTTGAGCTTGATGGAAAGTTCTTCAATCCTGTGGTAACAAAGGGGCAGGAAGTCAAGCGCGGCGACGTCCTCGTAGAATTTGATATCGAAGGTATTAAAGCGGCAGGTTATCCGCTCACTACTCCGCTTGTTATTACCAATGCAAAGACTGCTGTAGAGAACACGACACTTGCGGATTCGGTACGCTCAGACGAAGAGATTTCAGCCGGTGATGTCTTTTTAGAGGTAGAGGTAAAAGGCACTGCTAACTAGGTTTTTATCGTCGTCAGCCCGAGATTTAACGACAATCTCGGGCTGACCTGTTTAATAAACGTCAGAAGCCGCTACAAGTAACCGGAATATTTCATTTTCTTGGGTTAAAAATTGCTTTAAATCCCTCTAATAGTGAAAGAATAAGTAGCAATTTGCACCCTAGAGAAATGCGCAAGAATGTTTACTCCACCCAGTACGTTTGAAGTACGTGAAGCACAAGATTCAGAGATAGAAGGAGCTATAGAAGCTCTCTCTGACGCATTTCAAACAGATCCTGTGATGAGCATGGCGGTCGGGGGGGTTAACAAGCTTAGTACCGTGCGCCGACTCTTTCGCTTTCAAATCGAAACCACTTACAAGCCTCGCGGGAAAATAGATGTGGCTGTAGACGAAGAAGGAACAGTTCTAGGTGCTGCTCTTTGGCTTAATCCCGAGGGGCAAAAAGGTAATTTTCTAGGTGATGTGAAAGCACTTCCACGCTATTTTAGAATTTTGGGGCTAGCTCTTCCCCGGGGTGTAATCACCGAGTTGAAATTATTACGTGCACGCCCACAGTTTAAGCACTGGTACCTTTACACCATCGGGGTACATTCTGATGCTCGCTCACGGGGAGTAGGTGGAGCGCTCTTGGATTTTCGCCGTCAGCAGTTGGGGGAATCCCCTGCATATCTGGAAGCGTCTACCTTTCGTAGTGCCGCCCTCTATCGCCGTCATGGTTTCTTCGAACTGGGCACATTTAAAGGCGGAAAGCCTGCGGTGGGTATGTGGCATCCAGCCCCCAGTAGTAGCATTGACGCCGCTGTGGAGAATAAATGAGTGGTGAACCCCTGAAATAAACTCGAGGCTTCACCGGTATGCGTGAGGCTACCATGTAGTCAGCAGTAGGGGCGCCTTTAAAATATTTTGAATCGTTAATCTCAGTAGTCTACTGTGAATATGACAAACGTTTGACATAAGAGACGATAGAAACATGGTCAATCACCAGATGAACCCCCGCGCCCAAGAAATTCTTGATGGTGCAGACGCCTCCTACCGTATGTATCACACCGCAGTCATCGCGGACCCAGATTACCCAGCGCTACATCTAGCGCCCCCGGTTGGTCGACTCAATGATCCCAATGGGCTGGTCTATAAAGATGGGGTATACCACGCCTTCTACCAGTACGCACCTGAGCATCCCGGGCGAGACATCTTCTGGCGGCATGCTCAGTCAACCGATTTAGTTCACTGGGACAATCACAGAAACGCCATTGCACCCATTTATTGGTACGACCGTAACGGATGCTACTCGGGCTCCTGTTTCTTAGCAGAAGACGGCACCTTCGAACTGTTTTACACCGGCAACGTCAAAAATCCTGACGGCACCCGAGAAACCTATCAGAACCTTGTGCTTTCCCAGGATGACTGCAAGACCTTTGAGCGAAGCGCTGATAATCCGCTGATTTCTGGCACCCCCGCCGGGTACACCCCTCATTTTCGCGATCCGTATGTTTTTGAACGCGCGGGAATGTTCTACGCAATGATTGGCACGCAACGTGAAGATCTGACCGGCGCCGTCGTCCTCTATTCTTCGCCCAACCGGAGGAACTGGAAATTTGAAGGAGAGATAGACTTCTCGGATCCTGCTATTAACGCCTACGGATATATGCTCGAATGCCCGCAGATTATTGAGTTGCAGGACCAAATAACGGGACAAAAGAAGGATGTCATGCTCTTTTGCCCCCAAGGAATGAGCGCTGACGGCGAACGATTCAATAATAAATATCAAGCCGGGTACATTGTGGGCCACCTCAACGGGCTTTATTTTGAGGTAGAAACTCCCTTTACCGAATTTGATGCAGGTTTTGAGTTTTATGCTCCACAGGTATTTCACGGTAGCAATGACGGTAACCGGGCATTAATTGCCGCATGGTTTGGTATTTCTGACCAAGATGAGATGCCATCCTGGGATCATCGGTGGTTGCACCTGCTGACTTTTCCCCGCTGGATTTCCCTGCGGGAAGGTAAATTATTCCAGCAGCCGGCGGAGGGATTGAACCAAGCGATGCCGCTGGAGATGCAGAGTCTGGACCACCATGGAACCATCGAAGCGGTAGAAGATTCCAGGGTCTTCCGGGTGTCTGGAGAGCTTGACGTAGAAACCGGCCCAGTCACCATAGCCATAGGAGATCAGCGGGGCGTCGCTTTCAGCATAGAAATTTCTGCGCATGCTGTGAAGGTAGACCGAACCGGCACCAAATACACCGTGTGGGGGCCTCAGCGGACGCGTACAGCAACCGTTCCTTCCTCCACTAAAACCTTTGATTTATTGGTGGATGCTTCGGCACTAGAGCTCTTTATTGATGAGGGTGAAACCACCGTCAGCGGACGCTCCTTCTTCCACGGCACCCGACGCACAGTGCAGGTTCTGAACGCGGCAGGGGAACCAGCGGTTGAGCAAGTAATTCATCTCAGCGCTGTGAAACTCGCCGAAGAACGTTAATACCTGCCGTTGCGGCGTCCACCCTTTCTGAACTTTCGAATTGAGGATTATTTCTCTATGGGTTACATACCTTCCCAGTACACCCCCGAAGAACTATTAGTAGAAGCCCAAAAGTCGTTTGATGGTTTTTCCAGATTGGCACATTCGGATCCCGATTATCCCGCGTTGCACCTTGCCCCTCCCGTCGGGCGTCTCAATGATCCCAATGGGCTGGTATATAAGGACGGCGTGTACCATGCGTTCTATCAGTATTCGCCCGTGCATCCGGTGCGCGCTGTCTTCTGGCGTCATGCGACCAGCTCAGACTTGACCCACTGGAACGATGACAAGACCGCCATAGCTCCGGTGGAATGGTATGACAAATCGGGGTGCTACTCCGGTTCTGGCGTGGTCACTCCCGACGGCACGATGGAATTCTTCTACACGGGCAATGTCAAAGACACCCAGGGAAATCGTGAAAGCTACCAGTGCCTTTTTACCTCCATAGACGACGGCGAAACTTTCGAGCGATATTCTGATAATCCTTTGATTAGCGGACCGGCTGAAGGTTACACCGCTCACTTTAGAGACCCGCACGTGTTTTGGCGCGACGGCAAATGGTGGGCCGTGATTGGTGCCCAGCGCGAAGACCTAACCGGTGCCGTCGTCTACTACACCTCTTCTGACCGGCGAAACTGGAAGTTCGGGGCGGAAATCTCTTTCTCAGACCCCACTTTGACGGGGCTGGGATACATGTTTGAATGCCCCATCCTTTTCTCATTACCCGACCAAGTCACCGGGGAGACCCTGGATGTGTTGATGTTCTGCCCGCAGGGGATAGACGCAGACGGCGAGCATTTTAATAATATTTTTCAGTGCGGCTATGTGGTGGGGCGGCTGAAAGACAACCATTTCGAGGTTCTCACCCCCTTTACCGAAATCGATTCGGGCTTCGAATTTTATGCGCCGCAGATTATTAGTAATACAGGCGATGAAGAGCGAGCAGTGCTAATGGCATGGCTAGGTAACGCAGATGAAGACGACCAACCCTCATGGGCTTACCACTGGATTCACATGCTCACTTATCCCCGGTATTTGACTTTGTCAGGCGGCAAAATCATGCAGGCTCCTGTGGAGCAGCTCGAAGACTCCATGCCTTTTGAACCACTCCATTTGAACTCCAATGGTCGAATAGGGGAACTTGAAGGTGCCCGTACTTTCCGCCTGCAGGGCACTGTCGATGTCGCCCAGCAACCCGTGATGCTCAGCTTCAACGATGAACAAGGGCGGGCATTGCAGATTACTTTTGATCGAGATTTGTTGATTATGGATCGCGATGGATCTCGGTACACAGTTGGTGGGGCGTTGCGGCGTCGTTCTATTCCTGCGCAAGGTACCCATACCTTCGATATTCTCTTCGATGGATCGGCTATCGAGGCGTTTTTCGACGATGGTGCCGAATCATTTACAGGGCGGATTTATCTGACGGGCGAACTGGAAAGCGCGATATTCCATGATGTGCTGGGGGAGCCGGCGTCGGATGTGGTGAGCGACGTCAAAGTAGCCCGTTTATCCCGATGAGATAGGGAGAAAAATCCTTCGGTTGACCAAGAGCGATGGACGTAACGCAGGTTACAAAAACATGAAATTATGGTAATGTGTCAAACGATTAGCATAAGGGCGCACATACAGTATGTAGCTCTCTTTTGATGGGGCATAGCGCGCATCAAAAAGTAACTCAGTCAGGAGAAAACATGGATCATAAATCCGTGGCTGAAGACGTTCTGAAAAGTGTTGGCGGCGTCAACAACATTCAAGCAGGTGCGCACTGTGCCACCCGTCTGCGTCTCGTCCTCAAAGATCAAAATGCCGTCGATCAAGCCGCGCTTGATTCCAACGAAAATCTCAAGGGCACGTTCGAAAACGCCGGCCAGTTCCAAATTATCGTAGGCCCTGGCGACGTCAACGAAGTTTATAAGCACATGTCCGCCGCAGGCATGCCTGAGGCAAGCAAGGACGAGCTGAAGTCGGTAGCGGCAGGAAAGGGCAACTTAGGAACGCGTTTTCTAAAAACGGTCTCTGATATTTTCCTTCCCATCATTCCTGTGCTGGTTGGCGCAGGTATTTTGATGGCGCTCAACAACGTATTGACCGCTCCGAAGCTATTTGACCCCGAACTTTCTTTCGTGGACTTGCATCCTGAGTGGGCTGGTTTCTCTGAAATTGTCAATATGCTTTCGGCGGCTGCATTTGCATTTCTTCCGATTCTTGTGGGATTCTCGGCCACTAAAGTTTTTGGTGGTAATCCATACCTCGGTTTAACGATGGGCGCTGCCATGGTTTCACCTGCTTTGGTGAATGGCTATGAGGTAGCGGTATCTCTTCAAGATGGCACCATGCCCCACTGGGATCTTTTTGGTCTACAAGTAGCTCAATCGGGTTATCAAGGTACTGTTTTGCCGATTCTGTTGGTGGCATTCATCCTTTCTCACATCGAGAAGTTTCTCCATCGGATCCTCAAAGGCGTCATCGACTTTATCTTTACCCCTACTCTCACACTTTTGATTACTGGGTTCTTGACGTTTATCGCGGTCGGTCCTGTGATGTTCAAAGCGGGAACTCTACTTGGCGATGGCATTAACTGGCTCTATACAACCGCTGGACCAGTGGGCGGCTTTATCTTTGGTTTGTTTTATTCACCCATCGTTATTACTGGTTTGCATCAGTCGTTCCCGCCCATTGAGTTGCAGCTTTTCACTCAGGGTGGTTCCTTTATTTTCGCGATTGCTTCGATGGCAAACGTGGCGCAGGGTGGTGCTGCCCTGGGCGTTTTCCTTACCACGCGTGATGAGAAGTTGAAGGCTCTAGCTGGAGCGACGGCGCCGTCCGCTTTCCTCGGAATCACTGAACCAGCTATCTTTGGTGTCAATCTTCGCCTTCGTTGGCCGTTCTATATCGCTATGGGTGCTTCTGCTATCGCAGCCACGATTATCGCCATCACCGGCGTCAAAGCGTCTGCCCCTGGCGCTGCAGGATTCCTAGGATTCGTCTCTATTGATCCGTCTGTTGGTGGGGGATGGGGCGCATTCTTCATCGCAATCTTTACATCGGCAATTCTTGCAACAGTTGCTTCATATCTCTGGGGTCGCCGCGTCGCCGCTCGCCAGGAGAAGATTGATGCAGCGATTGAAGAATCGAAAGCGGAAGCAGTTGCAGCGATTCCTACCCTGGCAGGAACCCCCGGTTATGAGCTCACCGCTCATATGAACGGCAGCGTGGTTGCTCTGGCAGAAGTTTCTGACCCTACCTTTGCCTCGGGCGCGCTGGGCCCCGGCGCAGCTATCGAACCTTCTACCGGGCAACTGGTTGCGCCGGCAGACGGCAAAATTACCGTAGCGTTCCCCACCGGGCACGCCGTAGGTATGCGAGCTGACAACGGTCTAGAGCTCCTCATGCACATCGGTTTTGACACCGTTGAACTCGACGGCAAGCACTTTACTCCTCAGGTCACTAACGGTCAGCAGGTTAAGCGAGGCGACGTTCTGGTCGAGTTCGACTCAGCAGCCATAGCTGACGCCGGTTACCCGCTGACTACGCCGCTCGTCATTACCAATGCCAAAAAGACGGTTGAAGAAACCGGATTTGCACAGGGAGTTCATGACGGGGCTGTACTTCGCAGTGGAGAAGCCTTCGTGAACGTAGAAGCAAAAAATCTAGAATCAACAGCAGGTTCAAAAGCTGTATAGCTCTCTTGCCCTCAATCGCTGATGGGCAGAAATCAAATGAGCATTATGAACATAGCGCTCCGGGAGAATATCTCCCGGAGCGCTATATTTTGTTGAGTTCAGGTATTACTCTGCGTTTGACTGAGCTTTGACGGTCTGCCCCAGATACAGCTCAACCGGTAAATTATGGTCGGCAGGAGAATCTTCTGAAGGGTCTGAATCTGTTCTTTTGGAGCCGGCGCCATCTATCGCCGCAAGTAACAGTTGTACAGTTCGCTCTGCCATCAGCTCAAAAGGCTGGACGACGGTCGCCAACTGCGGAAGTAACGATCGCACCGCGGGGGTACCGTCAAACCCGATGACCGAAAAGTCCTCGGGCACCTTCTTGCCTCGGACGTACGCCCATTGGAGAGCCATCGCCGCATATCCGTCGTTGGACGCAAAAACTGCTTCCACGGTGGGTTCCGAATCGAGAAAATTATTAATCGTTTGTCGATGCTCGCCATCGCTCGATCTGAAACCCAGCTCCACTATTTCCGGCTCTAAACCAGCGGCGCTCATAGCCTTGGAATATCCCTGCTGGCGCAGATTTTGTTCGGAGACGGTAGAAGTAAAATGCACGATGCGACGAACACCCGTAGCAATAAGAGACTCTGTAGCCTGGAGCGCACCTGTGAAATTGTCACAGCGGATATTTGGGTATCCACCGCCATTAATGCGGTCGATAGTGACCAGCGGAGCTTCAAGATGGGGAGCCAACGCCAAAACATCCGAATGCGCGCCAGTGACCAACCCGTCTACCTGATTGCCCATGAGCATATCCAGATAACGAGCCTCTAATTCTGGGTGATCTTCGCTGTTACACAGAATGACCTTGTACCCGGCGTCCGCTAACTTCGACTCAATCCGATACGCTAACTCACCATAAAAAGGGTTTGAAACAGTCGGAAAAACTAAACCAATCAGATGCGTTTTCTGCTCTTGAAGGGAGCGAGCAATGGCATTGGGTCGATAGTTAATCTCCCGCATAGCTTCATAGACTTTCTCGCGAGTTTCTTGCGAGAGGTAACCCCGGCTATTGAGTACGCGAGAGACCGTAGTGGGGGAGACGCCAGCGACCCGGGCAACATCAGCAAGTTTTGGTTTAGCCACGGTTTCTCCTGACAGCTGGAAAGATATACTCCCTGATTATAGAGAGAACTGCGCTCTCCACCTAGCACAGGAGCATCTAACGAGGACTAAACGGTGAGTGGCAGCGCCTGAACTTTTTCACCGGCAACTGCACCCTCAGGAGGAATAACCACCAACGCCTGAGCTTGAGCAAAAGCCGAAAGCATATGCGACTTAACGCCTCGACGGAAGGGGCGGGCTTTCACACCAGTGACGCGGGCAGGTATCAACCGCGCGTCAGCTTTCTTGAATCGAGGAATATCTTCGGTCAACTCCACAGAGAGAAGCTCCGGTAGATTCTGACCCGCTACTCCTGCTAGATAGGCAGGCAGATAGCTATAGAGCGCGGTGTGAGCTGCCAGCGGGTTGCCTGGCAAACCGAGGACGATTCGACCGTCAGGCAATTCTGCAGCTAGGCAGGGATGCCCGGGGCGAACCGCAACTGCCTCAAAAAGATAATGGGCATCAAGCTCGCTCAGCAATCGACGCACAAGATCAACTTCTGAGGTAGAAGAACCACCGGTGAGAACCAACAAATCTGATGCCATACAGCTATCTGATTGGAACCAGCGGTGGAGTTCATCCATATCATCGTGCAGGCGAGCGGTGCCTTGCACCTTCGCACCCATGGAGCTCAAAATCGCTGGGAATTGGGCAGAATAAGCATCGCGAACTTCACCGGGGGCTGGTATCCCCTCGGTAATGACCTCGTTGCCGGTGTATGCAAGGGAGACAGTGGGCTGAGTAACCACCGGGACGGTATCAAACCCGCACACCGCTAGAAAAGCTATATGCCGCGCACCCAAGCGGGTGCCACGAGACACCGCAAGGCTTCCCTCAGCGAGCTCTTCACCTCGGTTGCGCATATCAGACCCCGGTAGCGGTTCACCGCGATCCGAAACCACCAGCGTTGATCCATCCTGCTCTTCCAGATGAACCCACTCCAGCCGGATTACTGCAGTTGTCCCCGGGGGTATCAATCCGCCGGTGAGGATGGTGGCGGCTTCACCGTCCTGTAGCTCTACCGTCCGACGATGACGGTTCTCATGGGTAGACGGTTCTTCGGCATCCTTAAGTATCCAAGGTCCAGAACCGCACACTGCGTAACCGTCCATAGCGGAAGAATTGTAATGAGGCAGGGGAACTAAAGTGTGCACATCCTCTGCTAGGACTCGTCCGATGGCATCAGCAAGACCGACCCGTTCATGGGTTTGAGCGGCGCGAGTGCCACGCTGGTGCATGAGGGAAACGGCATCTTCCCAGCGGGTATGGTGCATATTCTGTTCCTTGTGATGGTGCAATAAAGTTTGGTGCCACTGGACGGCAACATTCGTAAATTTCACGAGTTTTGTTTAGTTCCACTGCGGGGAGTCAAACCCGGTGGCGTGGGCGCTTTCCCAAGTATCGACGTCGTCGGTTACTCCGCCGTCCAAGGGTACCGCCTGAAGGTTAAGCTGACGCAAAAAGCGTCGTACCGATTGGTGAGCGGTATCAGTATCGAAGACCCGCCGGAGATTCTCCGTGCGGTAAATACCTACCAGCGGCTGCGCGATTTCTCCCGAGACGCCGAAGAACCCTTCAATATCTGCCGGAGCCTGACGAGATACTTCCAATAAAGCATCGATAGCTTCTGCTATGCGGGGCATATCGACGGCGATGACGCAGGTCCACTCGCAGGATGGCGATAGCGCTCGTACCCCCGCTGTGATTGCAGCGGCAGGCCCGGAAAAGGGCGGGTCTTCTCGGGTGAGTTTAACATCGGCGGGTACGGGTAAATCGCTTGGACCTACCACCACACGTTGCCGTGCGGTTGCAACCGCCTGTAGGGAGGATGCTAAAAGTGTTTTCGAACCGTTGGAGAGCGATGCCTTAGGAGTTCCTCCCAAGCGTGAAGAACGACCACCAGCGACCACAATCGCTGCATACTCAGGATAAGAGTTTTTCATGGAGCTTAACCGCCGGCAAAGGGAGGTAGAACATCTAGGCGGACGCCGTCGGGCACCTTCACATCCAGATCAGCGCGAGCGCCGTTCACCAGAAAAGAGCACTGTTCCAGTACCTGGCCCAGGCTCATGCCCGAAGGTGTACGCCCTGAATGGGTATTGCCGAGGTAAGCGACAATTTCACCCACCGTGGGCTGGTCAGAAGATATTTCTGCGGGAATAATAGATTGGTTGCTTTGCCCGGCTGCTGCGCGCGCCGCGGCAAAAAAATGAACGGTAATCATGCGTTAGCCTCCGATGGCACTCATAGAACGGCTGGGTTGTACAAATTCTTGCGTTTCGAAGCCCGCATTGTTGGCACCGTGGGCTGCAGGTTTCTCCCACATTGCCTCTCGCCAGCGCACTGCCACTTCCTGGTCGGTGGCATCGGAACGCAAAATCTCCATGAGGTCTGTTTCAGTTTGCGAGAAAAGGCAAGAGCGGACTTTACCGTCTGCGGTCAGTCGGGTGCGGGTGCAGGTGGAGCAGAAGGGCTCGGTCACTGAAGCGATAATCCCTACTTTGCCCAGTGCCTTCGCGGGGTCAAATTCTTGGGTACCTAAGGGGTAGACATCCCACAGAGCAGCAGGGGCAGAGCCGCGGGGTCCGGGCTCTTGATGTAGCACAAATTTTTCAGAGAGTTTTTCGCGAATCTCGGCGGCGGTGATGGTGCCTTCGCGCGTCCAGCGGTTGTCGGCGTCGATGGGCATTTGCTCAATGAAGCGTAGCTGATACCCCTTGGTCACTGCCCATTCCAACAGATCCGCTGCTTCGCCGTCATTAATACCGGGCATCAGTACCGCATTGATTTTGACGGGGTTGAGCCCGATGGATGCTGCGTAGTCCACGCCTTTGAGGACGTCGGAGAGCCGGTCACGGCGGGTCAGCTCGGCAAAGGTTTCGGGGCAAATGGAATCTAAGGAAACGTTGATGCGTTTCAGCCCTGCGGCTTTGAGCTTATCCGCGTGTTTTTCTAACCCCATGCCGTTGGTGGTTATCGACAGAGGAATTTCAGGGTGGGCGTGGTGGATGTCCCGGAGAATATCGGGAAGTTCTTTGCGCAACAAAGGCTCACCGCCAGTAAAGCGAATCTCTTCCACCCCTAGTTCTTCAATTCCAATGCGAGCCAGGCGCACGATTTCTTCGGCGGTTAATAGCCGGTTGTTGGGCAACCAATCGAGACCCTCGGCGGGCATGCAGTATTGGCAGCGTAAGTTGCATTTATCGGTGAGAGAAATGCGCAGGTCAGTGGCGTTGCGCCCCCACTGATCAACGAGAGGGCCAGACTTTTTGAGCTCAGAGGGCATGGTCGACTCGTGCTGGGACACAATGGGTAAGGTTGCGCCGGCAATGAGGGTGCCAGATCCAGAAGTCGCAGGCTTTTCGCTAGCACCGGCGGAATTCGCATCGGGGCTAAACTTCAATGCCAATTGTTACCTCTCTTCACAAATTTGGTATCAAAACGGTTATATTTACATTAGTCGGAAAAACCTTCGATAACCATATTCTCGTTTTGGGCTGAATAGGCGGTTACCCTGTGGGAGTACACTCTCATATCAAAAAAACTTTACTCAGTGCAGGTGTTATTTCTACCGTTTCCTTAGCTGGATGCGGGGCTAACTCTGATACTGCCAGCTCAAGTTCTTCTCCTTCTCAGGAAGGTGGAACCGTAGAAGTATTCGCCGCAGCTTCCCTCAATTCTGCCGGTGCTGAACTAGAGAAAGCGTATGAGAAAGAGCATCCTGGAGTGGACGTCTCTTTCAACTTTGCAGGGTCTTCGAAGTTGGTACAGCAGATGCAGCAGGGTGCTACCCCTGATGTGCTCATTACCGCAGATCAAAAAACGATGGACGGCGCCCGTACATCGATAGAAGACCTCAAAGAATCTGAACCTAGGGTTATTGCAACGAACCGCCTGGTCCTGGCTACCTCAGCAGGGAACCCCGGCAAGATTTCTGCTGTTAAAGATCTCGCCTCAGACTCGGTGACCACCGCAATTTGCGCCGCTGAGGTGCCCTGCGGCAATCTTGCTCATCAGGAGCTAGACAACCAGCATGTAGAACTGGGCAATGCAACGGAGGAGAAGAACGTATCTGACGTTTCTACCAAAGTAGCCAGTGGTGCAGTGGACGCTGGATTTATTTACTCCGCCGACGCCGCCCACCTGAAAAAAGACCAGGACATCACGGTGATTGACCTTCCTGATCTAGAGGATAATGTCTATCCCATGGCTCTTACTAACCAGGGGAAACAGAACTCAGTAGCTTCTGACTTTGCCGCTTGGCTGAGCGGGGACGAGGCTCAAAAGATAATGAGCCAGTATAACTTTGGTTCTGCAAAGTAGCCTGCGCAAACGTAGAATAGTGCTTCTAGACTTCTGAAGATACTACGCAACCCACGGAGACTGATGAAAAAGCACACTGCCTTTCGTTCGGTTCCGTGGGTTTTTGCTCTTCCTGCCTCCCTGGGCGTCTTTGCAATTCTTGGTCCTTTAGCTGGTCTGGCATTTCATATCCCCTGGAAAGATACTGCGCAACTACTGTCTAATCCCGATGCTCTTGCAGCTACTCGGCTCTCTGTGCTCACGGCACTGATCTCTACGGCGGTTTGCGGTGTGCTCGGTCTGCCCCTGTCGCTAATTTTTACCCAGGTTCTGGACCGTACGCGGTGGAAAAAACTGAGTATGGTTCTCTATGCTTTCCTTTATACGCCGGTCATACTTTCACCGGTTGTCTCTGGTTTGGCGCTGACCTTTTTCTGGGGACGACGGGGGCTGGTAGGGCAGTGGCTCAATGAGGTTGGAGTTTCGATTCCCTTCACTCCGTTCGCCGTCGTGCTGACTCAGATATTTGTTGGTTTGCCCTTTTTCGTTGCGACGGCGGTCACCACTTTGCGTACCATTCCGCGGGAATTTGAAGAACTAGCGTATGTAGAAGGTGCTACTCCGTGGGAGATTACCCTCAAAGTGCTACTACCTCTGTCCTATCCCGGTCTTGCCACTGCTTTTCTGCTGGCATTTGCCCGAGCTCTGGGGGAGTACGGGGCGACTGTCACCTTCGCGGGAAATATCGCTGAAAAGACCCGTACGATTCCCCTCAACATCGAGCTGATGCTCAGCTCAAACTTGATGCCCGAGGCACTGGGATCTTCACTGATGCTCATGAGCCTGTATCTCATCATTCTTGGACTAGCTCTTTTACTCATTGCCCTACAACGCTTACGAGGTGCGCGATGACCACAACCTATTCGAGCGAACAATCACTCTCGCCAAAGAACTACCAAACATTGGTGCGCGAACGCTTTCTACAGCTCCCTGACCTCGAGCCCGAACGCGTTGCTCTGGCGCAATCAAATGGGCGGGTTTTGGCCGAAGATATTCTTGCTCCCGAGAACGTCCCGGCATTTCCTAATTCCCAGATGGACGGTTATGCCCTCACCGCCCATGCTGCCGTGAGTACCTCACGCATCTTCACCGTGGGAGCAGATATTGCAGCGGGAGCAAGTCTCAAAAACTTTGTACCCGAAGACGGCACCGCCTACCCGATTATGACCGGCGCAGAAGTCCCCGCCGGATTGAGCGCCGTCGTCCCCGAAGAAAAATGTGAACCGCAAGGGGAAAAGGACGGAAGTTTCGCAGCTTTTCAGAGCGAGGTCTATATACCGACGACACAACCGGGGCAGTTTGTGCGTCAGCCGGGAGAGGACATCAAAGCCGGGGAGATTCTCGCTCGCGCCGGGGAGAAAATTTCTGCTGTACTTGTGGGCGCTCTAGCTGCTCAAGGTATCAAGGAAGTCACGGTTCAGGGCGCACGGCGTGTGCTAGTGGTAACCGGCGGCGATGAAGTAGCGGCTAACGATACCCCCGCACCTTCCCACATCCGCGACGCCAATGGGCCCATGCTCATACAGCTTCTTGCAGAAGACTCTGCCATCAGCAAGCATCTGCATATCCAAGATGATCCTCAGAAGCTCATTCATCATCTGGACCAAGCTATCCATGAATTCTCCCCGCATCTGATCATCTCCTCCGGCGGCATTAGCCACGGAAAATTCGAAGTCATCAAGAACGCGATTCACCTGCTCATGGAGAATCCCACCGAACTTACTGTCCAAAAATTATGGTTCGGCCACGTCAGCCAGCAACCGGGCGGCCCTCAAGGAATCATGGAACTAGCGCATCGAGGTAGCTCAGAGAACATCCTCTGGCTGGCATTTCCCGGCAACCCCGTCAGCACCCTCATCTCCTACCGCATGTTCCTCAGACCCCACCTTAATACCTCCTGGTACTATACCGGCACCCATCTGGGCAAACTGCAAACCGCGGAACCCCTCGAAGGTTTAGCCGGCAAAACCCAATACCGCCGCGCCACCATCACCCGCGCGTCATCAGAATCCAACGCCACCGCAGAATGGCTGATTGAACCAGACCCACAAACCGGATCGCATCTTCTGCACCGCGCCGCCCAAGCAAATGCGCTAGTAGAGATAGAACCGAACAAGCACTACACCAACGGTGATATTCTGCGGTGGTACCCCCTTTCAACAATCGAAACGATGTAGGAGCAAACTTTGGCAGAATCAGACCACCTCACCCACGTGAGAGAAGACGGTTCAGCGCACATGGTTGATGTCACCGAAAAATCAGTGACCACCCGGATCGCGCTCGCCGAAGCTACGGTGCTCACCCGCCCCGACGTCGTCGAACAAATCTTTGATGCAGACCTTCCCAAAGGCGATGCTTTGCCCGTAGCCCGGGTAGCCGGAATCCTCGGTGCCAAACACACCCCAGATATCATTCCCCTGTGCCATCCCCTCCCGCTGGGTAAAATCACCGTTGATTTTGAGCGACTAGAAAATGGGGTGCGCATCGAAGCCTCCGTTAAGACGCGCGGAGTGACCGGGGTTGAGATGGAAGCACTCACTGCAGTGTCCACAGCCGCACTCACCGTGTTCGACATGATTAAAGCAGTAGATAAATTCGCCGTGATTACCGATATTCGTGTGCTCGAAAAGTCTGGTGGAAAATCAGGGGACTGGTCTGTTCAGAACAAACCCCAGTCATAGAACTTGACCCGGCAAAACACCATCGACCCCTGAGAGGGGAGCTTTCAATGAAAGACGAATCGTACGACATGCCAGAAAATCGCAGCGGACTAGTCATTGTCTGCTCCACCCGCGCGTCCAAAGGAATCTACGAAGATAAATCAGGACCAATCGCGGTGGACTGGTTGCGCTCGCAAGGTTTTGAAACACCCGATGCGACCGTGATTGCAGATAGCCAAATCGTTGAACACTTTGCTGACTTGGTGGAACAGGGAAATCTGCCGACCCTCCTTCTGCTCTCAGGCGGAACGGGATTGAACACCGATGATCAAACGGTAGAAGCTGTCCGGCCGCACCTGGACAAAGAAATCCCGGGAATTATGCATGCCTTCTGGCAAAAGGGTATGGAAAGCACACCCGCCGCTGTACTGAGCAGGGGGGTTGCCGGCGTCATTGGCCGAACCTTTGTGATGACTCTGCCGGGTTCACAAGGGGGAGTGAAAGACGGCTGCGCGGTCTTGGACCCCATCATTGAACACATCTGCCGACAGCTTAAGGATTACCATGACCACTAACCTTCACTCCACCGATGCGCTGGAACCTTCTGAATCGCTGGTTCTGCACACCGATATCACCGAATCGCCCTTGGAACCCCTCCTCGCCTCTGCGAAAATGCACGTAATGACTGACCAAATGGGTGCGCTGGTCATTTTCGACGGCATAGTGCGCAATCACGACCACGGCGCAGCTGTTGCCGGGCTTTCCTACTCTGCCCACCCCCAAGCTCGCGAATTCATAGCACGCACAGTGCAAAGCGTCGCTGAGGAAATCGATGGCGTTCGGCTCTGGGCGGTACACCGCGTGGGGCCTATAAAGATTGGCGAATCTGCACTGACCGTCTTAGCAGCGGCGGCTCATCGCGGGCAAGCTTTTGCCGCGTGCCAGAACGCAGCAGATCGGATCAAAGCAGAAGTACCCATCTGGAAAGAACAAGAACTGGTAGACGGCTCCGTCGAATGGGTCGGTATCGACACCAACCCGGCCTCTTCAACCGAAAACTAGGCAAATATGCACGAGAATTTTTCACCGAGCGAATATAAGCTCTACGGCCGTCAAATGATTCTGCCCGAACTCGGAATGGAAGGGCAGAAAAAACTGAAAAATTCTCACGCAGTGGTAATCGGCGCGGGAGGACTAGGTGCGCCGGCCTTGCTCTATTTGGCGGGAGCCGGGGTAGGCACTATCACCATCATCGACGACGATGCAGTGGAAATTTCCAACCTGCACCGGCAAGTGATACATACGTTCTCGCGGGTCGAAAACTCCAAAGCTCAGTCCGCAGCGGACTCTTTGCGCTCGCTGAACCCGTTTATCACGGTGCGAACAGTAGAGAAACGCCTGACGGAAGAGAACGTTGATGTACTGTTTGCTGGCGCATCGGTTGTGCTTGACGGCAGCGATAATTTTGAAACCCGCTATATCGCATCTCGCGCTTGCGCACGGGCAGGAATAGCGCACATCTGGGCGGCGATTTTAGGTTTTGACGCACAGATGAGCGTTTTTTGGCAGGGTCATGGGCCGGTCTATGAAGATCTCTATCCTGTTCAACCTGCTCCTGGAACTGTCCCCACGTGCTCGACGGCGGGCGTCATCGGTGCGCTGGCGGGTGTAGTGGGCACATCTATGGCGATGGAAGCCCTGAAGATTCTTGCCGAAATCGGAAACCCTCTGATAGGGCAGGTGGGCTACTATTCTGGGCTCGAAGGACGCTGGGAATATATACCTCTTCTAGCACAGAATGAGGAAGTGCAGGAGCCGCATTCGGATAAGTCAGAACAGGGTAAAGGTAAAAAAGAGCCAAACTTAATAAACCGTCACAATTCGGTTTCTTCTCCCCCGAAGGACAGTAACTCGTCCCTAGACGAGCTTTCCTGGGAAGAATTTGAGCGCGCCCAAGATAAAGAAAACACTTTCCTCATTGATGTTCGAGAACCTGCGGAGCATCTGGCATTGACAGTGCCGGGGTCTATTAATTTGCCCTATGGACAGCTTCAGAAAATGGGGCAAGAGGGTACTCTCAAGGCTTATATTTCTGCGCATTTTGGCGGAGAAACTGCGCTTTTAGGCTTTTTCTGTTCAGGCGGACCACGGTCCTCTGCGGCGGCGGAAATCTTCCGAAATCACGGGGCAGAACGGGCATTTAATATTGCTGGTGGTCTTGCTCAATGGTTGAATCAGAAAAGCTAAATATCTAAAGCAAAGATTCTTCCCTTATGAAAGCCCTAATTAGCGCAAATTTTTATTTGGTATTTTTCATACCTAAATTTTCGTACGATTGAGGTATGACTGAGACAGCTAACACCAGGGGGCGCAGTACCCCCTCCGGGGCGAAAGTCGACGGCCCCTTTTCGGACCAACTCCTCAAATTCGGCAAATTCTTCTCCAAATGGGACGAATCTGACGACGGACGCGCAGTTTTTCGTGAAGGCGGGCGCCGCGGCGACGTTTTCTATCGTGACCGTTGGAGCTACGACAAAGTGGTGCGCTCCACCCACGGTGTGAACTGCACCGGTTCCTGCTCCTGGCAAGTCTTTGTCAAGGACGGCGTTATTACCTGGGAAGCTCAGGCAACCGATTACCCCACCGTCGGTCCTGATCGCCCAGAGTATGAACCTCGTGGTTGCCCCCGTGGTGCTTCTTTCTCCTGGTACACCTATTCACCTTCTCGTGTGAAGTACCCCTACATCCGCGGACCTCTCTTGGAGATGTACCGCGAAGCTAAAGCCATCCATAACGGCGATCCTGTATTGGCGTGGAAATCTATCGTCACTGACCCCGCCAAACGCGAGCGCTACGTAAAAGCTCGCGGTAAGGGCGGTCTAGTGCGCGGAACCTGGACCGAAGCCCTAGAGATGGTGGCATCGGCACAGATTCATACCATTCAGGAATACGGTCCCGACCGCAACATCGGTTTCTCACCTATTCCTGCTAAATCTATGGCATCGCATGCTTCGGGCGCTCGTTATATCGAGTTGCTCGGCGGCGTCATGACTTCTTTCTATGACTGGTATGCCGACCTTCCGGTGGCATCCCCTCAGGTCTTTGGTGACCAGACTGACGTTCGTGAATCGGGTGACTGGTGGGATGCAACCTACCTGATGATGTGGGGTTCCAACATCCCCGTCACGCGTACTCCAGATGCTCACTGGGTTGCTGAAGTTCGTTATCGCGGAACCAAGGTTGTCTCTGTTTCCCCTGACTACGCTGATAACACCAAGTTCGCCGATGAATGGCTACCTGCTCAGCCCGGTACTGATGCTGCTTTGGCGATGGCGATGGGCCATGTCATTCTCAAAGAGAACTTTGTAGACCAGCGGGTGGAATTCTTTGAGGATTACACCACCACCTTTACTGATTTCCCCTTCCTTGTTCGATTGGAAACCCGTGAAGACGGCATCAAGGTGCCTCATAAGTTTGTGAAAGCTGCCGATTTGGCACAGGGTGCCTCGATGGCGGATCCTGATTTCAAGACGGCTCTTCTTGACCGCGCGACAGGTGAAGTAATCGTTCCTAACGGCACCTTGGGCCACCGCTATAACGCTGAAGATATGGGCAAGTGGAATCTTGATCTTGACGGGATTAAGCCTGCTCTGTCAGTAGCTGATATTCCCGGTGGTGCAACAGGCGTGGCTGAAATCAAGATGCCTGCCTTTGATACCCCCAATGGTGCCGGACATGTGGTTTCTCGTGGTGTTCCCACCATTTTGGTGGAGGGAATGGAAGTGTGCACCGTATTTGACCTGATTTTGGCTCAGTACGGTGTGGCTCGCCCGCAACTCCATTTGCCGGGGCAATTTGCCCGTGATTTCGAGGATCTCGAAACTCAGTACACTCCTGCCTGGCAGGAGGAAATTACTTCCGTTCCTGCAGAAGCTGTCATTCGTGTGGCGCGTGAATTCGCTCAGAACTCGATTGATTCAGGCGGTCGCACCATGATTATCATGGGTGCAGGTATCTGCCAGTGGTACCACGGCGACGCTACCTACCGCGCTATTTTGGCTTTGTTACAGATGTGCGGTTGTGAAGGTCGCAATGGTGGCGGCTGGGCTCACTACGTGGGGCAGGAAAAGGCTCGCCCCATTACCGGCTGGGCACATATGGCAAATGCCTTGGACTGGGTTCGCCCTCCTCGCACTCAGGCAGGTACTTCGTTCTGGTACATGCATACTGACCAGTGGCGTCAAGACGGCTATTCTTCCGATTCAATACAGTCTCCGCTAGCTAAGGGTGAGCTGAAGGGCGTTCATACGGCAGATATCGTGGCGCGTACTACCCGTATGGGGTGGATGCCGATGTATCCACAGTTCAATGAAAATCCCACCCAGTTGGCACAAGAAGCAGCTGCTGCCGTTGAATCCGGTGCCGCAGACACTCCTGCTGCATATGTAGCGGATCGTCTCAACGAGGGTAGCTTGCAGTTCTCGGTAGAAGATATCGACAACCCTGTGAACTGGCCCCGTACCCTCATGCTCTGGCGTAATAACTTGCTGGGCTCCTCCGCAAAGGGCGAAGAATACTTCCTCAAGCACCTGCTGGGTACCCACAACTCGGTGATGGGTAAAGACACCGTAGAAAGCAAGCCGCGCGAGGTTAAGTGGTACGACGAGGCGCCCCAGGGTAAGCTGGACTTGTTGGTCACCGCGGATTTCCGCATGACCTCTTCTACGCTGTCCTCGGATATCGTGTTCCCTGCCGCTACCTGGTATGAGAAATTCGATATTTCCTCCACCGATATGCACCCCTACATCCACGCTTTCACTCCGGCCATCGATCCGCCGTGGGAGACCAAGACTGACCACCAGATTTTCAAGGAATTGGCATGGGTCTTCTCGCAGCTGTCCAAGAAGCATCTGCCGGCGCAAAAGGATTTGGTCTCTGTTCCGTTGCAGCATGACACCCCAGGGCAGATTGCTCAGCCCGGTGGTCACTCCTGCGATTGGAAGAACGAGGGCAAGAAAGGTGTACCAGGTAAGAACATGCCCATCTTTGCGATGGTCGAACGTGATTACCCTGCCCTCTACGAGATGTACACCTCGGTCGGCCCCTTGCTCTCTACCTTAGGTACGACGACCAAGGCAATTACCGTTGACGTCAACGACGAGCTGGCAAAGCTCGCCGAGGAGAACGGTGTAATGGATTCGGGTAAGGGTGCAGGTCGCCCGGCGATTGACACCGATTCCAAGCTCTGCGATACCATCCTTGCGCTATCAGGTACCTCAAACGGTCCCGTAGCTATCAAGGCCTTCAAAGAGTTAGAGAAGCGCGTGGGCAAGAAGTTCGTGCACCTGGCTGAAGGCAATGAGGAAAAACGCATTACCTTCAAGGACACCCAGGATCGCCCCTGTCCCGTGTTTACTTCGCCCGAGTGGTCTGGTTCGGAAACTGGCGGACGTCGCTATGCGCCGTTCACGCTCAATACCGAGCAGTTGAAACCCTTCCACACCCTCACCGGTCGTATGCACTTTTTCTTGGACCACGACTGGATGAGCGAAATGGGTGAGCAGATGCCTACCTACCGCCCGCCGTTGGACATGAACCAGCTCTTCAACCAGCCCAAGCTGGGGGAGCAGCAGGATGAGGTCACTATCGCGGTGCGCTACATGACCCCGCACAATAAGTGGTCCATTCACTCGTCCTACCACGACAACCTCTACATGCTGGCGCTCTCACGCGGTGGCTCTCATGCCTGGCTGAACCCCGACGACGCCGCCAAGATTGGTGTCAAGGATAACGACTGGATCGAGTGTGTGAACGATAACGGCGTTTTCGTGGGACGCGCGGTGGTTTCGCACCGTCTGCCCACCGGCGTCGTCTATGTTCACCACGCCCAGGAGCGTCTGGTGGATATTCCTAAGTCAGAAGCAACCGGCAAGCGTGGCGGTATCCACAACTCCGTCACCCGTATCTTGGTTAAGCCCACCCACCTCATTGGTGGTTATGCTCACCAGGCATACGCTTTCAACTACCTCGGTCCCACTGGTAACCAGAGAGACATCGTCTCTGTTATCCGTCGCCGCAACCAGGAGGTCACCTACTAATGCGAGTAATGGCTCAAGTATCAATGATTATGGCACTGGATAAGTGCCTGGGTTGCCACACCTGTTCCGTGACCTGTAAGCAAGCATGGACAAACCGTGCCGGTACTGAATACGTCTGGTTCAATAACGTGGAAACCCGCCCCGGTTTGGGTTACCCCAAGCGTTATGAAGACCAAGAAAAGTGGAAGGGCGGGTGGACTCTTAATAAGAAGGGGCGTCTGGAGCTGAAGGCGGGTAACCGTTTCAAGAAGCTTTTCACC
The DNA here is from genome assembly GCF_042677725.1 of Rothia amarae. Classification (NCBI taxonomy): domain Bacteria; kingdom Bacillati; phylum Actinomycetota; class Actinomycetes; order Micrococcales; family Micrococcaceae; genus Rothia; species Rothia amarae. The sequence goes on from NZ_JBHUCN010000006.1 coordinate 66,743, forward strand.
ATTTTTGCTTCACCCATTCAGCCTCAGATGACCGACTATTATGAGCCCTGGACCTATGACTACCAGAATCTGATTTCGGCACCTTTGGGTGATGATTTTCCGGTCGCTAAGCCTAAGTCTCTGATTACCGGTGAGGACACCGCTATTGACTGGTCTGCTAACTGGGACGATGACCTTGGCGGTACTTACGTCACCGGTAACGAAGACCCCATCGTGCAGAAGATCCGTCAGGAATCTGAAGAGAAGATCAAGTTCGAATTTGAGCAGACCTTCATGTTCTACCTGCCTCGCATCTGCGAGCACTGCCTGAACCCTTCCTGCATGGCTTCCTGCCCCTCCGGCGCGATCTATAAGCGTAGCGAAGACGGCATTGTCCTGGTGGACCAAGACCGTTGCCGTGGTTGGCGTCAGTGCATTACCGGTTGCCCTTACAAGAAGATTTACTTCAACCACAAGAGCGGTAAAGCTGAGAAATGTACTTTCTGCTACCCCCGCTTAGAGCACGGTATCCCCACCGTTTGTGCCGAAACCTGCGTGGGTCGTATGCGCTACATCGGTATTTTCCTGTACGACGCCGATCGCGTGACAGAGGCTGCTTCGGTCGAGAACGATCAAGATCTTTACGAAGCGCAGTTAGATATTATGCTCGACCCGTTTGACCCTGAAGTGATTCGCGAAGCGAAGAAGCAGGGCATCCAGCAGTCGTGGATTGAAGCGGCGCAGAAGTCACCGGTCTACAAGCTGGCGAAGGAATGGAAGATCGCCCTTCCCCTTCATCCCGAATACCGCACCATGCCCATGGTCTGGTACGTTCCGCCGCTTTCACCCATCATTGACCTTCTCAAAGAGCAGGGTCACGATGCTGAGTCCCAGGAAAACCTCTTCGGCGCTATCGACTCCCTTCGCATTCCGGTGGAGTACCTCGCAGAGCTCTTTACTGCTGGTGATACCAAGATTGTGGTGGATGTCCTCAAAAAGCTCGCAGCAATGCGTGCTTACATGCGAGATATCACCCTCGGCGGCGTCGGCAAAGAAGAAATTGCTGAGGCAGTGGGCATGACCGGCGAGCAAATCTATGAGATGTACAGGCTTATGGCTATTTCTAAGTACAACGAGCGCTACGTGATTCCTCGTGCACATATGGAAGATGCTCATAACCTCGAAGAAATTGGTTGCTCTCTGGAGGGCGACGGCGGTCCAGGAATGCTCTATGATGACGCATTTAGCGGCACCGGCGCTCGCCCCAACCCTGTATCAGCTGGCTCCTACGCCAACACTGCTCGTGCAGACGGCAAGGTCAATATCTTCATGTGGGACGGAAACAGCCGCCCCGATGCGATGTTTCCTAATACCGCCGGCTCAACGAGGGCGAAATAGTGGCTGGTTTCTTTTCAAAACTGCTGGGAAAGTCGGGAGATGAAGCGGAGCCTGTCCGCCCCTCCAGCGGGGATCCTTTTGACATGGATTGGGGGAGCGGCGCTGAAGAAGATGCGGTAATTTACCAGGTATCTTCAGTGCTCTTCCGCTACCCGTCTGAGGAGATTCGGCAGACCATTCCAGAGCTATTGGAACTGGCTCACCGTATCGATAACCCCGCTTTCGTAGAGGCAGTAGAGCAGATTCGTGATTGGTATGCGTCGGCACCATTAGAAAAAATTGCTGCCGAATACGTGCAGGAATATGATCTATCCCGCCGCCACGCGCTACACCTTTCCTACTGGACCGAGGGCGATACCCGTCGTCGGGGTGAGGCTTTGGGCCGGTTCAAAAAGATGTACCGCGATTCGGGAATGGTCACCGATTTACACGGTGAGCTGCCCGACTATCTGCCGTTAGTCCTGGAGTTTGCAGCACTGATTGACCGTAAGTCAGGACGCGCGGCGCTTCAGGCATACCGGCCGTCTCTGGAGTTACTTCGTTTGGCTTTACGCGATGACAAGTTGGCGTTTCACGGATTGGTGGAATGTATCTGCGCGACATTGCCGGGGGAATCTCCTGAAGACGTACAACACATTCAAAAATTGGCAGGATTTGGCCCGCCTACCGAGCAGGTGGGTTTGGGCGCCTCAGATCCTCGTCTTCTTCCCCTTCTTCAACCTCAGTCAGGAGCTCACCGATGAATATCCTTGATACTTTCCTCTGGGGTGTCTTGCCCTACATGGTGATTGTCATTCTTATTGGCGGCACCATCTGGCGTTACAAATACGACCAGTTTGGGTGGACCACCAGGTCTTCGCAGTTCTATGAGTCAAAGATTCTTAAAATTGCGTCTCCACTTTTTCACTATGGTTTGGTCGGTGTTTTAGGCGGTCACATTGTAGGTCTGATGATTCCTGCGAGCTGGACTGCGGCTCTGGGGATTACCGATGAGATGTACCACGCGGGTGCACTCATCATGGGCATCCCGTTTGGTTTGGCGGTTCTGTTCGGGCTGATAGTGATGATCTTCCGCCGTCGTACTAATAAGTCTGTTTTTGCGGCGACTACTATCAGCGACAAGATTATGTACGTGTCTTTGATGGCTGTCATCGTGTTCGGAATCGGAGTCACTATTTTCAGTGCGATGCAGGGTCATCACGGGCATAACTATCGAGCAGATATCTCTCCTTGGTTCCGCTCGCTATTCTTGTTCCAACCCGAAGTGGGTTTGATGCGTGACATTCCATTCACCTTCAAAATGCATATCTTATTGGCTTTTGCTCTCTTTGCGCTGTGGCCATTCACACGCCTGGTTCACGCTTTTACCGCGCCGATTCACTACCTTTTCCGCCCCTACATTGTGTACCGCTCACGTGGGGGAGAAAAGGTCGGACGACGCCGCGGTTGGGATCCGGTAGGAACTTCCGATAACAGTAGCAATCTGAAATAGATATTTCTAAGGAGCTAAAAAAGATGTACGGCAGGTTCCTTCACACACATCAACAAATGAGGAAAAGATGAGTACTACGACTGTGGAACGCGATCCACAACTGAAGGGTCAGCTTAAGAATGTCATCATGGCTACCCTAGCTTCGTTGATTGGTTTCTGGGGCTGGACCATGATTGGTCCACTGGCAAAGTCTTACTACAAGGAAGCCTTTCATCTCACTCCTGGGCAGTTGAGTTTGCTCATTGCTATGCCGGTTATTGTGGGCGCGGTTGCTCGTATTCCGGTGGGCGCGATGACTGACCGCTTTGGTGGCAGGGTTATGTTTACCGCTCTATTGACTCTCACCGCTGCTATGGTGCTCGTCGTGGGCTTGGTGGGCGCTTTCACTACCAGCTTCCCCTTGCTGCTGGTTGTAGCCTTCTTCCTGGGTATTGGTGGTTCTATCTTTGCTGTGGGTATTCCCTTCGCGGCGTCCTGGTATGAGCCGCACCGTAAGGGACTAGCCACCGGTATTTTCGGCATGGGTATGATTGGCACCGCTGTAGCGGCGTTCTTCAATCCTCGTATGTTGAAGGCTTTTGGATATTTCCCCACCCACGTCATCATTGCGTGCATCGCTCTGTCTTATGCAGTCATCGTGTGGTTCGTGATGAAGGATTCTCCGAAGACTGCAGGGCGTGTGCCCGAGCCGATGATGCCTAAAATCATGGCTGCTACAAAGAAGGTAACCACCTGGGAGTTGTGCTTTATCTACGCTGTAGTTTTCGGCGCTTTTGTTGCTTTCTCTAATTACTTGCCCACATACATGGGTAACGTCTACAACTTTGAGGCAGTTCAGGCAGGAACCTTTGCGGCTCTGTTTGCTACATGCGCTGTGATTGCTCGCCCCTTTGGTGGCATGGCAGCGGATAAGGTCGGACCCCGCCCGGTAACTATCGTCATGTTCTTGGCGATTGCGGCACTGTCTGTGCTGATTGCTCTGCAGTTTGAATCGCCTGCGATGTATTACACCCTCTTCATTTTGATGGCTATCTTCATCGGATTTGGAACCGGCACCGTTTTCGGCTGGGTAGGGCGAGCTACCAAACCGGCAGAAACCGGAACCGTGGGTGGTCTGGTGTCAGCAGCCGGTGGTCTTGGCGGTTACTTCCCGCCGCTGGTCATGGGTGCAGTTTATGGTGCAAACGGTCACTACTTCTGGGCACAGATCGCTCTGATGATGGCGGCCCTTGTTTCCCTCGCACTATCCTTCGTTATTAAAAATGGTGGAAAACCCAAGAAATAACGACTGACTCCTAAATTAGCTGGTAGCAAATACGCCATACGATTCAGAACATCGTATGGCGTATTTTGCGTGTGATATGGCAAACTTTAAGGTGTTCATAAACTACCGCTATACCATTCGGGAGAGACCGTTGAGCTAGCAATGAAGCAAAGCTTGCGGCGCCGAAGGAGCAAAACCTCCCCGGGAAACTCTCAGGCACCCGTACCGCTTGGTTAGGTAACTCTGAAAAGGAGAACCCATTCTCCACCGTAGGAGCAAACTTTGGTGTATAGCGTGCATGCGCTCGTGCTGAAGATAAAACTCGCAGGTAAAAAACAGAGTGGGGAGGTCTCTAGTTCATCCGTGAACTGGAACTGACAAGGAGTATTTCGTATGTCATTTATCGACCGTCATCTTGGTCCCCGCGATACCGACCTCGAATCGATGCTGAGCACCGTTGGCTATGATTCTTTGGGTGATTTGGTAGACGCTGTAGTGCCCTCTTCTATCCGCATGGATAGTGCGCTAAACCTACCTCAAGCTCTTTCAGAGCGAGATGCTCAGGAAAAGCTAGCTGGATACGCTAGCCAAAATATCGTCAAAGCACAGATGATTGGTGCTGGTTATTATGACGCTATTACCCCGCCCGTTCTACGCCGCAACATTCTAGAGGCACCGGGTTGGTACACCTCTTACACTCCCTATCAGGCTGAAATTTCCCAGGGTCGTCTGGAAGCTTTGTTGAACTTCCAGAACACCGTGATGGAATTGACCGGCCTTGAGGTTGCAAACGCTTCTTTGCTGGATGAATCCACCGCTGTAGCTGAAGCTGCAACCATGATGAAGCGTTCTAACCGCAAGGTGAAGAACGGTAAATTCGCTATTGATTCCCGTTGCCTGCCTCAGACTCTGTCTGTTGTGCGAGGTCGTGCAGAAGCTTTGGGCATTGATTTTGTGGTCACCGATTTTGCAGATGGTCTGCCAGAGGGCGACCTCTTCGGCATTATCCTGGCTTACCCAGGTCACGACGGCGAAGTACGCGATATTAAGCCGTTGGTTGACGAAGCTAAAGAACGCAATGCCTTGGTCACGGTGAACGCTGATTTGCTCGCTTTGACCTTGCTGAAGTCTCCGGGCGAGATGGGTGCAGACATCGTCGTCGGCAATACCCAGCGCTTCGGTCTGCCCCTGTGGTACGGCGGTCCTCACGCTGCATACATGGCTGTTCATAGCGGTCAGCAGCGCAATATGCCCGGTCGCCTGGTGGGTGTTTCTCAGGATGCCACCGGTCGCCCCGGTTACCGCCTGGCACTGCAGACTCGCGAGCAGCACATCCGCCGCGAAAAGGCTACTTCTAACATTTGTACTGCTCAGGCACTATTGGCAATTACCGCAGGTGCTTACGCTGTCTACCACGGCCCTGAAGGTCTGAAGAAGATCGCTGAGACTTTGCACGAGAACGCATCTCGCGTAGCTGTTGCTCTGTCTGATGCTGGCTTGAAACTTGTTCACGAATCCTTCTTCGACACCGTAGCTTTCGACGTCGACGGTAAAGCAGATGAGTATGTAAAGAAGGCTTCAGACGCTGGTATCAACATCCGTAAGATCAACGACGATCGCATTTCAATCTCTGTTGGTGAATCCCATGATGACGCCATATTGACTGCTTTGGTAGAAGCATTCGGCGGCAAGCTACCAGAATCTGGTAAGCATCAGATTGCTTCAGACCTGTTACGTACTGATGAGTACATGCAGCACCCTGTCTTCCACCTTTACCGTTCAGAAACTTCCATGATGCGCTACCTGCGCCAGCTTTCCGATAAGGACCTGGCGCTGGATCGCACCATGATTCCTTTGGGCTCCTGCACCATGAAGCTGAACGCTGCTGCTGAGATGGAACCCATCTCCTGGCCCGAGTTCGCCACCATTCACCCGCTGGCACCTGCCGATCAGACCAAGGGCTGGAAGTCACTCATTGATGAGCTTTCGGACTGGCTCGTAGCCATCACCGGTTACGATGCAATTTCATTGCAGCCTAACTCGGGTGCATCCGGCGAATACGCTGGTCTGCGCGCTATCCGTGCCTACCATGAGGACAACGGCGATACCCAGCGCAGCATCGTGCTCATCCCCATGTCTGCTCACGGCACCAACGCAGCATCGGCTGCTTTGGCTGGACTGGACGTCGCTGGTGTTGCTACCGCTGAAGATGGCTCCATTGACGTCGAGGATCTCAAAGTAAAGATTGAAAAGTACGGCGATAAGATTGCCGGCATCATGATTACCTACCCTTCAACCCACGGTGTATTTGAGGACAAGGTGGTTGAGGTCTGCAAGCTGGTTCATGAAGCAGGCGGACAGGTCTACGTTGATGGTGCTAACCTCAACGCGCAGATGGGTCTTGCACAGCCCGGTCAGTTCGGCGGCGACGTCTCCCACCTGAACCTGCACAAGACTTTCTCTATCCCTCACGGTGGCGGTGGTCCCGGTGTTGGTCCTGTTGCTGTAGGCGCACACTTGGAGAAGTACCTGCCTGGTGATGGCTACCTTGCAGATGAAGAGGGCAAGCTTGAAGGTGCTCCGTTGCCTATTTCTCAGGCAATGTTTGGTTCTGCAGGCGTTCTGCCCATTACCTGGATGTACATTGCGATGTCCGGTGCCGAAGGTCTCAAGAGCGCTTCTGAATACGCTATCTTGAATGCTAACTACATTGCCCGCGAGCTGGGCGAGAAGTTCCCCGTGCTCTACACCGGTCCTGGCGGTTTGGTAGCTCACGAATGCATTCTGGATTTGCGCGAGCTGACCGCCCAGTCCGGAGTCACTGCAGAAGACGTCTGCAAGCGTCTGATGGACTACGGCTTCCACGCACCCACCTTGGCATTCCCCGTACCAGGAACCTTGATGGTTGAGCCTACTGAGTCCGAAAGCAAGGCTGAACTGGATCGCTTCATCACCGCAATGAGCACTATCTTTGACGAAATCAAGTATGTAGCTGATGGCAACATCTCCGTAGAAGATTCGGTGCTCCGCAATGCTCCTCACACCGTTGAGGTTGTCTCTGCTGACGAGTGGGATCGTAAGTACCCCCGTAGCGAAGCTGCATTCCCCGTACCTTCGTTGCACCGCAACAAGTACTTCACTCCCATCGGTCGTATCGACGGTGCTAACGGTGACCGTAACTTCGTATGCGAATGCCCTCCGATGGAAGCATTTGACATTGAGGTAACCGAAGCTAGCTAAAGGTTCATAGCTGTTTAGCTGAGAACTTATCGAATCAGATGGAATTTTTCACCGCAGAGGGGTTCCACCTGATTTGATACATCTTTGAAAGGAGAGTCATCATGGCTCCGCAGAAAACTTCCCTTTATGAAAAGCACGAAGCTCTTGGTGCTTCATTCACTGATTTCGGCGGCTGGAATATGCCCTTGAAATATGAGAACGACGTTGAAGAACACAAAGCTGTTCGTTCAGCTGCCGGTCTATTCGATTTGTCCCATATGGGCGAATTCCGCATTACTGGTCCTGATGCCGCTGCATATTTGGACTACACCCTGGTGTCCAACATGGGCATCCTCAAGGTGGGTAAAGCTAAGTATTCGATTCTTGTTGATGAGAACGGCAAAATCCTTGACGATTTGATTACTTACCGCCTGGGCGAAGAAGAATTCTTGGTAGTTCCTAACGCTTCTAACGTTGCAACTGACTTTGAAGCTTTTCAGGCACGCGCTGAAGGGTTCGACGTCGAGCTCAAGAATGAGTCTGCTGAAACTTCTTTGGTGGCAGTTCAGGGACCGAAGTCAGAAGAGATACTTTTGGCAATGGATCCTTCAGATGCCGAAGCTATTAAGGAACTGAAGTACTACGCTTCTCTTCCTGTGAAGTTTGGGGGAGTAGAAGTACTGTTGGCTCGCACCGGCTACACCGGTGAAGACGGATTTGAAATCTACGTTCCTAACGCAGAAGCTGCAAAGATTTGGGACGCTGCAGCTGAGGCTGGTAAAGAATTCGGCATTAAGCCCGCAGGTCTTGCAGCGCGTGACTCGTTACGTCTTGAAGCAGGTATGCCGCTTTACGGTAACGAGTTGGGCAAGGATATTTCGGTTTTCGAGTCCGGTCTTGGTCGCCTGGTCGAAATCGCTTTGGAGAAGAAAAAAGCTGATTTTGTGGGTCGTGAGGCTCTGGCAAAATTGGCGGAAACCGAATCTGAGCGTATCCTCGTAGGCTTGAAGGCTCAGGCAAAGCGTCCTGCTCGTGGCGGTGCCAAGCTGGTAGATGGGGAAACTGTTATCGGTGAGGTGACCTCCGGTATTCCTTCACCGACGTTGGGTTACCCCGTTGCAATGGCTCTGGTTAACCGGGATCATTCAGAATTGGGTACTACCGTGGACGTTGATATTCGCGGCAAGAAGGCTCCTTTCGACGTTGTCGCTTTGCCCTTCTACAAGCGCGAATCTTAGTTCGTGCTGTATTTCCTCTCGTGAGAGGTAAATAAATATTACAGTTCAGCCCGGGTACTTTCATATGTGCTCGGGCTGAACTGCCAAAGTGCTCTAAACCCTAGTATGGATAGAGCTTACTTATAACTTTTAGGGTGGAAGGAAAGTGTATGGATATTAGTTCTGCACAGATTAAGGCCGAGGCGTTAGAGCATGACATATCGGTGTTCGAACTCTTCTCAATCGGTGTTGGCCCGTCGTCGTCTCACACCGTTGGGCCCATGCGCGCCACCAACCGGTTTATCTCGGAGCTTATTGATAGCGGTAATTTTAATCGCGTGGATCGGGTTCATATTGACCTCTATGGCTCGTTGGCTGCTACCGGTGCTGGCCACGGCACCATGAGCGCAGCTATCAAGGGTCTTGCGGGGTTTGTTCCTGAGACAATTAACATTGGGGAAGCTGAACAGCTGATGGCCAATAACTCGGTAGACGGTGTTCTACCCCTGGCAGGCTATGCCTCAGCGGATTTTGCTGGCGGTGCTCCAGCTTCGACCGAGAAGTTGATTTATGGTCCGGTCGTTACCTATAAAGAATCCGATATCACGCTTCGTCCACTGACGATTTTGCCCCGTCATACCAACGGCATTAAGGTTGCCGCATGGTCGGGGGAGGAGCTCTTGCTTGAGCGCACATACTTCTCTATCGGTGGCGGATTCATTATTGAAGAAAATGAAGAAGCTACCGGCGGTTCTAGCTTGGAAAACCCGCCTTACCCCTTCGGATCAGGTGCAGAATTGCTGGATATGGCTAATTCAGCGGGGCTCTCTATCGCTGCTTTGAAGATGCAGAATGAGCTTTCGGTACGTAGTGAAGAAGAAATCCGCGAAGGCATCTTGCATATTTACCAAGTAATGCGTGAATGCGTTGGTTCTTCCCTCTCTCGTATTGGTTACCTTCCGGGTGCTTTGAAGGTGCGTTGTCGTGCAGCTCAGTGGCACCGAGATTTAGTGAGTGAAGATCCGCAGAAGTCACCTGAGTACGCTCTTGACTGGGTCAACCTCATTGCTTTGGCTGTCAATGAAGAGAATGCTTTTGGCGGTCGAATCGTGACTGCTCCTACTAACGGTGCTTCGGGCATCATTCCTGCTGTGTTGCATTATGCGATGAATTACACTGACGGAATTCGTGGTTGTGGTCAAGCAAAGCGGGAACAGGTTGTCGTTGATTTCTTCCTTGCTGCTGCTTCTGTGGGAGCGCTCTATAAGAAGCGTGCTTCTATCTCTGGTGCGGAGGTGGGTTGTCAGGGTGAAGTGGGTACCGCTTCATCGATGGCGGCTGCTGGACTCGCTCAGGTGATGGGCGCTTCAAATGAGCAGATTGAAAACGCCGCAGAGATTGCGATGGAACACAATCTGGGCTTGACCTGCGACCCCGTAGGTGGATTGGTGCAGATTCCTTGCATCGAGCGTAACGCAATGGCTGCAGCGAAAGCTATCAATGCTGTGAAAATGGCTTTGCGTGGCGACGGCGAACACCGCGTCTCACTGGACCAGGTCATTGAGACGATGCGCCAAACGGGCGAAGATATGTCTACCCGTTACAAAGAAACGTCTATGGGCGGCTTGGCGGTAAACGTCGTCGAGTGCTAAAAGACTTCCGATAGATCCTCTGTCTTCAATCCTGAAGACAGAGGATTTACGTTTACGGTTGCAAAACCCCGATGGAAAGGGTATAGACATCAAATTTTGTTTGGTGTATTGTGAATATTTGCGCTATCCCTAACCTTAGTGCCTTCATATAGCGGTGGGCATGGGTGATACAGAGCAATAACGACCAGTTCACGCAAAGATCCCAGCAACCGACTTATCATAATTCGCCGCGCGCCGAGATTTTTCACGACTGTTTTCGTTCCCTTGTTCCGGGGTAGTGAGTACGAACAGACAGGTCTGTGGAAGGATCCAACTTGGTCGCCTCGAGCACCTCAAATCACGAAGCCGCTAACGGCGCAGTGAATTCAGACGGTACGAACCGTCGAATTTCATTCGCAAAAATTTCAGAGCCATTGCAGGTTCCTAACCTGCTCGCTCTTCAAACTGATAGTTTTGACCGTCTCGTAGGTAACGAGAGATGGGCAGAACGTCTGAAGCAAGCTGAAGAAACCGGAGATACCTCGGTTCAGAGTGTTTCAGGTTTGTCAGAAATCTTTGAAGAGATCTCTCCGATTGAAGACTTCCAGGGCACAATGTCCCTGTCATTCTCCGAACCCGAATTTGCTGACCCTAAGTACACCATGGATGAATGCAAGGATCGCGATGCGACCTATGCAGCTCCGCTGTACGTCAAGGCCGAATTCATGAATAACAACACCGGCGAAATTAAGCAACAGACTGTGTTCATGGGCGATTTCCCGCTGATGACCGAGTCCGGCACCTTTGTTATCAATGGTACTGAGCGCGTTGTTGTTTCTCAGCTGGTTCGTTCACCCGGTGCTTACTTCGAAAAGGTTGCCGATCGTACTTCTGATAAAGACATCTACACCGCGAAGATTATCCCTTCACGCGGTGCTTGGTTCGAGCTAGAAATTGACAAGCGAGACCAGGTCGGCGTCCGTCTTGACCGCAAGCGTAAGCAGTCCGTAACTGTACTGCTGAAGGCTTTGGGCTGGACCGAGGCTAAGATTCTTGAAGAGTTCGGTGAATTCGATTCGATTCGCGCTACCTTGGAAAAGGACAGCGTTGAGACTCGCGAAGAAGCTTTACTTGATATCTACCGCAAGCTTCGTCCTGGTGAACCCCCAACAGTCGATGCAGCTCAGAATCTGCTCGATAACATGTACTTCACCCCTAAGCGTTACGATCTGGCAAAGGTAGGCCGTTACAAGGTCAACCGTAAGCTCGGTATCGATATGCCTATGGATGATCCTTCGGCAATGGTTTTGAGCCAGGATGACATCGCAGCGATGATTCGTTACCTGGTCACTTTGCATGCTGGTGGAACGACCATCAAGGGTATCCGTGACGGTGAAGAAACTACTTTGCGCGTTGATACTGACGACATCGATCACTTCGGTAACCGCCGTATCCGTGCAGTAGGCGAGCTCATTGAGAACCAGATTCGTACCGGTTTGTCCCGTATGGAGCGCGTGGTTCGTGAGCGTATGACTACTCAGGACGTTGAGGCTATTACTCCTCAGACACTGATTAACATTCGCCCCGTTGTAGCTTCTATCAAGGAGTTCTTCGGTACTTCTCAGCTTTCCCAGTTCATGGATCAGAACAACCCGCTTGCAGGTTTGACCCACAAGCGTCGTCTGTCCGCGTTGGGTCCTGGCGGTCTTTCACGTGACCGCGCAGGCATGGAAGTTCGAGACGTTCACCCCTCCCACTACGGTCGTATGTGCCCCATTGAAACCCCTGAAGGCCCCAACATTGGTCTGATTGGTTCGTTGGCAACTTACGCTCGTATTAACCCCTTCGGTTTCATTGAAACTCCCTACCGCAAGGTAGAAAACGGTCAGGTGACCGATAAGGTTATCTACCTGACTGCTGACGATGAGAAGGGCGCAATTATTGCGCAGGCAAACGCTCCTCTGAATGATGAGATGCGTTTTGCTGAGGACGAAGTTCTCTGTCGTGCAGCAGATGGTTCAGGCGAAGCTGTGCTGGTTGAAGTTGAAAACGTTGAGTTTATGGACGTTTCTCCTCGCCAGATGGTGTCTGTTGCAACTGCTTTGATTCCTTACCTGGAACACGACGATGCTAACCGCGCGCTGATGGGCGCCAACATGCAGCGTCAGGCTGTGCCGTTGCTGATGTCAGAAGCACCTGTTGTTGGTACCGGTATGGAGAAGTACGCAGCGATTGACTCCGGTGACTCCGTTCTTGCTAAGAAGGCAGGCGTAGTTTCTGAGGTCTCCGCTGATTTGGTGATTGTCCGTAATGACGATGGAACCACTTCTTCTTACCCCATTGCTAAGTTCCAGCGTTCCAACCCCGGTAACTGCTACAACCACCGCGTAGTGGTCAAGGCAGGGGACCGCGTTGAAGCTGCTGGTCTGATTGCAGATGGTCCTTCGACCGATAAGGGCGAGCTGGCTCTAGGTAAGAACCTCCTTGTGGCTTACATGTCTTGGGAAGGTTTCAACTTCGAGGACGGCATCATCCTGTCCCAGCGTATGATTTCCGACGACGTTCTCACTTCAATTCACATTGAAGAGCACGAGATTGACGCCCGCGATACCAAGCTGGGTGCTGAGGAAATCACTCGTGATATCCCCAACGTTTCTGAAGAAGTTCTTTCTGCTTTGGACGAGCGCGGCATCATTCACATCGGTGCTGAGGTTGAGTCCGGCGATATCCTCGTGGGTAAGGTTACTCCTAAGGGTGAGACCGAACTGACTCCTGAAGAGCGACTTCTCCGCGCTATCTTTGGTGAAAAGTCACGCGAAGTTCGCGATACCTCTTTGAAGGTTCCTCACGGTGAATCCGGTACCGTTATCGGCGTCCGTATTTTCGATCGTGAAACCGATGAAGAAGATTTGCCGTCAGGTGTTAACCAGCTGGTCCGCGTTTACGTGGCTCAGAAGCGCAAGATTACTGTGGGCGATAAGCTCGCAGGTCGCCACGGCAACAAGGGTGTTATTACCAAGATTCTTCCGATTGAAGATATGCCCTTCATGGAAGACGGTACTCCCGTTGACATCATTCTGAACCCGCTGGGCGTTCCCGGTCGTATGAACATTGGCCAGGTGCTCGAAGTTCATACCGGCTGGTTAGCTAAGCAGGGTTGGAAGATCGAGGGCAATCCTGCATGGATGGACAAGCTTCCTAACTTCCCCAAGGAAACCGGCCCCACTAACGTGGCAACTCCGGTATTCGACGGCGCTGGTGAAGATGAATTGTTCGACCTGCTCGATCACGCTAACCCCAACCGCGACGGCGATCGTTTGATTAACCGTACCGGTAAGGCACGTTTGCTCGATGGTCGTTCCGGTGAGCCTTTCCCTGAGCCCGTTTCGGTGGGCTACCAGTACATCTTGAAGCTACACCACTTGGTGGACGATAAGATTCACGCTCGCTCCACCGGTCCGTACTCCATGATTACTCAGCAGCCCCTGGGTGGTAAGGCTCAGTTCGGCGGTCAGCGTTTTGGTGAGATGGAAGTTTGGGCACTGGAAGCATACGGTGCTGCTTACACCCTTCAGGAAATTCTGACTATCAAGTCTGACGACGTTCACGGTCGTGTAAAGGTCTATGAGGCAATTGTTAAGGGTGAGAACATCCCTGAACCGGGTGTTCCTGAGTCTTTCAAGGTTCTCATCAAGGAAATGCAGTCACTGTGCCTCAATGTTGAAGTTCTTTCAACTGATGGTAAGACCATCCACATGCGCGATGCTGAAGACGAAGGCTTCCGTGCTGCAGATGATCTGGGTATTGACCTGTCCCATGCAGAGCCCAGCTCTGTTGAAGAGGTCTAATCCGTTTTTCGGATGTACTCCATTCATCATTTCTACGAAATAGTCTTCACCACTACTGAAAAGAGATAAGGACCAAATGTCCAACGAATCTTCACTCGGTTTGATGCGTATTGGCCTAGCCACTGCTGAGGATATCCGCAGCTGGTCATATGGCGAGGTCAAGAAGCCTGAAACCATTAACTACCGAACCCTGAAGCCAGAAAAAGAGGGCTTGTTCGACGAGCGTATCTTCGGACCTACTCGCGACTGGGAATGCTACTGCGGTAAGTACAAGCGCGTACGTTTCAAGGGTATTATCTGTGAGCGCTGTGGCGTTGAGGTAACCCGTGCAAAGGTACGTCGTGAGCGTATGGGCCACATTGAGCTTGCTGCTCCTGTGACTCACATCTGGTACTTCAAGGGTGTTCCTTCACGCTTGGGTTACCTGCTCGATTTGGCACCGAAAGATCTTGAAAAGATTATTTACTTCGCTGCTTACATGATTACTTCTGTGGATGAAGAGGCTCGTCACGAGGATCTTCCAAATCTGCAGGCTGCTTTTGATCGCGATAAGAAGGTTCTTGCTGATCAGCGCGATGCTGATATCAACCTGATTGCTCGCGAAACTGAAGAAGAACTGGCTCGTATTGAAGCTGAAGGCGGTAAGGCTGCAGAGAAGCGTAAGCTTCGCGATGCCGCTGAGCGCCAGATGGCTTCAGTGCGGAAGAACGCTGATCGTGAGATTGAATTCGAAGAGCGTGTTTGGGATCGCTTTAAGAACCTGAAGGTAGCTGACCTTGAAGGTGATGAGGCTCTTTACCGTGCCATGGTCGATAAGTACGGCATGTACTTTGAAGGTTCAATGGGTGCTGAATCTATTAAGAAGCGCCTTGAGAACTTTGACATGGAAGCTGAAGCTGAGTCGCTTCGCGAGATTATTCAGACAGGTAAGGGACAGCGTAAGACTCGTGCCTTGAAGCGTTTGAAGGTTGTCAACTCATTCTTGACTACCACCAACTCGCCTTTGGGTATGGTTCTTGAAGCTGTGCCTGTGATTCCTCCGGAATTGCGCCCCATGGTGCAGCTCGACGGCGGTCGTTTCGCGACTTCAGACCTTAACGATCTGTACCGTCGCGTCATCAACCGTAACAACCGTTTGAAGCGTCTGCTTGATCTCGGTGCTCCTGAGATTATCGTGAATAACGAAAAGCGCATGCTTCAGGAAGCTGTTGACTCCTTGTTCGATAACGGTCGTCGTGGTCGTCCTGTTACCGGCCCGGGTAACCGTCCTTTGAAGTCTCTCTCTGACATGCTCAAGGGCAAGCAGGGTCGTTTCCGCCAGAACCTTCTGGGTAAGCGCGTTGACTACTCAGGTCGTTCGGTTATCGTCGGCGGTCCTCAGCTTCAGATGCATCAGTGCGGTCTGCCTAAGCAGATGGCGCTTGAGCTCTTCAAGCCTTTTGTGATGAAGCGTCTGGTTGACCTCAACCACGCTCAGAACATTAAGTCCGCTAAGCGCATGGTGGAGCGTTCACGCTCACAGGTGTGGGACGTTCTGGAAGAAATCATTACGGAGCACCCCGTATTACTCAACCGTGCACCTACTCTGCACCGTCTTGGTATTCAGGCGTTCGAACCTCAGCTTGTTGAGGGTAAGGCTATCCAGCTGCATCCTCTCGTTTGCTCTGCGTTCAACGCTGATTTCGACGGCGATCAGATGGCTGTTCACCTACCTCTCTCACCTGAGGCTCAGGCTGAAGCACGCATTTTGATGCTTTCTTCAAATAATATTTTGAAGCCTTCAGATGGCCGCCCCGTTGCGGTTCCTGACCAGGATATGATCATTGGTTTGTTCCATTTGACCACTCCTCGTGAGGACGCAGCCGGTGAAGGCCGTACCTTCTCCTCACTTGCTGAGGCGCTTATGGCTCTTGATCTGCACGAGATTGAGCTGTATTCCAAGGTCAAGATTCTCACAGATAACTTTGTTGCTCCTGAGGGTTACGAGTTCCCCGAGGGTTACAAGGAGGGCGAGCCTCTTCTCGTAGAGTGCACCGTGGGTCAGGTTATTTTCAACCAGGCTTTGCCTGCTGATTACCCCTGGTTCGATAAGGTTGCGGATAAGAAGACCCTTGGTTCTTTGATTAATGATCTTGCTGAGAAGTACCCCATGATTGAGGTTGCTCGCTCACTAGATAATCTGAAGAACACTGGTTTCTACTACGCTTCGCGTTCAGGCGTTACCGTTGCTGTTTCTGATATTGCTGCTCCTCCTTCGAAGCCCGCCATTATGGAGAGCTACGAGAGCCAGGCTGCTGATATTCAGAGCCAGTTTGATATGGGTCTGATTGACGACAACGAGCGTCGTACCGAGCTCATCGACATCTGGACCAAGGCAACTGATGAAGTTGCTGAGGCTATGCGCGATAACTTGGCTAACCTGAATACCACTATTAACCGTATGGTGACTTCAGGTGCTCGTGGTAACTGGATGCAGGTTCGTCAGATTGCGGGTATCCGTGGTCTGGTGGCAAACCCCAAGGGTGAGATTATGCCTCGCCCCATTAAGTCTTCCTACCGTGAAGGCTTGACCGTGCTCGAGTACTTCATCGCTACTCACGGTGCTCGTAAGGGTCTTGCTGATACCGCGCTTCGTACCGCTAACTCGGGTTACTTGACCCGTCGTCTGGTGGACGTTTCTCAGGATGTCATCGTTCGTGAGCACGATTGTGGTACTCACCGCGGTTTGACCTTGCCATTGGTTCAGGTTGACGAAGAAATCGGCACCATTTCGCTTCATGAAAACGTTGAAAGCTCGATTCACGGTCGTGCCTTTGCGGTTGATGTGAAGGCTGAAGACGGCACCGTTTTGGCTGAGGCCGGTACTGATGTTTCTGATCCTATGATTGAGAAGCTGTACAAGGCTGGAATCCAAGACATTAAGGTTCGTTCGGTGCTGACCTGCGAGTCTGCAGTGGGCGTTTGTGCGCTTTGCTACGGTCGTTCGATGGCATCGGGTAACCTGGTTGATATTGGTGAGGCAGTGGGCATTATTGCTGCACAGTCCATCGGTGAGCCCGGTACCCAGCTGACTATGCGTACCTTCCACACCGGTGGTGTTGCATCAGCGGACGATATTACTCAGGGTCTTCCCCGTATTCAGGAGCTTTTCGAGGCACGTACACCTAAGGGTGTTGCACCGATTTCGGAGGTTTCAGGTCGTATCTCTATTGAAGATACTGAGAAATCGCTGAAGGTTGTTGTAACTCCTGATAATGGTGATGAAGCGATTGCTTACCCCGTTCTTCGCCGTGCGCGTCTGAACGTTGCAGAGGGCGATCATGTCACCGTTGGTGATCAGCTTGTTGCCGGTGCAGTTGACCCGAAGGAAGTTCTGCGTATTCGTGGACCTCGTGAGGCTCAGAAGCACCTGGTGGACGAGGTTCAGGGCGTTTACCGTTCACAGGGTGTAGGTATTCACGATAAGCACGTTGAAGTTATCGTTCGTCAGATGCTGCGTCGTGTGACCGTGATTGACTCTGGTGATACCGATCTTCTTCCCGGTGAGTTGGTGGAAAACATTACTTTCCAGAATGCCAACCGAAAAGCTATGTCCGAAGGAGTTCGTCCCGCGGCAGGCCGTCCGGAAATGATGGGTATTACTAAGGCATCGTTGGCTACCGAATCATGGCTCTCCGCTGCGTCCTTCCAGGAGACCACCCGAGTTTTGACTCAGGCGGCTATGGAACGTAAGTCTGATCCTTTGGTGGGTCTGAAGGAGAACGTCATTATCGGTAAGTTGATTCCTGCCGGTACCGGTTTGTCTCGTTACAACAACATCGAGGTTGAACCTACTGATGAGGCTCGCGAGCAGATGTTCCAAGCTTCTGCAGGTGGCTTCAATGACTTCAGCTACGCTGCTGAGAATGAAGGCGCAATTTCAGCCGAGTTCCAGGCTATCCCGCTGGATGACTACGATTTCGGCAAGTAAATTGTAAACTAACGCGGTAGCGTGTAAAAGATGGGCTTCTTTCCTTCTCAGGAAAGGAGCCTATCTTTTTGTGAAGACGACCGGTGCCAGCAAGTAGGGGAGCGCCTATAGACCGGTCTCGTACCCGTGCGCCGTGTCTTCGGCGGGGCTCAGGTCAGATTAAGTGACTGAAATCTTAAGGAATAACCGCTGATAAAGAGACACATCGGTAGGCATGGGGTGGATTAAGAAACAAAAGACCGATATAGTTTTCTACGAAGTACTTAGTCTCAGTTCTAAATGCAGGGTAACTCAGTGCATTTGCTATCAACGTCTCAGTTGTAAGAAGACTAAGGTGGGCTTCGAATCAATGGCAGTATGGATACAGTCCTTTGGTGTTGGTCATTTTGACCTGACTCCTAAATGCCAATTTTTCGCGTGCCCACAAGTTTTCAGCCTGTGCGAAGGCTTGGATTTCAAAGATTCATCTCAAGTTTGAGACGTTTTTTCGAAACAGACTTCACAACATTAGTTGTCTGAGCAAAAGATAAAACTGAGGTAAAAATACGTAGGGCTGTGAAAATCAGTCCGATTATCAGGAGATAATGTGCCTACAATTCAGCAGCTGGTCCGTAAGGGCCGGACTCCCAAGGTCGTAAAGACCAAGGCGCCCGCACTGAAGGGCAGCCCCATGAAGCGTGGCGTATGCGTTCGCGTATACACCACAACCCCTAAGAAGCCTAACTCGGCACTCCGCAAGGTTGCTCGTGTGAAGCTCAACGGCGGCGTTGAAGTAACCGCTTACATTCCCGGTGAAGGTCACAACCTTCAGGAACACTCCATCGTGCTTGTGCGCGGTGGCCGTGTGAAGGACCTCCCCGGTGTTCGTTACAAGATCGTTCGTGGTGCTCTGGATACCCAGGGTGTAAAGGGACGCGGCCAGGCCCGCTCCCGCTACGGCGCTAAGAAGGAGAAGAAGTAATGCCTCGTAAAGGTCCCGCTCCCAAGCGTCCTCTCGTCAACGACCCGGTTTACGGTTCGCCGCTGGTAACCCAGCTTATTAACAAGGTTCTTCAGGACGGTAAGCGTTCCGTTGCAGAGCGTATCGTATACGGTGCACTCGAAGGCGTTGAAAAGAAAACCGGTTCTGAGCCCGTAGCAACTCTCAAGAAGGCAATGGATAACATCCGTCCTTCACTCGAAGTTCGCTCACGCCGCGTCGGTGGCGCAACCTACCAGGTACCTGTTGAGGTTCGCTCCGGCCGCGCAACTGCTTTGGCTCTTCGTTGGTTGGTTGGCTTCTCCAAGCTGCGCCGCGAAAAGACAATGACCGAGCGTCTCATGAACGAGATTTTGGATGCATCCAATGGTCTCGGTGCCGCTGTGAAGCGTCGCGAAGACACTCACAAGATGGCAGAGTCCAACAAGGCTTTTGCACATTACCGCTGGTAATTTCTCTGAATAGCCTGTCGAAATGGTTTTCCATCTTCGACAGGCTTTCGGAGTATCTCACAAAGGGAGATTCAAGTGGCACAAGACGTGCTTACAGACCTCAAGAAGGTCCGCAATATTGGTATTATGGCGCACATTGACGCCGGTAAGACCACCACTACTGAACGCATTCTGTTCTACACCGGTATTAACCACAAAATCGGTGAGACTCACGATGGCGCTTCAACTATGGACTGGATGGCTCAGGAACAGGAACGCGGCATTACTATTACGTCTGCTGCAACTACCTGCTTCTGGAAAGGCAACCAGATTAACATCATCGATACCCCCGGTCACGTTGACTTCACCGTTGAAGTTGAGCGT
This sequence comes from Rothia amarae, assembly GCF_042677725.1. Taxonomy (NCBI): domain Bacteria; kingdom Bacillati; phylum Actinomycetota; class Actinomycetes; order Micrococcales; family Micrococcaceae; genus Rothia; species Rothia amarae. The sequence continues at coordinate 86,555 of NZ_JBHUCN010000006.1, forward strand.
TCACTGCGTGTTCTCGACGGTGCGGTAGCAGTATTCGATGGTAAAGAAGGCGTTGAGCCTCAGTCTGAGACCGTTTGGCGTCAGGCTGATAAGTATGAAGTTCCTCGTATCTGCTTCGTCAACAAGATGGACAAGCTTGGTGCAGATTTCTACTTCACTGTAGACACCATCGTTAAGCGTCTGGGCGCAACCCCTCTCGTTATGCAGCTCCCCATCGGCGCTGAAAACGACTTCGTGGGTGTTGTTGACTTGCTTACTATGCAGGCATTTGTATGGCCTGGCGACGCCAAGGGCGACGTTACTATGGGTGCTTCCTACGAAACTCGTGAGATTCCCGAGGATCTCAAGGAACGCGCTGAAGAGTACCGCAACCAGCTCGTAGAGACTGTTGCTGAGTCTTCGGAAGAGCTCATGGAAAAGTACCTCGAAGGTGAAGAACTCACCATTGAGGAACTCAAGGCTGGCATTCGCAAGCTCACCGTGAACAACGAAGCATACCCCGTATTCTGTGGTTCTGCATTCAAGAACCGCGGCGTGCAGCCGATGCTCGATGCTGTTATCGATTATCTGCCTTCACCAATTGAGGTCGAAGCAATGGTCGGTCACGATCCCAAGGACGAAGAAAAGGAGCTTACTCGTAAGCCTAACTCTGACGAGCCTTTCTCAGCTTTGGCGTTCAAGGTTGCAGCTCACCCGTTCTACGGTCAGCTCACCTACATCCGCGTTTACTCGGGTAAGGCGTCATCAGGTCAGCAGGTTCTTAACTCCACTAAGGGTAAGAAAGAGCGCATCGGTAAGCTTTTCCAGATGCACTCCAACAAGGAGAACCCTGTTGAAGAGATTCAGGCAGGTCACATCTACGCAGCGATTGGTCTGAAGGACACCACCACCGGTGATACCTTGTGCGATATCGCAAATCCCATCGTTCTTGAGTCCATGAGCTTCCCCGCTCCCGTGATCTTCGTGGCAATTGAGCCTAAGACCAAGGGTGACCAGGAAAAGATGTCAACCGCTATTCAGAAGCTTTCAGCTGAAGACCCCACCTTCACCGTTTCTTTGAACGATGAAACCGGTCAGACTGAAATCGGCGGTATGGGTGAGCTTCACCTTGACATCATCGTGGATCGCATGAAGCGTGAGTTCAAGGTTGAGGCTAACGTTGGTAAGCCTCAGGTTGCTTACCGCGAGACCATCAAGAAGGCTGTTGAAAAGGTCGACTACACTCACAAGAAGCAGACCGGTGGTTCAGGTCAGTTTGCGAAGGTTCAGGTTTCATTCGAACCTATTCCTCTCGATTCTGAAGAACTGTACGAGTTTGACAACGTTGTGACCGGTGGTCGTGTTCCTCGTGAATACATTCCTTCCGTTGACCACGGTATCCAGGACGCTATGCAGCTTGGTATCCTCGCAGGTTACCCTGTTGTTGGTGTGAAGGCTACCCTTATCGACGGCGCTTACCACGACGTTGACTCCTCTGAAATGGCCTTCAAGATTGCTGGCTCCATGGTATTCAAGGAAGGCGCACGTCGCGCTAACCCCGTACTGTTGGAACCTTTGATGGCTGTTGAAGTTCGTACTCCTGAGGAGTACATGGGCGATGTTATCGGCGACCTTAACTCTCGCCGCGGCCACATTCAGTCCATGGAAGACGCCGCTGGTGTGAAGATTGTTCACGCTAACGTACCGCTTTCTGAAATGTTCGGTTACATTGGCGACCTGCGTTCAAAGACTCAGGGTCGTGCAGTTTACTCGATGACTTTCGATAGCTACTCTGAGGTTCCCAAGGCAGTTGCTGACGAAATCATCCAGAAGAACCGCGGCGAATAATCGCCTCGCGCGGTTCCACTATGTGAGCCGCATCTAATTTACTAAAAATAAACTATTGAAATCTCACAAAGGTTTCTCCTCACCGGCGTAATCCGCTAATGTAGACGCTAGACCGTTTTATAAACGGACTGCGCCGGTGAGAAACCCGAGTGCATGTTTTTCAATTTCGTTCTAGGAGGAACACCCTTGGCTAAGGCTAAGTTCGAGCGCTCCAAGCCTCACGTAAACGTTGGTACCATTGGTCACGTTGACCACGGTAAGACCACCCTTACCGCTGCTATCTCCAAGGTTCTTGCTGAAAAGTACCCTGATCTGAACGAGCAGCGCGACTTCGGTATGATCGACTCCGCTCCTGAAGAGCGCCAGCGCGGTATTACCATTAACATTGCTCACATTGAGTACCAGACCGAGAAGCGCCACTACGCACACGTTGACGCTCCCGGCCACGCTGACTATGTCAAGAACATGATCACCGGTGCTGCTCAGATGGACGGCGCAATCCTCGTTGTTGCTGCAACTGACGGCCCCATGGCACAGACCCGCGAGCACGTTCTTCTTGCTCGCCAGGTTGGCGTTCCCACCCTGCTTGTTGCACTCAACAAGTCAGACATGGTTGATGACGAAGAGCTTCTCGACCTCGTCGAGATGGAAGTTCGCGATCTGCTTTCCTCACAGGAATTCGATGGCGATGACGCTCCCGTTATCCGCGTTTCTGCTCTCAAGGCTCTTGAAGGCGACCCTGAGTGGGTTGCAAAGATCGAAGAGCTCATGGAAGCTGTCGACGACTACATTCCGGACCCCGTTCGTGAAACCGACAAGCCCTTCCTCATGCCTATCGAGGACGTCTTCACCATCACCGGTCGCGGTACCGTTGTAACCGGCCGTGCAGAGCGTGGTACCCTCGCAATCAACTCTGAAGTTGAAATCGTAGGTATTCGCCCCATCCAGAAGACCACCGTTACCGGTATCGAGATGTTCCACAAGCAGCTCGACGAAGCATGGGCAGGCGAGAACTGTGGTCTGCTTCTTCGTGGTCTAAAGCGCGACGACGTTGAGCGTGGCCAGGTTGTTGTAGCTCCCGGCTCCATCACCCCCCACACCGACTTCGAAGCTAACGTCTACATCCTTTCCAAGGATGAAGGCGGACGCCACAACCCCTTCTACTCAAACTACCGTCCTCAGTTCTACTTCCGTACAACTGACGTAACCGGCGTTATCACTCTTCCTGAGGGTACCGAAATGGTTATGCCTGGCGATAACACTGAGATGACCGTTGAGCTCATCCAGCCCATCGCTATGGAAGAGGGCCTCGGTTTCGCTATCCGTGAGGGTGGCCGCACCGTTGGTTCAGGTCGCGTAACCAAGATCATCAAGTAATTGATGTAAGACGCGAACTGGCTCAGGCTAGTTGAAAAGATGCTCCGAGTACTAGCTCGGGGCATCTTTTGTTTAATATTGCATATTAGGTGTGAAGCTAGGCACTAATCCAAGAAAGGGGTTGCAAGCGGACGGTAGCTCTGTAAGAATAGAACACGTTGTTCAAGCGCTTACTACGTTTGATTAGCTTATTCTTCTTGAATCTATGCGAAAACTTGCAGCACAGAGGTTGTGCTGAATGAAGTAGTAAGACCAAATATGACCCGGTTCTGACTGATCGAGGGATTAGTGCGCATAATATATGCGACACGCCCGAGTTCGGGGGTCGGTGCTTGAGTGAGTTGAGGAACCCGGAATTATTCGGATTCAGCTTGCATCAGGCGGCGCGAAAGAGTGTACAGATGCTCTTTACCTTAAGCGCCTAAAAAGGGGCATTGCCCCGTTACAGGGAAGTACTTCAAGAAAGAGAGTCCGACAGATGGCGGGACAGAAAATCCGCATCCGTCTGAAGTCTTACGACCACGAGGTCATTGATTCTTCAGCACGGAAAATCGTTGAGACAGTTACGCGTGCAGGCGCGACGGTAGTGGGCCCCGTACCCCTTCCGACCGAAAAGAACGTTTACTGCGTTATTCGTTCGCCTCACAAGTACAAGGACAGCCGCGAGCATTTCGAAATGCGCACGCACAAGCGTCTGATCGACGTCGTTGATCCGACCCCTAAGGCTGTTGATGCCCTCATGCGTCTTGACCTTCCGGCAGACGTGAACATCGAAATCAAGCTGTAGAGGATCGCATCTAAATGACTAACAAATTTGAGCGCCAGGTGAAAGGCCTGTTGGGCACAAAGCTCGGCATGACTCAGGTCTGGGACGAGAACGGCAAGTTCATTCCCGTTACCGTCGTTAAGGCTGATTCTAACGTCGTCACCCAGCTGCGCAACAAAGACACCGATGGCTATGAAGCTGTTCAGATCGGTTTCGGTGCAATCGATTCTCGCAAGGTCACCAAGCCTTTGGCTGGTCACTTCGAGAAAGCAGGCGTAACCCCTCGCCGTCACCTCGTTGAACTCCGCACTTCTGATGCTGCAGAGTACTCCCTCGGACAGGAACTGTCCGTAGAGCTCTTCGCAGAAGGCCAGAAGGTAGACGTTGTAGGCAAGACCAAGGGTAAAGGTTTCGCCGGCGTTATGAAGCGTCACGGCTTCGCAGGTGTTGGCGCATCACACGGTGCCCACAAGAACCACCGTAAGCCTGGCTCAATCGGTGGCGCATCCTACCCCGCACGCGTATTCAAGGGTATGCGTATGGCTGGTCGTATGGGTGCAAACCGTCACACCACTATGAACCTGACTATCCAGGGTGTAGATACCGAAAACAATGTTCTTTTGATCAAGGGTGCTATCCCCGGTCCTAAGGGCGGCGTTGTTTTGGTCCGCACCGCTGTGAAGGGAGCCTAAATACAATGGCTGTCAATACTGTCAAGGTAGACCTGCCTGCTGACCTGTTTGACGCTCAGGCATCTGTGCCTTTGCTTCACCAGGTAGTTGTAGCTCAGCTCGCTGCAGCACGCCAGGGTACCCATAAAACCAAAAACCGCGGCGAAGTTTCGGGCGCAGGTCGCAAGCCTTTCAAGCAGAAGGGCACCGGCCGCGCACGTCAGGGCTCAATCCGTGCACCCCACATGACTGGTGGTGGCGTTGTACACGGCCCGACCCCTCGTAACTACGCACAGCGTACTCCCAAAAAGATGATTGCAGCTGCACTTCGCGGCGCGCTTTCAGATCGTGCACGTAACGGTCGCATCAGTGTTGTTGAGAACTTGGTAGAAGGTAACACTCCTTCCACCAAGGCAATCAAGGCATCAATTGCTTCGATCACTTCACGTAAGAACGTTCTGTTGGTTATCGACCGCAAGGAAGATGCAGTAGCGCTGTCAGCACGCAACCTGGAGAAGGTACACGTTCTTTACGCAGATCAGCTCAACACTTACGATGTGCTGGTTTCTGACGACGTCATCTTCACCAAGGACGCATACGACGTATTCGTCGCAGTTGCATCCAAGGCTAAGAAGGGGGCTGCTAAGTAATGAGCGTCTCTATCAACAAGAATCCCCGCGACGTGATCATTGCTCCCGTCGTGTCGGAAAAGAGCTATGGTCAGTTCGATGAAGGTAAGTACACCTTCCTCGTTGACCCCAGCTCAAACAAGCTGGAAATCAAGCAGGCTATCGAAGAAATTTTCGACGTCAAGGTTGCTTCCGTCAACACCGCAAACCGCCAGGGCAAGCGCAAGCGCACTCGCTTTGGCTGGGGTACTCGTAAGAGTACCAAGCGCGCGATTGTGACTCTTTCAGAAGGCACCATCGACCTCTTCGGCGGTCCGCAGGCATAGTCCCGCGGAGACCACTTTAGCGAAGGAAAGAAATACTAAATGGGTATTCGTAAACACAAGCCGACGACCCCGGGTCGCCGCGGTTCGAGCGTTGCTGATTTCGCAGAAATCACCCGTTCAACCCCGGAGAAGTCCCTGCTTCGTCCGCTTTCAAAGACCGGCGGTCGTAACAACACCGGCCGTATCACCACCCGTCACAAGGGCGGTGGACACAAACGCCAGTACCGTCTCATCGACTTCCGTCGTCATGACAAGGACGGCGTAAACGCACGCGTTGCACACATCGAGTACGATCCAAACCGTACCGCTCGTATCGCACTGTTGCATTACGTCGATGGCACCAAGCGTTACATCATCGCTCCCAACCGTTTGAGCCAGGGCGACATCGTTGAATCAGGTCCGTCAGCTGACATTAAGCCTGGTAACAACCTGCCTTTGCGCAACATCCCCGTGGGTACTGTTATTCACGCTGTAGAACTTCGCCCCGGTGGCGGAGCCAAGATGGGCCGCTCCGCTGGCGCATCTATTCAGCTTGTTGCTCGTGAAGGTCGCTACGCTCAGCTGCGTTTGCCTTCAGGCGAAATCCGCAACGTAGATGTTCGTTGCCGCGCAACCGTTGGTGCAGTTGGTAACGCCGAGCAGGCAAACATCAACTGGGGTAAAGCAGGACGCAACCGCTGGAAGGGCATCCGCCCGACCGTTCGTGGTGTTGTCATGAACCCTGTTGATCACCCGCACGGTGGTGGTGAAGGTAAGACTTCTGGCGGTCGTCATCCGGTTAACCAGAATGGTAAGCCCGAGGGTCGTACTCGTCGCCCCAACAAGGAAAGCGACAAGCTCATTGTTCGTCGCCGTCGTACTGGCAAGAAGCGCTAAGGAGCCTAGAACATGCCTCGTAGTTTGAAAAAGGGTCCTTTCGTCGATCAGCACCTTTTCCTAAAGGTTGCAGCTCAGAACGAGAAGGGCACCAAGAATGTAATCAAGACTTGGTCACGTCGCTCAATGATTATTCCCGACATGCTCGGACATACCATTGCAGTTCATGACGGACGCAAGCACGTACCCGTGTTCATCACTGAGTCGATGGTCGGACACAAACTCGGTGAGTTTGCTCAGACCCGCACTTTCCGTGGCCACGTGAAGGACGATCGTAAGGGTAAGCGTCGCTAATATCGGTTTTCCGATATAAGAACGTTTTTCCTTTCGAACCAAGACGAAAGAAAGATAGGCAATGGAAGCTAAGGCATCAGCGCGCTATGTACGCGTAACGCCTATGAAGGCACGCCGAGTCGTCAACCTGATCCGTGGTAAGCAAGCGGAAGAGGCTCTGGCAATTCTGAAGTTCGCTCCTCAGGGCGCTTCGGAACCGGTATTCAAGATCGTTGCATCAGCTGTTGCAAACGCTCGCTCCAAGGCATCCGCTTCAGGCGAATCCTTCAAGGAAGAAGAGCTTTTCATCAGTGAAGCATTTGTGGATGAAGGACCCACCATGAAGCGTTTTCAGCCTCGTGCACAGGGTCGCGCATTCCGCATCAACAAGCGCACCAGCCACATCACTGTGGTAGTCGCTACCCCCGAAAAGGAGGAGGGCCGCTAAATGGGACAGAAGATTAACCCTAACGGTTTCCGACTTGGCATCACCACTAACCACGTTTCCAAGTGGTTCGCTGATTCCGCCAAGGAAGGCGAGCGTTACTCGGACTTCGTTCGTGAAGACGTCAAGATCCGCGAGCTCCTCTCCGAGGGTATGGAGCGCGCAGGTATCGCCAAGGTTGAAATCGAGCGTACTCGTGACCGCGTTCGTGTGGATATCCACACTGCACGCCCCGGTATCGTTATCGGTCGCCGTGGCGCAGAAGCTGACCGCATCCGCGGTGAGCTCGAGAAGCTAACCAACAAGCAGATTCAGCTGAACATTCTCGAAGTTGCTCAGCCTGATCTGTCCGCTCAGCTCGTAGCTCAGGGCGTTGCAGAACAGCTCGCATCACGCGTTGCTTTCCGCCGCGCTATGAAGAAGGCAATCCAGTCAGCACAGCGTGCCGGCGCTAAGGGTATTCGCATCCAGTGTGCAGGTCGTTTGGGCGGCGCTGAAATGTCACGTTCAGAGTTCTATCGCGAAGGTCGTGTGCCTCTGCATACCCTGCGTGCGAACATTGATTACGGTTTCTTCGAAGCTAAGACCACTTTCGGCCGCATCGGCGTGAAGGTATGGATCTACAAGGGCGATTTGACCGACAAGGAACTTGCTGCACAGCAGGCTGCCGCCGGTAATCGTCGTGGTGGAGACCGCCGTGGCAACGACCGTCGTCGTCCTGGCGGCAACCGTGGCCCTCGTCGTGAGCGTCGTAATGACAACGCTTCAGCTAACACTGAAGCCAAGACTGCAGAAAACGGTGAGGCATAAATGCTTATTCCCCGTCGAGTAAAATATCGTAAGCAGCACCACCCCAAGCGTTCGGGTATGGCAAAAGGCGGAACCGAGGTAACTTTCGGTGAGTGGGGCATTCAGGCTCTTACTCCCGCATACGTCACCAACCGTCAGATTGAAGCTGCACGTATCGCAATGACCCGCCACATCAAGCGCGGCGGTAAGGTATGGATTAACATCTTCCCTGACCGTCCCTTGACCAAGAAGCCTGCTGAAACCCGTATGGGTTCCGGTAAGGGTTCACCCGAATGGTGGGTTGCAAACGTCAAGCCCGGTCGAGTCATGTTTGAACTCTCCGGTGTGTCCGAAGAAGTGGCTCGCGAAGCAATGCGCCTTGCGATTCACAAGCTCCCGATGAAGGCACGCGTTGTGCGTCGCGAAGGTGGTGAGTAAGCGAAATGGCAGTTGGATCAAAGGATCTGAGCATCGATAAGCTCGTTGAGCTTTCTGATGAGGCTCTATCAGAAGAGCTGCGTAAGTCAAAGGAGGAACTTTTCAACCTCCGTTTCCAGGCAGCCACCGGTCAGCTTGAAAATCCCGGTCGAATTCGTTCCGTAAAGCGCGATATCGCACGTGTTTACACTGTGCTGCGTGAGCGCGAACTCGGTATTCGACCCTCAACCGAAGGTGAAGCCAAGTGAGTGAAGTAACTAACGAAGAGCGTAATTACCGCAAGACTCGCCGCGGCTACGTAACGTCCGACAAAATGGACAAGACCGTAGTTGTTGAAGTTGAGGATCGCGTAAAGCACGGTCTGTATGGCAAGATCTTGACTCAGACTTCCAAGATCAAGGCACATGACGAGCAGAATACTGCTGGCGTTGGCGACCTTGTTCGTTTGGCTGAGACTCGTCCGCTCTCCGCTACCAAGCGTTGGCGCGTCGTCGAGATTATCGAAAAGGCTAAGTAAGTCTTTTTGAGCTTGTCTTACACAATATAGATAGCCCTTCCCCGCGAAAGCAGGGGAGGGCTATTTTTGACCCAATACGGTGGATATCACAGTGGGTTCCTGCCTGTGTGTGGGGCAAAACTCTTTTGAAGATGAATAAACCCTGATAGAGTTTTAGGTCTGTGTGGATAATTCCACGCAACCACGGATTTTTTCGTGCCAAAGCATAATGCCGCCAAATGCGGGTACTCCCGCTTTATTGCGGGTCAGATGTTCCTGGCATGGCTAAATCCTAGGCGTATCCGCCAACCCGCTTCCTCTGAATCAGGATCGTCGGGACCGGTGCGTCAACACATCCCGTAAAAATGTTCCGCAAGGCTGGCCCACAACATACCGTGCGGTCGGAACCGGCGAGACGACAGGAGAAATATGATTCAGCAAGAGTCACGACTCAAGGTTGCTGATAACACCGGTGCGAAGGAAATCCTGACCATCCGTGTTCTCGGTGGATCTGCGCGTCGTTACGCAGGTATTGGCGACATCATCGTCGCAACCGTTAAGGATGCAATTCCTGGCGGTACCGTAAAGAAGGGCGACGTCGTCAAGGCGGTTGTCGTCCGCACCAAGAAGGAAACTCGTCGTGCAGACGGTTCCTACATTAAGTTCGATGAGAACTCCGCAGTCATCATCAAAAATACTGATGGTGATCCTCGCGGCACCCGTATCTTCGGCCCAGTCGGTCGCGAGCTGCGCGATAAGAAGTTCATGAAGATTATCTCGCTCGCTCCGGAGGTGCTGTAACTCATGGCTAAAATCAAGTCAGGTGACCTGGTTCAGGTTATTTCCGGCGCTGATAAGGGCAAGCAGGGTAAAGTTCTGCGCGTTATCCCTAAAGAAAATCGCGTCATTGTCGAAGGTGTCAAGATTGTCACCAAGCACAACAAGGCAAACCCAATGACCGGTGTTGCCGGTGGCATTGAAAAGGTTGAAGCTCCGATTCACGTTTCTAACGTTGCAATCGTTGATCCAGAGACCAAGAAGCCCACTCGCGTTGGCTTCCGCCTCGAGACTGAAGAGATCAACGGCAAGACTCGCACCAAGCGTGTACGTGTTGCTAAGAGCTCAGGTAAGGACATCTAATGACCGAAACCAAGATCACCCCTCGTTTTAAGACCAAGTTCAACGAAGAGGTTACCCCTGCACTTCAGGAGGAGTTCAACTACTCCAACGTTATGCAGGCACCTAAGTTCGTAAAGGTTGTAGTTAACATGGGCGTTGGCGAAGCAGCACGCGACGCAAAGCTCATGGACGGCGCAATCCGCGACTTGACCGCGATTACCGGTCAGAAGCCTCTTGTAACTCGTGCAAAGAAGTCAATTGCGCAGTTCAAGTTGCGTGAAGGTCAGCCCATCGGCGCGCACGTCACTCTTCGTGGCGATCGCATGTGGGAATTCCTTGATCGTCTGATCACTCTCGCTCTGCCCCGTATCCGCGACTTCCGCGGTCTCTCGGATCAGCAGTTCGACGGCAATGGTAACTACACCTTCGGTTTGACCGAACAGTCAATGTTCCACGAAATCGATCAGGATTCCATCGATCGCGTTCGCGGTATGGACATCACCATTGTTACCTCCGCAAAGACCGATGACGAAGGCCGCGCACTACTTAAGGCGCTTGGCTTCCCGTTCAAAACCAAGTAACGACTACGTTGTAGGTCCCTCCCGCTGATTAACCAGCAACGGATGAGGAAACCGCAATGAGGAAGGGCAAGAGCCCACATGACTATGACAGATCCTGTCGCAGATATGCTGACCCGTTTGCGTAACGCAAACTCAGCACATCACGACACCGTATCTATGCCTTTTTCCAAACTGAAGGGTCACATCGCTGAGATCCTGAAGTCTGAAGGCTACATTGCTAATTTCGAAGTTGAAGACGCAAAGGTAGGCAAGACTCTTACCTTGGCTCTGAAGTTCGGTCCCCAGCGCGAACGCTCCATCGTAGGCGTACGCCGTATTTCCAAGCCGGGTCTGCGTGTATACGCAAAATCCACCAACCTACCTCAGGTACACGGTGGCCTCGGCATCGCAATCCTATCCACCTCTTCAGGTCTGCTTACTGACAAGCAGGCTGCGAAGAAGGGTGTTGGCGGCGAAGTCGTCGCTTACATCTGGTAGTCGGTAGAAGAGAAAGGAAGAGTAAATGTCACGTATTGGACGTCTCCCCATCTCGGTTCCTGCCGGCGTTGAGGTAAAAATTGACGGCAACAACGTTTCTGTGAAGGGTCCCAAGGGCGAACTATCCCGCGAGATTTCTGCACCGATCACTGTTGCTCAGGAAGACGGCACCATCACCGTTTCCCGCCCCAATGACGAGCGCGAATCACGTGCCCTGCACGGTCTTTCACGCACCTTGATCAACAACATGATCATCGGTGTTACTGAGGGATACACGAAGAAGCTTGAAATCATTGGTACCGGTTACCGTGTGGCAGCCAAAGGCCAGGATCTTGAGTTCGCTCTCGGTTATTCACACCCCATCTCCATTAAGGCTCCTGAGGGAATCACCTTTACTGTAGAGGGCCAGAATAAGCTGACCGTTTCCGGCATCAATAAGCAGCAGGTCGGACAGGTCGCTGCTAACATTCATGGTCTACGTAAGCCTGACCCCTATAAGGGTAAGGGCGTTCGCTACGAAGGCGAGCAGATCCGCCGCAAGGTCGGAAAGGCTGGTAAGTAATAATGGCTATCAAAACAAAGTCAGTTGCACGCGCACGTCGTCACGCACGCGTTCGCAAGTACGTATCTGGCACCGCTGCACGTCCCCGTTTGAGCGTTACACGCTCAACCCGTCACATGTTCGTTCAGGTTATCGACGATGTTCAGGGCAAGACCTTGGCATACGCCTCCACCATGGAAGCTGATCTTCGTAACGCTGATTTGGACAAGACCGCTAAGGCTAAGCGCGTTGGTGAGCTCGCTGCAGAGCGCGCCAAGGCAGCAGGCGTTGAAGCTGTTGTCTTCGATCGCGGTGGCAACAAGTACCACGGTCGTGTAGCTGCAGTTGCTGAAGGCGCACGCGAAGGAGGTCTGGCACTCTAATGAGCGAGCAGGCAGTAAACGAAAAGGAAACTCAGGTGACTGAAACAACCGCAGAAGCAGTTGAAACCACCGAGAAGTCTTCCTCTGAAGATCGCCGCAACAACCGTGGCGGTGAACGTCGCGGAAACCGTGGCGGTGAGCGTCGCAACAACCGCGGTCGCGATGAAGAGAAAGACAAGTTCATTGAGCGCGTTGTAACCATCAACCGCGTTTCCAAGGTCGTCAAGGGTGGTCGTCGCTTCAGCTTCACCGCACTTGTCGTTGTTGGAGACGGCCAGGGTATGGTTGGCGTTGGATACGGCAAGGCTAAAGAAGTTCCTGCAGCTATTGCCAAGGGTGTTGAGGAAGCGAAAAAGAATTTCTTCCGCATTCCCCGCATCGAAGATCGCACCATTCCTCACCGTGTGCAGGGTGAAGCAGCCGCTGGCGTTGTAATGCTTCGTCCCGCAACCGCAGGTACCGGTGTTATCGCTGGTGGTCCCGTTCGCGCGGTACTCGAAGCAGCAGGTATCCACGATGTGCTCTCCAAATCACTCGGTTCTTCGAACCAGATCAACATTGTGAAGGCAACTATCGCAGCTCTCAAGATGCTTGAAGAGCCCGTAGCTGTTGCGGCACGTCGCGGTCTGCCTAACGATGAGGTCATCCCGAGCTTCTTGCTCAAGTCCAAGTCTGAAAAGGCAGGTGCGTAATGACCGGTAAGCGAATTCAGCCCAGCGACGCTCAGCTTGAGATTACTCAGCTCAAGTCTTACGTCGGCCAGAAGCAGAACATGCGTGACACCCTTCGTTCCTTGGGTCTTAAGCGCCCCGGTAACAAGGTTGTTCGTACTGCAGACCCCGTCACCTGCGGCATGGTTAACACCGTTGCTCACCTGGTGAAGGTTGAGGAGGTCAAATAAAGATGGCAGAGATCAATAACGAAGCTATCAAGATTCACGACTTGCGCCCCGCTCCGGGTGCCCACAAAGCAAAGACCCGCGTAGGCCGCGGTGAAGGCTCGAAGGGTAAAACTGCAGGTCGCGGCACCAAGGGTACCAAGGCACGCTACCAGGTTCGTCCTGGCTTCGAAGGCGGTCAGCTTCCGCTGCACATGCGTCTTCCCAAGCTGCGTGGCTTCAAGAACCCCTTCCGCACCGAATACCAGGTTGTAAACCTGGATCGTATTTCGGAACTTTTCCCCGAGGGTGGCGACGTAACTGTTGACACGCTTATTGAAAAGGGCGCAGTTCGTAAGAACGAACTGGTTAAGGTTCTTGGTAACGGCGACATCTCCGTCAAGGTTAACGTCACCGTTGATAAGGCATCCAAGTCCGCAATCGAAAAGATTGAGGCAGCTGGCGGTTCTGTAACCGTCAAGTAGTTTGTGAGTAACGTGAGTTACTGAAAACTATGAAAGATCCTCCGTTCCCTTTGGGGAGCGGAGGATCTTTATTTCTCGTGGGGAGGGGATAAGAGTGAGCATTGACATTATGGGCATATCTCCTCCGGTGTCCCCAATTGCTGTTTTAACCAGCTAAACTAAAAATGATGTGTTAATTGTTTGATTTTGTGCGCCCTTTTTGATGCGCTATCAAATATATTGACTTCCCAATTTTTCAGGAGGACATGTGCTTGGCGCGTTCGGACGGGCATTCAAAACCCCCGATTTGCGGCGTAAGCTGCTGTTCACCGTTGGCATTATCGTAATTTATCGGATAGGCGTTTTCATTCCTGCTCCCGGTATCTCTTACGGCAACGTTCAACAATGTCTGGCTCTAGGTAACACTACCGGCGGAGTTTACGACATGGTGAATCTATTCAGCGGCGGCGCCCTATTGCAACTATCTATTTTTGCTCTAGGCGTGATGCCGTACATCACCGCATCGATTATCGTTCAGCTGTTGCGCGTGGTGATTCCACGTTTCCAAGAGTTGCATGAAGAAGGTGCACAAGGTCAGACAAAGCTTACTCAGTACACTCGTTATTTGACGATTCTGCTGGCTTTGTTGAACTCCACCACTATTATTTCGTTGGCACGATCTGGCACACTACTGGGTAACTGCCCCCTGCCGATTATCCCCGACGATAGCTTTATCAATATTTTACTGATAGTTATCACGTTGACTGCCGGTACAGGCGTCATCATGTGGTTGGGTGAACAGATTACTGAAAAGGGCGTGGGCAACGGTATGTCCCTGCTCATTTTCACTTCAATCGCTGCATCGTTCCCCACCGCAATGGGTAATATTGCAACTGCCAATGGCTGGGGGATTTTCGCCGCTGTTTGTGCAGTGGGGCTGCTCGTAATCATCGCCGTCGTGTTCGTGGAGCAGTCTCAGCGTCGCATTCCTGTTCAGTATGCAAAGCGAATGATTGGACGCCGCACCATTGGCGGTACTTCAACTTATATTCCGTTGAAGGTCAATATGGCTGGTGTTATTCCATTGATTTTCGCTTCATCGTTGTTGATGATTCCTGGTCTTCTGGCTCAGTTCAATACTCCATCTGACGGTACTCCGCCGCCGGCTTGGGTTTCTTGGATTAATGACTATTTGGTCAAGGGTGATCATCCGCTCTATATTGCTCTGTACTTCTTGCTCATTCTCGGCTTCGCATACTTCTACGTTTCCATCACGTTCAATACAGAAGAAGTTGCAGGCAACATGAAGAAGTATGGTGGGTTTATTCCTGGTGTGCGTGCAGGTAAGCCCACGGAACGTTACCTCACGTATGTGTTGAACCGTATTACCCTTCCTGGCGCTCTCTACCTTGCTGTTATTGCAATGATTCCGCTGGTAGCTCTCATTCTGTTCAACGCTAATCAGAACTTCCCGTTTGGCGGTGCATCGCTGCTAATCGTGGTCGGCGTTGGTCTAGATACTGTGAAGCAGATTGACGCTCAGCTCCAACAAAGAAACTATGAAGGATTGCTCCGATGAACCGTTTGTTGATTATTGGTCCTCCCGGTGCCGGTAAAGGCACCCAGGCTGTGAAGATTTCTGAACAGCTTTCGATTCCTGCTATTTCTACTGGCGATATCTTCCGTAAGAACATCAAGGAAGAGACCGATCTCGGAAAAGAAGCTAAGAGCTACATCGATTCTGGAAATCTGGTTCCAGATTCAGTAACGAATAAGATGGTTCGTGCTCGTTTAGCAGAAGACGACACCAAGGATGGTTTCCTGCTAGATGGCTATCCTCGTAACCCGGAGCAGGTTCACGAACTTGATACCATCCTCGCTGAGAATAATGAGGAAATTGATCAGGTTCTGCTTCTTGTTGCGGATAATGAGGAGCTCGTACAGCGTCTTTTGGGTCGTGCCGCTGAGCAAGGACGTACAGATGACAATGAAGAAGTCATTCGCCACCGTCTGAACGTTTATGAAAAAGAGACCGCTCCGTTGTTGTCAATTTATCGTGAACGCGGTCTGATTAAAGAAGTAAACGGTCTCGGCGAAATTGATGAAGTTACAGAGCGTTTGTTAGACGCTTTGAAATAAATTTATGAGCACTGTGCCCCCGGTCATTGCGGGGGCACAGCCGTTTAAATGAAGATGGACAGGTTTGCTAGACAGGAAATCTAGCATAAGAAGGAGTAAGAGTGCGCCGTATTGAATACAAAACTGATGCTCAGCTAGCTTGGATGGTTAAGGCTGGAGTCGTCACTTCTCGTGCATTGGATGCGGCGGTTGCAGCTGTTGCTCCTGGGAAGACCACTGCAGATTTGGATTCTGCCTTCCGGGAGATAATCACTGCCAATGGTGCTACTTCAAATTTCTTGGGATATTACGATTATCCGGCGATGATTTGTGCTTCTGTCAATGACGAAGTAGTTCATGGGATTCCTGGACCCCGAGAGCTGCTCGCGGGGGATATGGTTTCCATCGATGGGGGAGCGGTACTCACCGACCCTGCAACGGGTAAAACTTGGAATGGCGATTCTGCCCGCACCGTAATGGTAGGGAATGCATCTGCAGAGCGACGTGAGCTTTCTGAAATTACCCGAGCGGCTCTGTGGCATGGAATCGCTGCTGTTGCCAGTGCTCGAAAAGTCGGTGAAATCGGCGTAGCTATCGAACAGTTCGTCCGTGAAGAAACTGGCGATAAGTACGGAATTATTGAAGACTTTGTCGGGCACGGCATCGGTACTTCCATGCACATGGCTCCCGACGTCCTGAACTATGCCGCTAGAGATCTTGGCCCCCGCTTGAAAAAGGGGATGGCCCTCGCTATAGAGCCCATGCTAGTGACCGGCTCGATTGAGACACACGTGCTAGCAGACGACTGGACAATCAAAACCAATGACGGCGGCGACGCCTGCCAGTGGGAACATTCCGTTGCTATCCACTCTGATGGTATTTGGGTTCTCACGGCAGAAGATGGCGGAGCATCGGAATTGTCTAAACTTGGAGTTACCGTCAAACCCATTCTTGCCTAATACTTTTTACCTCGCTATCGGTCTAATTGCTCAGTTCAAGAAACTGAATAGACAGCGGAAGGAACATGAACATGACTGAAACCACTAAAGTACCGGTTGAAATTTCAACCATACGCCCTGAACCAGGTCAAATCGCCCTTAAAGCTCCTCGACGAGAACAACCCCCGTCTCATATTGCGGACTTCGATATGGCAGGACGCAAGAAGTTCCTGGAAGAGCTAGGCTATAAGCCATTCCGCGCGTCTCAGCTTTCAAAGCATTATTTTGAAAGGCTCATTGATGATCCCGCTCAAATGACTGACCTTCCTGCCGCCGATCGCGAGGAGATGGTAGCTAAAGCTATGCCCAAGCTGCTAACCAACGTTCGTACGTTAGAGGCAGACGGCGGCGATACCCTCAAGATTGTTCACCGTCTGTTCGACGGTGCCTTGGTGGAGTCCGTGATTATGCGCTACCAAAATCGCGTGACCATGTGTATCTCCTCGCAAGCAGGTTGTGGAATGAACTGCCCTTTCTGCGCCACTGGGCAGCAGGGCCTCACCCGAAACCTTTCTACCGCAGAAATTGTAGAACAGGTTGTGGCAGGTGCGCGCTATCTGCAGCAGATGAAGGGCATCGAACAGGCTGAGGATGGGCACGAGGATACGCGTCCTTTGCGAGTCTCCAACATCGTCTTTATGGGCATGGGCGAAGCTCTAGCGAATTATAAACGCACCATGGGAGCAGTCCACCGTCTGATTGACCCTGCTCCTGAAGGACTAGGTATTTCTGCGCGTGGACTCACAATGTCCACCGTTGGACTGGTACCCGGTATGCGTAAATTTGAAATGGAAAAGCTTCCCATCACTCTGGCGCTCTCTCTTCATGCACCTGATGATGAACTACGCGACGAGCTTATCCCCATCAACACTCACTGGAAAGTAGATGAAGCGCTGGATGCCGCCTACAGCTACTACCGCACCACGGGCCGCCGCATCTCTATCGAGTACGCCCTCATCAAAGACATCAACGATCAAGGATGGCGTGCTGACCTCCTCGGCAAAAAACTTGCATCGCGTGGGCGCGGTTGGGTTCATGTTAACCCCATCCCACTCAACCCCACTCCAGGGTCAAAATGGACAGCATCCCGTAAGGGTGTAGAACAAAACTTTGTAGAACGACTGCGTGCTCACGGGATACCGACGACCATCCGGGATACGAGAGGTTCCGATATCGACGGCGCCTGTGGTCAGTTGGCCGCTCAGGAGTAAAGCGAAAACTGCTGCCCGCAGTTAATGTGACGAGAAACCAGTTAACTTTTAAGAATAGTTCCCGTACACTTGATAGTTGGTTGTCACTACCGTGTACTTTGTGCGCGCTGAAAGACAATTCAACTATCAAACTGTTGTTCGTGGCGGACGTTACGAACACCGACGTTAGCGGAGGATATGGCCAAAAAAGACGGCGTCATTGAGATTGAAGGTTCTGTAGTAGAAGCTCTACCCAACGCAATGTTCCGCGTTGAGCTAGATAACGGACACAAGGTTCTTGCGCACATCTCAGGAAAAATGCGTCAGCACTACATTCGAATTCTCCCCGAGGATCGGGTTGTAGTGGAACTGTCTCCTTACGACCTCTCACGTGGTCGTATCGTCTACCGCTACAAATAAGCCCATGAAGTTTACGTCGGTTTGCCGGCGTGCATTTCATGTTAAGGGGTAACGTGTTCCAACGGAAACCTCTTATCCCGTAAATCAATCAATGCAAAGAATTGCAATCAACGCAAAGGAATGCGATGAAGGTCAAGCCGAGCGTTAAGCCGATCTGCGATAAGTGCAAAGTGATTCGCCGTAAAGGCAATGTCATGGTGATCTGCGAAAACCCGCGTCACAAGCAGCGCCAGGGCTAATTTAGCTGTTGACTGCTTGAGTCCTTAGGGACAAATAATGATATAGGCACCGCTCCTCTCTTTTGATGGGATACCTCCGGATCCAGAGGCCGGGGACCGAGAATACTCTCGGGCAGTGATGCCATAGACCTCTGAAACAAATAAGGAGAACAGCCAATATGGCACGTCTCGCTGGAGTCGATCTTCCCCGCGAAAAGCGCGTGGAAGTAGCTCTTACTTACATTTACGGCGTGGGCAAGACCCGTGCTCACGAAGCACTCGAGGCAACTGGCGTTAGCCCCGATGTACGGGTAAAGGATCTTGATGATTCGCAGCTCGTTGCACTTCGTGACTTCATCGAAGGTAACTACAAGGTTGAAGGTGACCTTCGCCGTGAGGTTGCTGCTGACATTCGTCGTAAGGTCGAAATTGGTAGCTACCAGGGTCTGCGTCACCGTCGCGGTCTTCCGGTTCACGGTCAGCGTACCAAGACCAACGCACGTACCCGTAAGGGTCCCAAGCGTACTGTCGCTGGTAAGAAGAAGTAATAACGCGTTGTTTCAGTTCAACAATTTCTTCGTTGAACCAACGTATAACCAACCTTTGTAGGAGAATCAATACATGCCTCCCAAGACTCGCGCAGCGGCACGTAAAACTGCTGGCCGCCGCAAGGTAAGCAAGAATATTGTTGCCGGTCAGGCACACATTAAGTCAACTTTTAACAACACCATCGTATCGATTACCGATCCTACCGGTGCTGTTATTTCATGGTCCTCAGCTGGCGAAATGGGCTTCAAGGGCTCACGCAAGTCAACTCCTTATGCTGCACAGATGGCTGCTGAAACCGCTGCAAAGCGCGCTCAGGAACATGGTGTTCGTAAGGTAGACGTATTCGTTAAGGGCCCGGGCTCAGGTCGCGAAACCGCAATCCGCTCACTTCAGGCTACCGGCCTGGAAGTTGGTTCGATTCAGGACGTTACCCCCGTTGCACACAACGGTTGCCGTCCTCCGAAGCGTCGCCGCGTCTAATTGATGCCGTCTCCCGGATCCGTCCGGGCGGTTACCCAGCCCAAGGCTAGGTGATCATTGGACAGACTGCTTCGTCTGCTTCCTTATCCCTTGTTTTCCCAACCCTGTGAGCTCATATAGCGGATGCTCACCGAAAGGAAACATCGTGCTTATTGCACAGCGCCCCACTTTGAGTGAAGAAGTAGTAGCGGAAAACCGCTCTCGCTTCACCATCGAGCCCCTCGAACCGGGCTTCGGCTACACCCTGGGTAACTCGCTTCGTCGAACCCTGCTCTCATCAATCCCCGGTGCCGCTGTAACCAGCATTCGCATCGATGGCGTGCTGCATGAATTTAGCACCGTTGAGGGCGTTACCGAAGATGTCACTGAAATCATCTTGAATCTCAAGCAGCTTTCAATTTCATCTGAGAACGATGAACCTGTTGTTGCATACCTGCGCAAGCAGGGTGAAGGTGAACTCACCGCAGCAGACATCGAGGTTCCCGCAGGTGTGGAGATCCACAACCAGGATTTGCACATTGCGCACCTGAACTCACGAGCAAACTTCGACGCTGAGCTGACTATTGAGCGTGGTCGCGGCTACGTTTCAGCAGCTCAGAACAAGAGCGGAGATAGCGAAGTTGGCCGTATCCCGGTTGACTCCATTTACTCACCCGTTCTGAAGGTTACATTCCGTGTGAATGCAACTCGTGTGGAGCAGCGCACTGACTTCGACTCCCTTACTTTGGACGTCGAAACCAAGGAAGCTATTGCTCCTCGCGATGCAGTCGCATCGGCAGGTAGCACCCTGGTTGAGCTGTTCGGCTTGGCACGCGAACTCAATACCGCAGCTGAAGGTATTGAGGTTGGTCCGTCACCTGCTGACGAATCAATGGCTGCTGATCTTGCTCTTCCGATTGAAGATCTCGAAATGTCAGTACGTTCCTACAACTGCCTTAAGCGTGAGGGCATCCACACCGTGGGTGAGCTCGTTGCACGCAGTGAAGCGGATCTTATGGATATTCGTAACTTCGGTGCAAAGTCTATCGATGAGGTCAAGGCGAAGCTTACCGAGCTTGGTCTAGCACTCAAGGATTCACCTCCCGGTTTTGAACTTGCTCGTATGCACGATGACGAAGACGGCTACGGAGATATCTAAATCCTGCTTCGGTCCAGCCTATAAAGGCGAACCTAAACGTCAAAAGCTTGGTTCCAAAAGACTCCATGATGGAGACCACGGAACTGTAATTCCATGGAGAAATAATTATGCCTACTCCCACTAAGGGTCCCCGCCTCGGCGGTAGCCCAACACACGAGCGTCTGATGCTCAACAACCTGTCCCAGCAGTTGTTTGAGCACAAGCGCATCACCACTACCGTTACCAAGGCTAAGCGGATGCGCCCTGTGGCTGAACGCTTGATTACCTTCGCTAAGAAGGGCGATCTTGCTGCACGCCGTCGCGTTCTGCGCTCCTTGACCGACAAATCTGTAGTTCACGAGCTCTTCACCGTTATTGCGCCTGCAATGGCAGAACGCCCCGGTGGCTACACTCGTATCACCAAGATTGGTAACCGCAAGGGCGATAACGCTCCCATGGCTGTTATTGAACTTGTGATGGAGCCTGTTGCATCTGCTGCAGTTGTTGAAGAAGCAACTCAGGTAGCTACTAAGTCAGTTCCCGCTGAAGAAGCAAAGACTGAAGCTCCTGTAGCAGCTACTGCAACCGATTCTTCAGACCTGCCTGCTGGCTCACATGCACCTCTTGAGTCCGGCGAGGCTCCCGAGGGCTTTGAAGTCAAGGGTAATTCTGACTCCATGAAGTACCACGTGCCTGGTTCACGCTGGTACTCATCCACCAGGGCTGAAATCTGGTTCGATAATGCTGAATCAGCTAAGGCTGCAGGTTACGCACCTGCTGGTGGCGAAGCTGCTCAGAAAATTTCCGAATAATCGGATTTTGAGCTTTTAGCTCTAAATTGCCGCTCACAGGTAAACTGTGGGCGGCAGTTTTGTTTTAAAGAATGTGAGGTATCGGGTGATACGAAGGGGAGAGACCGTGGCAGACGAAGATCTTGGTGAGGTAAGTACCCAACGCGTTCGGGTGGACTTAGCTTACGATGGTTTCCCCTTTGCAGGGTGGGCAAAGCAACCTCAGCTGGTGACGGTACAAGGAGTGGTTGAAGAGGCCCTCGCCATGATTTTTCGCCAGCCCATCTACGTCACTGTAGCTGGTCGTACTGACGCGGGAGTGCATGCTCTACATCAAGTCATACATTGCGATATCCCCGAAGATAAGTGGGAGAGTGCTGCCGGAAGGAGCGGGCTCTCGCCAGCGCAAGCTCTGCCACGTAAACTCCGGGGAGCAATGAGTAAATGCCTCAACGACGCCGAACAGGAGCTGGGAGTACCAACTCGATTGCACGGTATTCTCCAAAAAGCTATTACCGTGTTCTCTGCCCAGGAAGTGCCTCATACTTTTGATGCGAGGTTTTCCGCATTAGAAAGAAAATATCGCTACTTAATTGAAGACGGTTTCATGTCTAAGGGATCTGACCCGCTCGTCCGGCATATGGCATGGCAGATTGACGATGAGCTCAATCTGGACTTAATGAACTCAGCGGCTCAGAATTTACTGGGGTTACATAATTTTCTTTCGTTCTGTAAGCCGAGAGAGGGCTCGACTACCATTCGCGAATTGCGAGAGATTTTTTTTACTCGTAGAGATGATGGTCTAGTGGAGGCATCTATCCGTGCGGATGCTTTCTGCCACAATATGGTACGGACTTTGGTTGCATCGCTGGTGCTCGTAGGGCAAGGCAAAAAAGACCTCGTGTGGTTGGGAAGTCGTATTGAAAATCCACGGCGCGATTCTGATGTGCGACTTGCTAGCCCTCGTGGTCTTGCTTTAGCACATATCGAGTATCCGGCGGCGGACCTCTATCGAGTACAAGCAGATCAGGCACGGGCGATGAGAGAGCTCCCTTTAAATCCACGTTAGAACTGTGGAAAACATAATGGCTGGCTCTTAAGAGAGTTGAATTACAAACATGGTATTTCAAAGATTAAACCAGTGATTTACAGCTAGTTCATGTGGATTAAGCAAAATACCTGATGTATAGTTTCATACGTTGTGCGTGTTCCGCCCTGATTCACGTGCGCCTTTCTACAGCTTGGTTGCAGAGCAGAAAAGAAAGATGCGCCCAGGGAGTTTGTGAACGAGTAGATGCGTTTGGTCCTCACCCAAACCCTGCTAATCGCACGTTGAAAGAGGCGCGATACCCAACTAAGCGCCATATGTACATACGAGACAAAGGCGAAATTTTGCGCACTTACACTCCCAAGCCCGGTGAAGTAGAGCGCCAGTGGCACGTCATTGACGCTACTGACGTTGTCCTGGGTCGTCTTGCCAGCCAGACCGCAACACTGCTGCGCGGAAAGCACAAGCCGACCTTTGCTGCTCATGTTGATACCGGCGATTCTGTCATCATCATCAACGCTGAAAAGGTTGCACTAACCGGTGCAAAGCTTGAACAGAAGCGTGCATACCGTCACTCAGGCTACCCAGGTGGTCTGAAGTCGGTATCTTATGCTGAACTCTTGGAAACCAACCCCGTTCGCGCCGTAGAAAAGGCTGTTAAGGGTATGCTTCCTAAGAACAAGCTTGCGGCTCAGCAGCTGAAGAACCTCAAGGTTTACGCAGGTGCAGAGCACCCGCACGCTGCTCAGCAGCCCAAGACCTTCGAAATCACCCAGGTCGCCCAGTAATTCGGGCCAACGAAAGAACATTAGGAGAAATCGTGGCTCAGAACGAAGAGCAGATTGTAAACGAAGAAGAGGTCACTAGCTACACCTCTGAATCTTCCGCTCCCGTAGCAGAAGAAGCAAAGGCAGCTCGCCCCGCGCTTACCGTTTCCGGTTCAGCAGTGGGACGTCGCAAGGAAGCTGTTGCACGCGTTCGCGTTGTGCCCGGCACCGGAAAGTGGATTATTAACGGTCAGGAACTTGCTACCTACTTCCCCAATAAGCTTCACCAGCAGGAAGTAAACGATCCTTTCAAGCTTCTTGAGCTTGAAGGCGCTTACGATGTCATCGCACGTATCAATGGCGGCGGCGTATCAGGTCAGGCAGGCGCTCTGCGCCTGGGTATCTCACGCGCACTCAATGAGATTGACGTAGAGAACAACCGTCCTGCCCTGAAGAAGGCTGGTTTCTTGACTCGTGACGCACGCGTTATCGAACGTAAGAAGGCAGGCCTCAAGAAGGCACGTAAGGCTTCACAGTTCTCCAAGCGTTAATCAACGCTTCGAACGTCAAGTTCTTACTCAAAAGGCAGAGCCGATTTCGGCTCTTCCTTTTGCTTTATGTTCAGATATACCCAAGATACAGGCTGAATGAGATTTTCATAAAGTCTAAATAGATGTAACAAATACTTGTAGGAGCTCTCTCACATAGAATATGACTGGAACCACATGTCACTCTATGAAAGGTAAGCTATGGTAGCCCCTCGTAAAACCTCGGCGGACAAAGAAGTTTCGACCCAGGATCAGGCAAAAACCGGTGAGACTACTCCCGGTGGCGAGCACAACAATGCTATTAAATCGGCATTGAAGAAAGAGACTCGACGCGTATCTGTCGTGGAGGACTACTCTGCTGAACTGGACGAAATTTCGTCGCTACAGAAGAAACTAAAAGGCGATAGCAAAAAATCGGATGCTTGGAAAAAGGGGTACCCCTACGACGAGAAGCTAGGCCGAAAAGAATACGAGCGGGAGAAGCGCGCCCTCCAGATTGAACTGCTGAAGCTTCAGCTCTGGTTCAAAGATACCGGGCAGAAGCTACTTATTATTTTTGAAGGTCGCGATGCAGCTGGTAAGGGTGGAGCTATTAAGCGCTTCACTGAGCATCTGAACCCCCGCGGGTCACGCGTGGTTGCGCTGGAAAAACCGACCGAAATTGAACAGACCCAGTGGTACTTCCAACGCTACATTAAGCATCTGCCTGCTGGCGGCGAAATCGTGCTGATGGACCGCTCCTGGTACAATCGCGCCGGCGTCGAGCGCGTCATGGGTTATTGCAACTCGCAGGAATACTACGAATTTATGCGCGAAGCTCCCGAGTTGGAACGCATGCTAGTAAACTCGGGCATTAAGCTCATTAAGTTCTGGTTCTCTGTAACCCGCGCAGAGCAACTGGCTCGCTTTGACTCCCGCCGGACCGATCCCGTGCGCCAGTGGAAGCTGTCCCCCACAGACCTTGCATCCTTAGATAAGTGGGATGACTACACCGAAGCTAAAGAAGCTATGTTCTTCTACACTGATACCGGTGATGCTCCTTGGACGGTAGTCAAATCTAACGATAAGAAGCGCGCACGTTTGGAAGCTATGCGTTACGTTTTGACGCAGTTTGACTACCCCAACAAAGATCACAAAGTAGTAGGAACGGTGGACCCGCTCATTGTTGGTTCTGGTTCTGATGTGTTCGAAGACGACGAACCTGAAAATCCTGAGGGCTTCCCAGTACTGAAAGAAGATACAAAGTAGCCTTCAGGGCGTAGAATAACCAGTGATGTCTAAGAGATTATTTGGAACTGACGGTGTACGCGGACTTGCAAACGAGCTAATCACTCCGAGTATGGCACTCGAGCTTGCTCAAGCCGCCTCCATCGTTTTGGGGTTCAATACGGTAAAAAAGGGTGCGCGACCCAAAGCTGTTATTGCCCATGACTCTCGCATTAGCGGTGAGTTCATTGGGTCAGCAATGATGGCGGGCTTTGCCGCTTCCGGTGTAGACGTGTGGGACGCTGGCATGGTCCCCACACCGGCAGCAGCATATTTGGTCAGCGCAACCGATGCGGACTTCGGTGTCATGATCTCGGCTTCACACAATCCTGCAGAAGACAACGGAATTAAATTCCTTGCTCGCGGGGGTAAGAAGCTGGATGATTCGCTTGAAGATTCTATTGAAAAGTTATTCAAGGAGAAAGATTTTCGTGCTCCAATCGGCGGCGAAGTAGGGCGAATTCGCCCGCTTGCTGACGGCGAGGATCGTTACATCACTCACTTGCTTTCCACCATGCCAGAGCATCGTCGTCTTAATGGTCTGACTGTTGTTCTTGACTGTGCTAACGGTGCAGCATCCGGTGTTTCTCCCGACGCGTTTCGCACGCTGGGGGCGAAGGTTATTGTTTTGGCGGCCGAGCCAGATGGCACGAATATCAACGACGGCGTGGGCTCTACGCACCCCGAAAAGCTCCAGGCTGCCGTGGTAAAACACGGTGCTGATATGGGTATTGCCCATGACGGCGATGCCGATCGCTGCTTGGCAGTGGATGAGCAGGGCAACATGGTGGACGGCGACAAAATTATGTCCATTATCGCTGTTGCGATGAAGGATGCAGGTCGCCTCAAAGACAATACCTTGGTTGCTACAGTGATGAGCTCTTTGGGTCTCGAGCTGTACCTGAAAGAGCAAGGCATTAAGCTGGAACGCACTTCTGTCGGGGACCGCTACGTTCTTGAATCGATGAACGCTAACGGGTTTAACCTCGGTGGCGAGCAGTCTGGTCACGTGATTATGAGTGATTATGCAACAACTGGCGACGGCGTTTTGACCGGTCTTCATCTTGCCGCTGAGGTCGCTCATACGGGACTCCCTTTGAGTGAGTTGGCAGCACGGATGCAACCTACGCCGCAGAAGCTCATCAATGTCAAGGGCGTTGATCGCGACGGCGTGAAAGATTCGGTTGCTCTGCAAGATGCTGTAGCTGAAGCAGAGAAGGAGCTGGGTGAGAGCGGTAGAGTTCTGCTGCGTCCCTCAGGCACCGAACCTTTGGTGCGCGTCATGGTTGAAGCTGCTGACCAGGAAACAGCGGATAGCGTGGCTCAACGTCTAGCTGATGTAGTGATTGCAGAGCTTTCACTGTAAGAATTTCCATCAATAGGGGGAAGACGCCGAACGGCGTCTTCCCCCTTCTCATATCTGGGATAAACCTGTACAGATATGTGACTTAAAAGTGTAGAATCTAGACATCTGAATTGTCTTTTCAGCCTAGAAATGATATGTGAGCTTAGTGTTTTCAGAGATATCTGTTAGCAGAAAGGTTCACACATAAAGTAAGTTAGGGGTTTCAATGACTGAAACCAACGTGGAGCGCACCTCTATTCGCGTTCGCGTACAAAAGCTGGGTACATTCCTCTCCAGCATGATTATGCCCAACATCGGTGCATTTATTGCCTGGGGCCTAATTACCGCACTCTTTATCCCTAAGGGCTTTTTCCCCAACGAGAAAATTTCGTCCATGGTCGACCCCATGGTCTTCTTCTTGCTCCCCATCCTGATTGCCTACACCGGCGGCAAGCTCATTTACGAACACCGCGGCGGTGTGGTTGGTGCAGCTGCAACTATGGGAGTCATCATGGGTACCTCTGCAGAGGTATTTGTCGGCGAAGATGGTGCAAAGTCGCCCATGTTCCTCGGCGCTATGATTATGGGCCCTCTGGCTGCATGGTGCATGAAGAAGCTTGACGGTCTGTGGGACGGCAAAATCCGCCCCGGTTTCGAGATGCTCGTTAATAACTTCTCAGCCGGTATCTTTGCCGCCGTTGCCGCAGTAGCTTCAATGTTCTTGCTGACTCCAGTGATGAACGTTATCCAGCATGCTGCCGGAGTTGCAGTGGGCTGGCTGGTTGACCATAACCTGTTGATGCTTACCTCTTTGCTGATTGAGCCTGCAAAGATTCTCTTCCTGAACAACGCTATCAACCACGGTGTTCTTACCCCGTTGGCAGCTCAGGAATCTCTGGAACACGGTAAGTCAATCCTTTACCTTCTGGAAGCTAATCCCGGCCCCGGTTTCGGTATCTTGTTGGCTTACATGTTCTTCGGTCGCGGATCTGCTCGGGCAACTGCCCCCGGTGCAGCGGTTATTCACTTCCTCGGTGGTATACACGAAATTTACTTCCCCTATGTTCTGATGAAGCCCCAGCTGATTGTTGCAGCTATCGCCGGTGGTATGTCCGGTATTGCCGTTGAATCCATTTTCAAGGTAGGTTTGGTCGGACCCGCAGCACCCGGCTCGATTATTGCCATTTCTGCAATGACCGCCCGTGATAGCTACCTGGGTATGGCACTGGGTGTTGGCGCTGCAACCCTCGTTTCATTCCTGGTTGCCGCTCTCATTCTTCGCTTCTCCAAGAAGGAAGATGAGGATCTTGAAGCAGCAGCAGAGAAGATGCAGGCGATGAAGGGCAAGAAGTCCTCGGTAGCCGGTGCATTTACTACTACCGGTAAGACCAACAAGCAGATCAACAAGATTGTTTTCGCTTGTGATGCTGGTATGGGCTCTTCTGCAATGGGTGCTTCGGTACTGCGCAACAAGATTAAGGACGCCGGTTTCGGCAACGACGTCACCGTCGTCAACTCTGCGATTAACAACCTCAAGGACGAATTCGACCTGCTCGTATCCCACCAGGATCTTGCCGATCGCGCAGCTCGCCCCACCCCCAGCGCCGTTCACGTAGCAGTAGATAACTTCATGAATTCACCTCGCTACGATGAGATTGTTGAAATGATTCGTGAACAGCGTACCGGCGGTTCCGCACCTACCGATGCGGCAACTACTGATGTAACTCGTGAAGAGGTCGTAGCATCGGGTGTTGCTGGTTCAGCAGCAGATGCAAATGTTGCACGAACCGGTTCTGCTGACTCCGTGGCAGAAACTGCACCTGTATCAGATAACCGATCTTCAAAGATTCTGACCGAAGACTCAATCGTTCTGGGCGCATCGGCAACCGGTCGCGACGACGCCATCGACCAGGCTGGACAGCTCTTGGTGAAGTCCGGATCAGTCGATAGCTCCTATGTGACTGCTATGCATGACCGAGAAGCGTCCGTCTCCACCTTCATGGGTAACGGACTTGCGATTCCTCACGGAACCAATGAAGCGAAGTCAGCGATTAACTCCTCCGCGATGAGTTTCACTCGCTACGACCAGCCCGTAGACTGGAACGGTAAGCCCGTGAAGTTCGTCATCGGCATTGCCGGTGCTGACGGTGAGCACCTCGAGCTTTTGCAGAAGGTCGCAAAGATCTTCAGCAACAAGTCCTCTGTAGCCCAGCTTGAAGAAGCTAAGACTGCTCAGGAAGTACTCGATATCTTCGGAAAGGTTAACTAATGAAGAAGGCTGTACATTTTGGTGCAGGCAATATCGGACGCGGTTTCGTGGGCGTATTGCTGAAGGAAGCCGGCTACGAGCTGGTCTTTTCAGACGTCAACGCAGAACTGATTGATTCCATCAATGCAGCGGATACTTATACCGTTCATGAAGTAGGTAATGAATCTAAGGACATCGAAATCTCAGGTTTCTCGGGCATCAACTCTGCTCAGAACCCCGAGGCGCTGACCGAAGCAATTGCGACTGCTGACGTCGTCACCACCGCTGTTGGGCCCACCGTGTTGAAGTTCGTAGCGGCAAACATTGCCGATGGCTTACGCCAACGAGCAGAGAACGGTACCAGCAAAAAAGTTGCAGTCATGGCGTGCGAAAATGCCATTAACGCAACCGATGGTTTGGCAGATGAAGTGCGCTCGCACTTCGCCGAGGCTGATGAGTACGCCGTCTTCGCTAACACCGCGGTAGACCGTATTGTTCCTAACCAGGCGCCCGGACAAGGTCTTGACGTTACCGTTGAGAACTACTACGAGTGGGCTATTGAAACTGGACCCTTCGAAGGTAAACCACTGGATATCCCCGGTGCTACCTGGGTAGACGATCTTGCCCCTTACATCACCCGCAAGCTCTTCACCGTGAATACCGGGCACGCTACCACCGCGTACTTCGGCTACGAAGCGGGAATTTCTAAGCTTTCCGATGCGTTGGAGAAGCCGGAAATTCACGAAAAGGTTGCCGCAGCTCTGGCAGAGACGAAGGATCTTGTAGTCCGCAAGTTCGGGTTTGAACCTGAAGTCCAGCAGGCTTACGTCGATAAGATTCTGACTCGTTTTGCTAACCCGTATCTTCCCGACACCACTGAGCGTGTAGGACGTGCGCCGTTGCGCAAGGCTAGCCGCAACGAACGATTCATCGGCCCTGCAGCAGAACTTGCCGAGATGGGGCGCCCGGTAAGCGGACTCCTGGCCGCTGTTGAGGCTTTGCTGAAGTTCGATGTTCAGGAAGATCCTGAAGCTGTGGAACTCCAGAGTAAGCTCGCTGCTGTCAAGGATGGTTCAGCGGACCTGCCAGCAGTGGTTACTGAACTAACCGGCATCGAGAGTTCCCACCCCCTCTTTGAAGATTTGCAGGTTACTTTCAAGCGAGCACTCGCCTAAGTACCTTCATCTTTGCAGAGTAATAAGGCGCTCGCTTTCGGCCAGGAGAAACACTGACCGGAGGCGGGCGCTTTCTTGTATCTCGGGCTGATAGAGAAACAAAAATGCCCCGCATCGTATGATGCGGGGCATTTTTATTTTGACTCAAAAGAAATTAGACGCGGGGGTCACCCTTAGGTGCTGAGATAGCGTCGCGAATTTCTTTGAGGAGAACCAACTGGGGATCTTCAGCTTCGTCAGCAAGATCCTCAGTGCCAAGCTTTGCAGCGCGGCGTTCGTTCATCTTGTTGATGGGCATGACGATGCAGAAGTACAGAGCTGCTGCAACGATAAGGAAGTTGACGACTGCGGTCAAGAAGACGCCGACCTTGACGTCGCCAAAAGCCAACCAGCTATCGAAGTTGGGAGCCTGGAAAATCATTGCAATTGCAGGCATAAGTACACTCTCAACAAGTGCGTTAACAACGGTAGTGAAAGCGCCGCCAATGATAAGACCTACTGCAAGGTCAATGACGTTTCCACGGGTAATAAAATCTTTAAATCCACTAAGCATGAGTTCAAGAATAATCTTGCCTAGACAGATCGGGAATAATTTATCGAAAATATTTACCGGGAAAGTAAGTGTGATTTCTCACGGCGAACATATGGGGGCCTTTAGCTCCAATTTTAGAGGCGCTGAGAATTAATTGTTCGTACATCTAACTGAGATACTGTGGTGCAGGTTCGAATCCTCACCATTCTTCCAAGCTTGCGGCGTCGGCGTTCTGATAGCGCTGTGCTTCCCTTTCCCCAATATAACGGTAATGCCAGGACTCAATCCAATACCTCGTTATCTCATGTTTCCCATAGGGGAAGCGGAGGATGAAACCAAAGCGATGTGCGTTCTTCGCTAACCACTGCGCTTCAGGTGAATCGGCAAAACATACCGTACTGTGCCTACAGATGTTAAGTCCTCAGGCATCCAATTTTGAGGCTTTAGAGGGTGGGCTTTATTGACCAACACAGAGATTGACGCGGGGGAGCCCAGCTACAGCACATGGCGACGGGGAAGATTCATCGCTAACCTCTTAGTTCTTACGGAGCAGGACGCGTGAAATAGTATGATCTGCGCTTTTGGAGAGAATAAGGGTAGCTCGACCTCGAGTGGGGCGCACATTTTCAATCAGATTTGGCTCATTAATCGATTTCCAAATGGAATGAGCCAAATCTTTCGCAGCGTCGTCGTCCAAATCCGCATACTTATTGAAGTGTGAGTGGGGATTTTGGAATGCCGAGTCCCGCAATGAAAGAAAACGTTCGATGTACCAGCGTTCGATGTCGGAAGTCCGCGCGTCCACATAGATAGAGAAATCAAAAAAATCGCTGAGGGAAAGCGCCGCCTTATCGTTTGCACCCGTCTTCGCCGGTGCCAAAACATTTAGCCCTTCAACAATCAGGACGTCCGGAGCAGTAACCTCGATACACTCATCGGGCAAAATATCGTAGTAGAGATGCGAATACTTCGGTGCAGTAACCACAGGTGCTCCAGATTTAATCTCCGAAACAAACCGTAAGAGCGCGCGTCGATTATATGACTCAGGAAACCCCTTACGATCCATGATTCCCCGTCGCTCTAGCTCAGCATTGGGATAAAGAAAACCGTCGGTAGTAACGAGTTGTACACGAGGGGTGGATGGCCAGCGGCGCAAAAGTGCTTGCAGAATACGAGCTGTGGTTGACTTCCCGGCAGCCACCGAACCAGCGACTCCAATAATAAATGGAACACGGCGCTGGGAAACCCCAAGGAAATCATTAGTCATATGGTTGAGAGAGCTGGTGGCATTCACATAGAGATTCAGCAGCCGAGAAAGGGGCAAATAAACTTGCCGAACTTCCTCAACATTCATTGTTTCCCCTAAACCACGAAGGTCTTCAATCTCCTCTTGGGTGAGAGGAACCTGAATTTCTGAAGCGAGTCGAGCCCATGTAGTTCGATCAAGCTCGGTGTACGGGGAGAACTTTGGCAATAATGAAGCGGCGCTCATTGTCAATATCTTAGTTATACGAATGCCCGCAACCTAATCTTTAGAGCTTAAAAGACTTGAAGGATGAGATAAACGCAATAGATAACCGAAGAGTGGACAACACGAGTGTTTACCAGTACATACACCTGCTCTCAGGTATTATTACCCACATGTGTGGAATTGTTGGATATGTAGGTCTGGGTCATACCCTAGACGGTAAAGAATTCGGTCATGGTGCATACGATGTGCTCCTGGAAGGTCTCCGCCGCCAGGAATACCGTGGTTATGACTCCGCTGGTGTAGCAGTCATTGGTGACGAAGGTATTGAGTACCGCAAAAAAGCGGGTAAGCTGGTCAACCTTGCCAATGAAGTAGAAGCTCACCCTCTCTCAGAATCAAACATCGGAATTGGACACACCCGCTGGGCAACCCACGGCGGACCTACCGATGCAAACGCTCACCCCCATGTGGTCGACGGCGGCAAAATGGCTGTTGTGCACAACGGCATTATCGAAAACTTCGCAGAGCTCCGCACCGAACTTCTCGCTGAAGGTGTGGAATTCAAGTCAGAAACTGACACTGAAATCGCAGCAAACCTCATTGCAAGCATTTACAACAAGCTTGAGGACAAAAACCTGACCGAGGCTCTTCGCCTCGCTTCGAATCGTCTTGAAGGTGCCTTCACCATCTTGGCTATTCACGCAGATCACAAAGATGAAGTAGTGGCAACCCGCCGCAACTCACCTTTGGTTATCGGTCTGGGCGAAAACGAAAACTTCCTTGGTTCTGATGTTTCCGGTTTCATCGACTACACCAAGAGCGCAGTTGAAATGGGCCAGGATCAGATCGTTACCATTACCGCTACCTCCTACAGCATTATCGACTTCGAAGGTAACGCTGCAGAAGGCAAGCCCTACGCTATCGAGTGGGACGCAGCAGCTGCTGAAAAGGGCGGCTTTGACTCCTTCATGGAGAAAGAAATTCACGAACAGCCCGCGGCTGTGCGCGATACCCTGATGGGGCGTTTCGATGAAAAGGGTAACCTGACTCTTGACGAGCTCAAGATCGATGACTCGATTCTGCGCTCCATCGATAAGATCATCGTGGTAGCTTGCGGTACCGCTGCCTATGCAGGTCAGGTTGCACGCTACGCTATCGAGCACTGGTGCCGTATCCCCACCGAAGTTGAGCTCGCACATGAGTTCCGCTACCGGGATCCCATTGTGAACGAGAAGACCCTGGTTGTTTCCCTTTCTCAGTCCGGTGAGACCATGGACACTCTGATGGCTGTGCGCCATGCACAGGAACAGGGCGCCAAGGTTGTTTCCATCTGCAACACCACCGGCTCCACCCTGCCTCGTGAATCAGACGCTGCTCTGTACACCCACGCAGGTCCTGAGATTGCTGTTGCCTCCACTAAGGCATTTCTGTCCCAGATCGCCGCAGCTTACTTGCTTGGTCTCTACCTCGCACAGTTGCGCGGCAACATGTACAAGGACGAAATCCAGAGCGTTCTGAAAGAACTGCAGGCTATGCCTGAGAAAATTCAGGCAATCCTGGACAACGAACAGCAGATCAAGGATCTGGGCATTGAGATGAAGGACTCCGATTCGGTGCTCTTCCTCGGCCGCCACGTTGGCTTCCCCGTAGCGCTAGAAGGCGCTTTGAAGCTCAAGGAAATCGCTTACATCCATGCTGAAGGATTCGCCGCTGGCGAGCTCAAACACGGTCCGATCGCTCTGGTCGAAGAGGGTCAGCCCATCTTCGTGGTTGTTCCTTCACCTCGCGGTCGCGATTCCTTGCACTCCAAGGTCGTATCGAACATTCAGGAAGTCCGCGCCCGTGGTGCAGTAACCATTGCGATTGCAGAAGAAGGCGACTCCGCAGTGGAGCCTTACTCCAACCACATTATCCGTTACCCCCAGTGCCCCACTTTGCTGCAGCCTCTGCTGGCTACCGTGCCTTTGCAGATTTTCGCTTGCGCACTCTCCGGTGCTAAGGGTCTGGATGTTGATCAGCCTCGTAACCTTGCAAAATCAGTGACTGTTGAGTAAACAGACTACTCACTAGCTTGAGCTAAGGTGAAGTGAAAAGGGACGCAACCTGCCAGGGGGCGTCCCTTTTTCGTGCCCTGATAGCGCAGGTGTCTAAACTGGATACAGAAGAAAGGACCGCCGCAATGATTATAGGTACGGGCATCGACGTAGTAAACCTTGACCGGTTTGCCTCCATTATTGAGAGAAATCCTGCGCTGATAGAGCGCGTATTTGTGCCGGCAGAAAGAGGAAAAACGCTCCGATCATTGGCGGCTCGTTTTGCGGCTAAGGAGGCAATCGCTAAGGCGTTGCGTGCACCGAGTGGCATGGTATGGCAGCATTGCTGGATTGAAAATACTGACGACGGCGCGCCCTTCGTAGTTACTACGGGCACGGTTGCGGATCGCGCAGCATCCTTAGGTATTAATCGCTGGCATCTGACTATTACTCACGATGACCCTGTTGCAATTGCCTCTGTGGTTGCCGAACATCTCACACTAGAAGAACAAGAAATTTTACTCCGGATTGACGCTGAGGGGGCTCACCAGCTCATATCAGTGGAACCTGCCGTGGAAGGAGAAAGCCGATGATTTCTGCCTATTCAGGAAGTACTATTCGTGCTATTGAAGAGCCGGTGGTCAGCGCACCGGACTACGACGGTTATCTGATGCAACGCGCAGCCCTGGCGTTGAGTAGCTCCCTTGAAAACTATCTGGGCGCGAAGAACAAAGTGCTGTTGCTGGCGGGGAAGGGTAATAACGGTGCTGATGCTCTGTTTGCCGGCGCATCTCTAGCTCAAGGAGGAACCGCTGTAGATGCTCTCCTTACCGAGGGTTCCGCCGTCGAACATGCCTTAGATGCTTTCCTCGAAGCCGGGGGAGAAGTCCTGGCAGGGCTGCCCGAGTCGTTGGACGACTACGCCGTAGTGGTTGATGCAATTCTGGGAACTGGGTCCCGAGGGGGATTACGGAACACTTCCCAGCAGGTAGTGCAGAGTTTGAGGGAAATTCAGCTACGTGGGGAGCTACCGGCGGTCGTTGCCTGTGATCTTCCCTCCGGTATAGACGCCGATTCAGGGGAAGTATTTGAACCGGTTCTGCGGGCGCAACGCACCGTGACTTTCATTGCAGCTAAGACCCCTTTCCTCACTTCAGCCGAAACTCTCTGCGGGGAAATGGTGGTTGCTGATTTAGGAATTTCTGATTTGTTGAGGGAGACAACAGCTGACGCGGTTCGCTATTGCGATGCTGAACTGGTCGGTTGTTTGCCCCAACCCGGAGCATTTGACCATAAATACACGCGCGGAGTTTTGGGGATGATTTGCGGAAGCGAAGAGTATCCCGGAGCCGCTTTAATGAGCACCCAAGCCGCCGTCCATACGGGACCCGGTATGGTTCGTTTCGTAGGAACAGACCGCCTCAACTATCAAATCCAGCTCAATACACCTGAAGCTGTGTGTAGCCAGCAGAAGCCGGAGGAACTTCACGTACAAGCATGGGCGGCGGGATCAGGGGCTAATCCCGAATATCGACAGCAGGACCTCCTACATGCTATCCAGGCGAAAGAGGCAGCAGTTTTGGACGCCGCCGCTGTCGAAGTAGCTGGCCGCTGGGTGGCGATGGAAGCAATCCTGGGTAGCCATAAAATTCTTACTCCACATGCCGGCGAATTGGAAGGTTTTCTGCAGTGGATACAAGTACTCGATGCCCAGCGGTGGGAAGAGAAGATGGGGGAAGAAAAAGCTCCCTCCCGCGCAGACATAGAAGCGCATCCAGTTTTCTGGGCGCGACGAGCAGCTGTGCTGAGCGGAGCAACAGTGCTGTTGAAAGGGGCAACTACTCTGATTGCGTCCCCCAGCGGAAAAGTTATCAGTGTTGCTCCAGGAACTCCCTGGCTAGCCACTGCAGGTAGCGGAGATACGCTATGCGGGATTCTCGGTGCCCTGCTGGCTCAATATGAAGCGTCTCTTGAACAAGAAAATTCAACCATGCCAGCATCGGGAGAAGAGAAGCCTGAACCTGAAAATTATGCACGGATTGCAGCCTGTGCCGTTCGAATCCATCATCTAGCAGCGGACGTCGTCCACCAGGGCGGCCTGCAGGGACCTGTGCCGCCGTCTCAGGTTGTCCGACATATTCCGCAGGCCGTGGCTACTTTCTTAGCTTCCTAGGTGCTTTCAAGCGCAAAAATGCCGGTTGCTTCTTCACAGAAGTAACCGGCATTTTCTTCTCATCCCTACATGCTTAGTAAGCGCCTTCCTGGGCGAATACAGCGCGAACTGTGCGGAAGAGAATGACCATATCGCCAATAACGGACCAGTTCTCCACATAGTAGAGATCCAAGCGAATGGACTCTTCCCACGAAAGATCAGAACGGCCAGAAACCTGCCACAAACCGGTAATACCGGGCTTTACCAACAGACGGCGATAAGCATCTTCCTCATACTGCTCTACTTCAGATTCCAGAGGTGGGCGAGGACCTACCAACGACATATCGCCAATGAGTACGTTCCATAGCTGGGGGAGTTCATCGATTGAATATTTACGAATGAACTTACCAATTTTGGTAATGCGAGGATCGTCAGCCATCTTGAAGAGAATGCCGTTACCCTCGTTCTGCGACATCAGTTCTTTTTTCAGCTCTTCAGCGTTAGTTACCATCGAACGGAACTTCACCATGTGGAAAGGACGACCGCGGTAACCTACACGTTGCTGCAGGAAGAAGATCGGTCCTCCGTCAGACTTCACAATCAAAGCTACAACCAGCAAAAGCGGGGAAAGAAGAATAAGACCGAAAGATGCCGCGACGATGTCAATTGTGCGCTTGACCAGAGCAGAGAAACCCTCCATGCGCGGGGTCGAAACGTGAATGAGTGGAACACCATTGAGCGGCTGAGTGCGAATACGCGGACCGGCAATGTCAGTCATTGCGGGGGCAACGATCAGTTTGACGTGGCCAGCTGCCAGGTCCCAGCCCAAAGACCGAAGCTCTTTAGGGGTAAGACGGTGACCCGAAGAAACAGCAACCGCATGAATATTGTGAGCGCGGCAGGCTTCGAGAATCTCCTGGGAATTGGTGCTGTACCCCAACACAGGTACGTCGTACCCAGCAACGGTAGTGCCGGCTTCAAAACCGGGAAGATAGAAAGCGACCGGGTTAAGACCGGACTGCTTAGCACCATGCAAAGTGTCATAGAGGTGAGCGCCGGAAATTTCGTCGGAAACCACCATAACGCGAGTAAGCGCACGTCCCTTGTTACGCCAGTGCACTAGATAGCGGCGTAGGCACCACCGCGTAATGAGCAAAAGTGCAAGACCCAAGGGGTAGGCAATCAGAATGTAGGCACGGGCAAAGTCAATAGTCGTGACGTACGAGAAAATTGCTACCGCACAGAAGAAATACGTGGTTGCTTTGATAACTAGGCGGTATTCGTCGTTGCCTTGACCTAGATAGCGAATATTTCGTGAGTTAGCAATCTCCAAGGAAATGAACCACAAAATGCCAATGATGATTCCGGTTGCGCTGTAATCCAAAGTTGCTTCGGCACGACCGAGTACGTTGGCATCACGCCAACCAAAACTCACCACGTGTGCGACGATGATAGTAATTGCTATTGCGAGAAAATCACCGATATTAAGAGCGGCAACGATTTTAGGTTGCCACGTGCGCGTGTCGCGAGTTTCTGCCCAGCGCTCTTCGATGATGGATTCGTTCTCCACCTAGTTAATCCCCTTTTTATTTGCCCTCTGCCTCTATGAGGATACTTTTCGTCAATGCGACGAAAAGACCCTATTACCTCATAGAGTTCTATTCTAAACTTCATATTTCTATATCAGTATCAAAAATAATATGCGTGTTATATGCTCAGTCGGTCTTGCAACACCGACTGTTCCCTAAACCGGGGACAAAATACCCTCTCACTAGGGTATAAGTATCCTGCTATTTAGGGGGGTAAACGTGGGCAAGATGATAGAAAAAAGATAGAGGATGCCTCTTACCCCAGCAAACCTGCCTTAGTTAAGATAAATTCGGTTACCGGCTGGTAAAGATGAGGATTTACATTATCGTCCATAGGAACCGCTACCAAAAGTTGCCCCTGCTCAGCCGAAACAAATAGACCGGGATCGTTACAATCTGCAATGCCGATTGTGGCTAGCCCAGCGCTAGCAGCATACCCAGCCAGACCATGATCAGCAATCACCAGATCAGGTTCGGTTCCCCGTTCTCTGAGCTGACGGAGAGAAAGCTCCATCGGACCGGGAAAATGCGTGTGCTGTAGGTTGCCATACTGTTCAAACATCACTACATCAAGAATCTGCCGAATTTCGCCGTCGAGAAATTTATCTCCCTCTTGAATCTGCAAAATTTCTGCCCCAGCACTCTCGGCGTAGCGCGCTAGCTCGCAGTAGATGGGGAAAAGTCCGGCAGGGTGGCCGGTTCCGAATAGTAATTTTTGCTGGTTACCGACCGCACGTCCGAAGATTTCTGAATACTCATAGAGCGCCTCAATGCATTTTTCCGCGCTGATTGAATCTTGACCTTCGAGGAAAGAGGCCTCATTCTTTGTTCCCACCCGCCGCGCCATCAACTCGAAAATATCTTCATAGGTCCAGTTCCTGGTCCACTTCACACCAAATTTCAGGTGCTCGTTGCCCTCCACGAATCCGTGCATGTGGCTGATGTTGTTTTCGCGTGTGGTTGCTATATCTCCGCAAATACGGGCCTGATTCAGATAATCTGCAAATTCTTGGTCAGTGAGCGTAAATTTTTTGAGTTTCATGGAAGCTCCTAGTCTTTAGCGGTCAGTAAAGGACGGTTTTGAAAGGGAAGAATAAAGTTCAAAGAGATGTTCTGCGGTGAGCTCCCACGTCTTGCGAGCAGCTCGTTGTGCGGCAAAAGCCCCAAGATTCTGGCGTAATTGGGGGTGGCGCACAAGGTGTTCTATAGCCTGTGCCCAGTCCGCAGGGGTCCGGCTGGCAACCAATACACCTGAGCGTTGGTGCTCAACGGCAGCCGCAAGACCATCTGCATCGGTAGCAATGACCGGGGTTCCGCAAGCCTGAGCCTCTAAAGCGACCAGCCCAAATGTCTCCGACGACGAGGGACACGCCACTATATCTGCCCTTCTGAACTGCTGGGCAAGATCGCGGGAAGAAACCGGAGGAATAAGTTCTACCTGCTGTTCTAACCCGAGCTCCTGGGCGCGTGCCAGAAGCCGCTCCTCAAAGTCGGTGTTCGAGCGCCCTATGACCGTAAGGTTCACCGCCAGGTCTGCAGGGAGTAAAGCCAGGGCTTCCACCAGAATTTGCGGCCCCTTCAGGGGCTGAGGACGACCAGCAAAAACAAGATGCGCGGAAGTGGCAGAGCCCGCATGCTCAGCTTGTTCACCGGTAGTCGGCTTAAAAATACCGGTATCTACGCCGGGCTCAATAATCGAAATCTTGGCAGGATCCGCCGCATAGAAGCGAACCATCTGCTCTTTCTCTACCGCGGTATTGACCACCAGTGCCGCACACTTCTCGACAATTTCCTGTTCAGCACGGCGTCGTTCGGCCGGCTCATGCGGCTCGCCGGCGCCTGCCCGCGCGTTCTTAGCTGCGGCGGTAGTGTGCATGGTATGAACCACCGGGATATCCTCGCCATACTGCAATGCCACCAAACCTGAGAGCCAATAGTGAGAATGAATGATGTCGGGGGAGCGGCGGGACTTTTGCTGAACTCGGCGCGCAAATTCATCGATGAAACCAGGGAGCTCGGACTTCTTAGCACCGAACGCTTCTTCAATCTCAATCATATGGACGACTGCGCGCTCGGAGACCTGCTGGCAGGAGCGTTTCAAACGTTGCGGCGCCAGAGTAAAAATTTCAACGGAGAGCTGAGGAAATTCTGCCAGAAGTGCTCGTAGCGAACGGTCAATATACACATTCATTCCACCGGCGTCGCCCTCACCGGGTTGAGCTAGAGGGGAAGTATGCATCGAAATGATGTGAAGGTGCACACCGTTCTCCGAGGTTTGTACCTTGCACTCATCTGCAGTAAATATCTCATTCACAGCTCTAACTCTAGGACACACTCAGATGCTGCTCAAAGATTAAAGAAAGGTGCGCTTAACCGGGATAATACGCAAGGGCGTAAGATTTAGAAAGCAATGACCCTCTACGTTCAGGAGAAACGCATGTCTGCCACGCCATCTTTTACACCCGTGCTTGCGCCTGGTGCTCCCGAGCGCATGGCTGTCATTGACCTGAACGCTGTACGCCACAACGTGAGACACCTCAAGACTGAGATAGGGGAGCGTACCCTCATTGCCGTGGTGAAAGCTGATGCCTACGGACACGGCGCTATAGAAGTAGGACGAGCGGCGCTAGAAGCGGGAGCAGATATGTTGGGCGTTGCCCACATCCGTGAAGGTTTGTCCCTACGTCGTGCTGGAATCGACGCCCCGCTACTGGCCTGGATGCACACTCTCAACTCTGATTTTTCCCGGGCGCTGACAGGAAATATTGAGCTGGGGGTCTCGGGTTGGGATTTGGACGCCGTCGCCGAGACTGCGCAAAAAGTAGGAACCCGCGCCGTCGTGCATATAAAAGTTGATACTGGCTTGGGGAGAAATGGCTGCACCCTCGCTGATCTGCCCGCTTTGCTGCACCGAGCTCGTGAGTATGAAGAGCAAAATCTCGTGACCGTACGAGGTGTCTTTACCCATCTGGCAGTAGCCGACGAACCTGCCCGTACCGAGACTCTCACTCAGCTGGAAGCTTTCAACGCTGCTGTCAATCATGTACGCCAGGCAGGGCTGAACCCCGAACTTTTCCATATAGCTAATACACCCGGCACGCTGATGCACGGGCAGGAAGCAATTCCTGAAGAACTCCTGGGTAACGCGGTTCGAGTAGGTTTGGGTGTCTATGGACTATCGCCCATCTCCTCACATGATCCTGAAGATTTTGAGCTTCAACCGGTCATGACCTTTCAAACCTTTATCAACTCCGTCAAAGAAGTACCTGCCGGACAAGGTGTTTCTTATGGGTTGAGCTATCGCACCGAAACCCCCACCACCCTTGCACTGGTGCCTGTGGGGTACGCCGACGGGGTTCCGCGCGTCGCTTCCAACGCCTCCGTGCGCATCTACCCTGCCGGTGCACAAGCCCAGACTTATCAGGTGGTAGGTCGAATTGCTATGGACCAAATGGTCATTGACTTAGGTAAACCCGGACTATCTGACCCCGAATTTGGGTACCTAGGTGCGCCCGTCGTCCTCTTTGGCAACGGAGAAAATCCGTCGGTGACCGAATGGGCAGAGGCTGCAGGTACTATCAACTACGAAATCGTCACACGCATATCCTCTCGTGTGGACCGCGTATTTATTGGCGAATCGACATCAACCAGCGAGAGCTAACAAATGACTGCACTTTCGAAAATTGATATTGCATTACAAGGCCCTGAACATACCCGATCGGTAGCACTAGCCTTAGCGCCGCTCCTGCAACCGGGTGATTTGCTTATTCTCACGGGAGAACTAGGGGCAGGAAAAACTACTTTCACTCGCTCTCTGGGGGAGGGGCTTGGCGTCCGAGAAGGTGTCATCTCACCCACCTTCGTTCTCTCACGAGTGCATCCCAATCTCCCCGACGGTCCTCGCCCCGGTGGCCCCGATTTAGTACACGTCGATGCTTACCGCTTGAGCTCCGCCGAAGAAATCGACGACCTCGACCTCGAATACTCAATGGATCAGTCCGTTACCGTTATTGAGTGGGGCAGAGACAAAGTGGAGCATCTGGCGGAATCACGATTAGATCTTGAACTCACCCGCGTAACAGGTGCAGATATCGAAGCTGGTTTAGAATTCGTTGCCACCGAAGAACACGATCCCTGGGAAGAAAACGAGGAAGCTGAAGAAGATGCTCCCGAGCCGCGTTCCCTGAGAATCCTCGCCTCCGGCCCCCGCTGGGAAGGCACAGCATGGAGCGAACTATCTCAGGCGCTTGAGAGCGCGCCCCTCACTGCATAACCACCACTGGAAGTTGATACAAATACCGTGCTTGTACTTGCTTTAGATTCCTCGGCAACCGCCTCTGTAGCACTCGCAAAGATCCACCAGGACAGCGGAGAAGTCGAGATGCTCGCTCACCGCCGTACCTCAGATACTCGTTCACATGCTGAAGTCATGGCTCGCTTTGTAGAAGAGACCCTTCACGATGCCGCAGTTGACCCCTTTTCGATAGATGTCATTGTATGCGGCACCGGGCCCGGACCTTTCACCGGATTACGCGCAGGTATCGTCACCGCCCGTACTGTGGGATTTGCCTGGGACAAGCCGGTGCTGGGGCTGATGAGCCTCTATGCACTTGCAGAGTACGTGTTTGAAGACGCGCGACGGGCGGGAAAAGACAGCTTCGTGATTGTAACTGACGCGCGACGCCGCGAAGTTTATTCCGCGAAATTCTTATTGGAGAACAAGGGGTACACCTTGGTTTCTGGACCCTGCGTGGGACCGGCAGAGGAAGTTCCCGACGTCGCCGCATACGGCAAAGGTGCTGGGCTCTACTCCGATGTGATGAAGACCGTGGAGGGTTTCGAAAACCATCAGCCTGACGCCGAATATCTGCTGAAAGCCGCTTCTCGGCTGGGACTAGAGAACCTCTCCGAGGACACTTCAGCACTTTATCTCAGGGATTCTGACGCCAAAGTTCCTGCTGCCCGCAAAAAAGCAAGTATTTCTGCCGTTACCGTGCCGGGTGAAAAATAAATGCTGCATTCCGAACTGCCTGCCGTGGCTCACGCAATAATGCGTGAAATGACCCTTCACGATGTAGAAGCTGTGCATACCGCAGAGCTCTCCCTTTTCCCCGCCGATGCCTGGCCGCTGGAAATGTTTCTTGCAGAGATTCAGCACCCTACTCGTGCCTATGTCGTCATTGAAAGAGAGGGCGAAATCGTAGGTTATGCCGGTGCTATGTGCATAGCAGATACCGCCGATATTCAGACCATTGCGGTTCTGCCGCAGTATGAAGGGCAAGGGTACGGCAGGGCTATGTTGGATTTCTTACATCGTGAATCAGCGCAACGAGGCGCTCAGCGTATTCTCTTAGAAGTTCGAGCGGATAACCTGCGGGCTCAAAATCTCTATCATCTGAACGGATACCGGCAGATACACTGCCGCGCCGGGTACTATAACGACGGCGTA
Organism: Rothia amarae; assembly: GCF_042677725.1. Classification (NCBI taxonomy): domain Bacteria; kingdom Bacillati; phylum Actinomycetota; class Actinomycetes; order Micrococcales; family Micrococcaceae; genus Rothia; species Rothia amarae. The sequence continues at coordinate 129,414 of NZ_JBHUCN010000006.1, forward strand.
GACGCCCTCATCATGGAAAAATCTCTGACACTCAATTCACCGGGAGCAACGCATGACTAAAGAACCTCTAGTGCTAGGGATTGAATCATCCTGCGACGAAACGGGTATTGGCATTGTGCGAGGTAATACTTTGCTCACCAATGCCGTGTCATCTTCGATGGATGAACACGTGCGGTTTGGGGGAGTTATCCCGGAGATAGCATCTCGTGCTCACCTGGATGCTTTTGTTCCTGCTCTGCAGAGTGCGTTGCGGGAAGCCGATGTCACGCTCGATGAGATTGATGCCATTGCAGTGACGGCAGGGCCAGGGCTTTCTGGTGCTCTTATGGTGGGTGTCTCTGCCGCCAAAGCTTTATCCGTTGCTACGGGCAAACCGCTCTATGGTATCAATCACCTGGTAGCGCACGTCGGCGTGGGATTACTGGAAGACTCTGGAATCGAAGGTCACGGTGCTGAACTGCTCGACCAGCTCCCCCGCGAAGGACTTGGAGCGCTCTTAGTTTCAGGCGGTCACACCGAGATTCTGGCGGTTCGAGACATTACCTCGGATGTTGAACTCTTAGGGGCAACCCTGGACGACGCCGCCGGCGAAGCGTACGACAAAGTCGCGCGTTTGCTAGGTCTCAACTATCCAGGTGGCCCCGCCATCGATAACGCGGCACGAGCTGGTCACCGAAAAGCGTTTAACTTTCCCCGCGGATTATCCGCGCGCAAGTTCATGGGCACCGCCGAAAATCCCGGTCCCCACCGCTATGATTTCTCTTTCTCAGGCCTCAAAACAGCTGTAGCACGAGTAGTCGAAGGCTTCGAAGCAAGAGGAGAGGAAATCCCCGTTGCAGATATCGCGGCGTCCTTCCAGGAATCCGTCGTGGACGTCATTACTCAAAAAGCAATGCTTGCCTGCCAAGAAAAAGGCATCAAAACGTTGCTTCTAGGCGGGGGAGTAGCGGCAAATTCCCGCCTGCGCCAGCTCGCTGCCGATCGCTGCGCAGAACACGGAATTACCCTGATTATTCCCAAACTTTCGCTGTGCACCGATAACGGGGCTATGGTCGCCGCTTTGGGCGCACGACTGGTGGCAGAAGGTAGAGAGCCTTCTGGAATCGCTTTTGAAACCGATTCTTCGCTACCGGTGACTACCGTTCTGATCTAAAGTACGGAGACTTTGTCTGCTCCACGAGATAGCGCACGACGGCGGTCAAATCGTTACCGCTCTCCTGCGCTATCTTGCGTTGCTGGGTTGCACTGCCGCCGTCCTGAATCATCCGTTCAATCTGCGCTAGATCATCTGAGCAATCTAAATCGCGGGCAATAGGTTCAAAGATATTAAGCAGACGCTCAATATCTTCGGTCACTAGCAACTCGTTATTGTCGTTGTCTTGGATAATAATCGCATCCAAGCCGTAGCGAGCGGCGCGCCATTTATTTTCCTGCATATGCCAGGGTTTTAGCGGCGCTAAAATTTTTCCCGCTTCATAATCGCGTGAGAGCGATTCCACCAGGCACTGATCAAACGCTACAAGCCCGGAAATATCGTTGAGCGAAGACAAACCATCGCAAACGCGCATTTCAACAGTGCCGTAATGAGCTACCGGGCGGATATCCCAGCGGTTCTCGCTAGGATCATCAATCACACCGGTCACCATCAAATCTTTCAAAAAGACTTCGTAATCTTCCCAACTCTCAAACGAGAAGGGCAGACCTGCGGTGGGCAGCTGCTGGAACATGAGCGCACGCTGGCTCGCATAACCGGTATCGAAGCCCTCCCAGAACGGAGAGGACGCCGAAAGCGCCAGCAGATGCGGATAGAAATTACTCAAACCATTCAATACAGGCAATGCCTTGGCTTTACTATCAATACCGGTATGAACGTGCACACCGTAAATCATCATCTGCCTACCCCAGTACTGGGTGCGATCCAGCATCTTCTGGTAGCGATCTTTATTGGCGATAGGTTGGTCAATAGAACGAGAAAAGGGATGAGTACCCGCCGAAAAAATTTCAATACCCAACTGGTCGGTGGCGACCATGAGTTGTTCTTTTGCTTTCTCTAACTGGTGGACCGCTTCGGCAACATTGGCGGAAACGCCGGTAACGAGCTCCACCGTATTATCTAAAAATTCACCGGTAATATGCGGGCCGGTGGAAGCATCTAGCAGTTCAGGAGAAAGTTCCTCTATCAAATCGAATACTTCTTGCGCTCGGGAGGTGAGCTCCATGCTCTTGCTATCGACGAGCGCTAATTCCCACTCAACACCGAGGGTTGATTGAGCCGATTTGGCGAATGAAATCACGGAGGTTCTCCTGAACGATGAGAAGTAAGGCGTCTGACCTTAATGATAGGTCAGCGAAAAAGTGGATTTTACATACGAGTACACATAGTGAGATGTCTCTCAGGGTGCTAGAAAAGGGAGGCTCTTATCCGGTAAAAGTCATCAGCGATTGGGCCGATAACGCCAAGCGTCGAGATGCTGTGCCTTCCCCTAGCCTCGTGACAATCAGAGTGCCTTCAACGGAACCCTTTTTCTTCTTGCTCTGCCCCAGGAGCTTTTTACGTAGTTGCTCAGGAACAATATCTACCCCGCGTTTTTTGATGGTAAGCGTACCGATGTTTTCTTCGCGCACCCATTTTTTCAACACTTTTTCTTGCAGAGGCATCTCGCCAAGAATTCTATAGCCGCTCACGGCAGGGGAGTCTAGCTCCTTGTCGGCGCTGAGATAGGCAATGTGTTCGTCTATCAAATGTGCACCGAGCTGATCCGCGAGTTCACTCACCAGGTGCGCACGCACAATAGCGCCGTCGGGTTCGTAGAGGAAACCTTCAATCTCGCCCGAATCCGCCGGGGGTACCTCAACGTCATCGATAGCGCTGGTGATTTCAAAGAGTATTTCAGGTTCCAGTGGATGAGGGGAAAGCAACGTTGCACTGCGGCGCACGTTCTTACGGGCGAGCGCATTGAACCACAGAACTACTTCTACCACTTGGCCGCCGTGGCTAATCCATTGGGCTTCGCACTGCTCGGGAATTTCATGATGGGGGATTCCCGGCCCCATCTTCACACCCATGGGGATACCGGTTTGAGCCAGTTTCACCACAAACGATAGGGGAGGAGAGAACGCTTCGGCATCGAAAATTCGAGACGAGGTTCGCCCCTGCTCCACTGTGCGTCGGGCAGGATCTAGCCAGAGCCCTTGAACGGGGTTTCCTTCGTTATCTTTTAGCTCAGATATATCGAGGTGCTCAACATTTCCCACTTTCACCATCGAACGAGGGTAGTCGGAGAGATTATGGGCAGTCATAGCGGCGGTAGCTTCATCAAGCTCCACCGCAAGCACGCTCATGCCCGCGCGCGAAAATTCTAGAGAATCTGCTCCGATGCCACACCCTAAGTCTGCAACTGACACCACGCCAGCTTCTTTGAAACGCTGAGCATGCAAACGCGCCACTGACGCACGGGTTGCTTGCTCGAAACCAGCCTCGGTCAACACCATTTTTTGAGCGGCTTCGCCAAATTTAGAGAGTCCCTGCGTGCGCAGCTTCGCTTGATTCAAAATGGCGGATACGGAGGGAGGGTCAAACCCTTCAGCTCGCAGAGCACTGGCATATTCCAGAGCATTCTTCTGCAGGTAAGGGACGAATCGATCCACGGTTTCAAGTTCTCGCGCAGATAGTGCAAGCGCCGGAGGCGAAGAAAGTAAAGACATCACTGCTCATCTTAGCGAAGACATCCGGTGCGCTCATCGCGAAACGCGCGCGCTTTCTTGACCCTGAAACGCCAGCGGTTCTAAAGTTTGTATTAGCACTTGACCGCTCACAGTGCTAAACGCCTTCGAGGGCGGCACCGCGACGACGTCCTTGATAGCTCTCTGGAAACGGTCACCCATCATAAGATTTCATCATCGATGAAGGAGTAATAATGTCTTCCATCAAGCCTCTTGAAGATCGCGTAGTAGTTCAGATTGTTCAGGCAGAGCAGACCACCGCGTCAGGTCTGGTAATTCCCGATACCGCTAAAGAAAAGCCCCAGGAAGCTAAGGTCGTAGCTGTTGGCCCCGGTCGCGTAGACGACAAGGGCAACCGCCTTCCCGTAGACGTAGCAGAAGGCGACACCGTTATCTTCTCCAAGTACGGCGGAACCGAAGTTTCCTTCGAAGGTCAGGACTATCTGATTCTTTCTGCACGCGACGTTCTCGCAGTAATCTCCAAGTAAATTATTCCCACAAACTAAGGAGCTGATGAGTTCATGGCAAAACAGCTAGAATTCAACGATGCTGCTCGCAAGAGCCTCCAAGCCGGTGTGGATAAGCTTGCAGACACTGTCAAGGTCACCCTGGGCCCTCGCGGCCGCAACGTGGTTTTGGATAAGCAGTGGGGCGCACCCATCATTACCAACGACGGTGTTTCCATCGCCCGCGAGATTGAGCTGGATGACCCCTACGAAAACCTTGGTGCACAGCTTGCCAAGGAAGTAGCGACCAAGACGAACGACGTTGCCGGTGACGGTACCACCACCGCTACCGTGCTTGCTCAGGCTTTGGTTGCCGAAGGGTTGCGTAACGTTACCGCAGGTGCGGCACCTGGCGAGGTCAAGCGCGGTATCGAGCTAGCTACACAGGCAGTTTCGCAGCGCTTGCTCGATAACGCGCGCGAAGTTCAGGGCGAAGAAGTAGCTCACGTGGCTGCTATCTCAGCCCAGTCACCTGAAATTGGTGAGCTTCTCGCAGAGGCATTTTCTAAGGTCGGTCAGGACGGCGTCATCACCATTGAAGATGGCTCCACCACCGAAATCGAGCTGGATATCACCGAAGGTATGCAGTTCGACAAGGGTTACCTCTCACCTTCTTTCGTTACCGACGCAGAGCGTGCCGAGGCAGTTCTCGAAGATACCGCAATCCTGCTCTACCAGGGCAAGATTTCCACGGTTCATGAGATTATGCCCCTGCTGGAAAAGATTGTTCAGGCGAAGAAACCGCTGACCATCATTGCTGAGGACGTAGAAGGCGAAGCTCTCTCTACTTTGGTCGTCAACAAAATGCGCGGCAACCTCAACGTTGTTGCGCTGAAGGCACCCGGTTTCGGCGATCGCCGCAAGGCTATCTTCGAAGACCTTGCCATCTTGACCGGCGGCACCGTTATCACTAACGAACTCGGCGTCACTCTAGATTCAGTCACCATGGAGCAGCTTGGCTCTGCCCGCCGTGTGACCGTAACAAAGAACAACACCACCATCGTTGACGGCGGAGGTACCTCCGATGCTGTTGCTGATCGTGTGGCTCAGCTCCGCAAGGAGATTGAGCGTGTTGATTCTGAATGGGATCGCGAAAAGCTCAAAGAACGTCTGGCGAAGCTGGCTGGCGGCGTCGGCGTCATCAAGGTGGGTGCAGCTACTGAGGTCGAGGCTAAAGAACGCAAGCACCGTATTGAAGACGCTGTTTCCTCCACCCGTGCGGCTCTGGAAGAGGGCATCGTAGCAGGTGGCGGTACCGCTCTGGTTCATGCTTTGGCAGCTTTAGACGAGGTTTCACTCGATTCTAAGGACGCCCAGACCGGCGTAGAAATCGTCAAGCGTGCACTTGTTCAGCCCCTGCGCTGGATTGCAGAAAACGCTGGCGAAGACGGCTATGTGGTTACTTCAAAGGTTGCTGAACTTCCCTTGGGTTCGGGCTTCAACGCGAAGACCGGTGAATACGGCGACCTCATGGGCGCCGGCGTCATCGATCCTGTGAAGGTTACCCGTTCAGCTTTGGAGAACGCATCTTCTATTGCTGCGCTGGTTCTTACCACCGAAACCCTTGTAGTGGAAAAGCCTGTAGAAACTGAAGACGACTAGAAGAATTTGTTATAACCCGTCTTGAATAAACAGACAATTCCCCTTCTTTGTGATTACTCACAAAGGAGGGGAATTCTTATTTCGCCGACTGATTCGTCAGTAAACTTCAGGTAACGTGTTCATAGCCAAATTGGTAATCACACCCTTAGGAAATATTCACTCTTGTCTCCTTTCAGAGCGAGATGTGAATACCGCACCAGATGATTGAAGCAGATGACAAATTCCCACAACATGTCTTCTGTTCCCTTAAGCAATAAGCAGGGAACTCAGATTATTAACAATCAATCGAATCGCAAATTCCGCCCTGAAATTCAGGGTCTGCGCGCGCTTGCATTGCTCTTAGTCGCCGCATACCATCTGTGGTTCGGTAAAGTCTCAGGTGGCGTTGACGTCTTCCTGCTCATCTCAGCTTTCTTGATGACGGGGTCGTTCGTTCGCCGTATGGAAAACAATAAGTTCGCTGGTTTCCGCTCGGTGGTTGACTATTGGATTCACGTGTTCAAACGTATCCTGCCGTTGGCTTCTGTAGTGGTCGTTGGAATCCTGCTGGGTTCTTACCTTTTCCTTCCCGCTGACCGGTGGGAAAGCCTGCTTTCTGAAGCAAAATCTGTAGTTTTTTACTACCAAAACTGGTGGTCCATTTCTAACCTGGTGGACTACTATGCCGCTGACTCCTCTGTGGCATCTCCTTTCCGCCACTACTGGTCTCTCTCAGTGCAGGGGCAGATTTACCTCTTGTGGCCGCTAGTCTTTTTGCTGGGATGGCTGATTATTCGTGCAACGCGGGTGAACGTCCGCGGACTGATGCTTCTCATGTTCGGCACCATCTTTGCCGGTTCTTTGGCATATTCGATCTTTGTCACCGCGACGAGCCAGCAGACTGCTTACTTCAATACTTTTGCGCGTTTGTGGGAATTCGCGTTGGGTTCTTTGGTGGCTATTGTGATGCCCTGGCTCAGTATTAACCGCTATGTGCGTGCGGCAATGGGCTGGGCAGGTATCGTCATGATTATTAGCTGCGGTTTCATTTTTGACGTCGAAGGCGTGTTCCCTGGCTACCATGCGCTGTGGCCCACACTTGCGGCATCGATGATTATTATCGCCGGAGATACTCAGACTGCCTTCGGTCCAGAACGTTTGCTGACCTTGAAGCCACTCATGTGGTTGGGTAACTATTCTTACGGCCTCTACCTGATTCACTGGCCGCTTCTGGTATTCTTCCTCTCACGCAACCACACAGAAAAAGCAGGTTTCGTATCGGGTGTAGGACTACTGACCCTTTCTGTTCTTTTCTCCTACATCATCACCCGCTATATTGAACAGCCGTTGCGCGCATGGAAGGCTCCCGACCTTTCGCCGATTCGTGGGCTCGCTGTGGTGGCTGCCTGCATCGCGCTCGTCATGATTCCCACTCTGGGATGGCAGGGCAAGCTCGCCTACGATGCTTATAAAGCAGAATCACTCAAAGCGCAGAATAATCCCGGTGCAGCTGCTCTGGCAGCAGATTTCAAATTTGAGGGTGACGCTAATGCGGCACCATTTCCCACCCTCGCTCAACTACCTGACGACTGGGCGAACGTAGGCACACCCTGCACTGCAGATAACTTGCCGTTCTCAACAGATGTTGTGCTCAAAGATCACTGCAATACTGCTAACCTGCCAGAACACCCCGATAAAATCGTGGTCGCTGTAGGAAACAGTCATATGCAGGTGTGGTCACCAGCGCTGACCGAGTACGCCAAAGAAAACAACTGGGCACTGTACTACTTCCTAGAAGGTGGTTGCTTCTTTGATCAGTTCAAAGACGGGGACCCTAACGTCTGCGCTAATTTTTCCAATCAGGCAGACAAATTTGTTCACGATGCTGGAGCTGAAACGGTTGTAGTAACCGGGTCCCGATCAGTTCCGAACGGTCCTGATGAAGTAACTGATGGAATGAAGGACCGCATTGGGTCTCTGACTGGCGAAGGGTTAGAGGTCATTGCGCTACGTGACCACCCTCGTTTTGATTCCAGTTTTGCTGACTGCAATAGCAAGGGAGAAATTTGTTCTAAGCCAGCTGGGCAAGACATACATAACAACCCGTTAGACTCGTTAGAGCAACAGTACCCAGGCTTCTCTACAGTCAATCTCACCGATTTAGTGTGCCCTGATGGTAACTGCCCTTCGATCATTGGAAATGTATACACCTATATGGATGCTAACCATATATCTAAGAGCTACATAGATACTGCTACCCCTAATTTCATTGACCGTTTTGAACCGGCTGTAGAACGAGCAGAAGGCTCTACGAAATCTGAATAACGAAAGTTGTACCGCACGCCGCACCTCAAAAATTATTCGTCGGAGGAATGATGAACAGCACTCCTAGTTCACCGCGCAAGTTCCGCCCTGAAATTCAGGGGCTGAGAGCTTTCGCGGTGACGCTGGTGGCTATCTACCACATTTGGCTGGGGCGAGTATCCGGCGGTGTGGACATCTTCCTTCTGATTTCGGCTTTTTTGATGACTCTTTCGTTTACTCGAAAGATTGAAAGTGGTCAGCCGATTTTTGCCCGGGCTGTATTGAGGTATTGGGTTCATACTTTCAAGCGGATTCTGCCGCTTGCTACGGTGGTTGTCTTGGCGACGCTCTGGGGGACCAGGCAGATACTGCCCGCGCCCCGCTGGGCGGGCATCATGGAAGAAGCCAAAGCCGTTATTCTCTATCGAGAGAACTGGTGGTCCATTTCAAATATGGTGGACTATTATGCGGCGGATTCCTCCGAAGCTTCACCGCTGAGGCACTTCTGGTCCCTTTCGGTTCAGGGGCAGATTTTTATCATCTGGCCTTTGCTGTTCGCTTTGTGCTGGGTGCTGTATAAGATTTTTCGCCGTCGCCCGCGCGTCATTCTCTTCAGCGTCTTTGGTACGGTCTTTTGTCTGTCGCTGGCATATTCAATATGGTTAACCGAAGCCGACCAGGAAATCGCCTACTTCTCGACGTGGACCAGGCTCTGGGAATTCGCCCTGGGATCGCTTCTTGCCATTGCTCTGCCGTGGATTAGAATTCCGCAGCGCCTTCGAGGGATGCTCGGCTGGGTGGCGCTGGTAGCTATCGTGAGTTGTGGAATCATCCTCGACGTCGAGGGTGCCTTCCCCGGATATATTGCGCTATGGCCCACTCTTGCTGCCGCTGCAATCATCGCAGCGGGTGAATCCGGCACACGATGGGGCGCAGACCGTTTCCTCTCGACCAAACCCATGCTGTGGTTGGGCAAATATTCTTACGGGCTGTATCTGATTCACTGGCCCCTTTTGGTGTTTTACCTCTACAAAGTACAGCAGGAGAAAGCCGATTTATTTGCCGGTTTGATTCTTCTTCTCGTATCGGTGGCGCTCTCCTGGATCCTGACGAACGTTATCGAACGCCCCCTCCGGTCTTGGTCCTGGTTAGATGCGCGGAACTGGCGTTCAGCACTCGTCATTGCGGCGTGCACCCTGGCTGTTATCACCGTATCTAACCAGTGGTCAGCAGATTTGCAACGTCAGCAGGCAGAAATTCAGGCTAATGCGGCAGTTGATAATCCGGGTGCTCAAGTTCTTCAAAAGGGTTTTGACAAGCCAGTATCTACCGATGCTCAGTATTTGCCACTTTCTGCCGAGCGATATGATGATCGCCCCATTTACGCTAACCATTGCGCCCCCGAGGTTTTGAAAAAATATGGTTTTGAGGAATGGAACTGCAACCAGTTAGTGGCGAATGAGAAGCCAACTCAAAAAGTGATTGCTGTCGGAAATTCTCACATGGACCAGTGGGGAGATGCTCTGATTGCCCTCGCGAAAAAAGAAGGCTGGGACTTGCAGTATGTGCAGTTTAACGACTGCTACTTTCTAGAGCCCAGCATGAACACTGAAAAGCCTGACTGCCAGGCATGGGTAGAAAATACCCAGCGCTATATCGATGGCATGCACCCGGACCAGGTTATTATCATCGGTACCATTAGCTTGCCGGACGAAGGCGGAGAAATTGTGCCTACCGGTTTGAGAGATTTCGCGAACCATATGCAGCAGCAAGGAATTGGGCTCATTGCGTTGCGAGATAATCCCCGTTTCAAAGAGACACACGCAGATTGTGAAACTCGCACCAAAGGATTATGCGATTTTGATTCGGAGCTGGCGAGAACGCCAAGCCCGCTCACTCAGTTTAAAGATATTCCTGTTGTAGCGCCGGTGGATATGACGGATATTATTTGCCCGAATGGTTCTTGCCCATCGGAGATCGGCAACGTCTATGTTTACCGAGATGACTCTCATTTGACACGAACTTACGTGCTCTCTGCTAAGAATATTTTTATTCAGCGAGTGGAAGATGCCATAGCAGAGCGGGAGGCTCGCAACACTCAATAGGTAGTGGGGAATAAGCTGAACCGAATAGGCGTTGAGGTGGGCAACATCGCCAGTGTCCTTTTAACCGCAACACAGTGGGGTTCGAAGAATCCTCGATGGGGTTTAGAATTGAGACTGGATATCCAATTTTTGGCGAACTGCGACCACCGAAAAGCACAACAACCGAAAGGTTCGGGCATATATGTCAACTCCCACCGCTCTCTCCGAAGACCCCTTTGGCTTCACCGGTCTGACCTACGACGACGTCCTACTGCTTCCGGGCAACACTGACGTCAATCCCGCAGATGCTGATACCAGCACTAAACTTTCCAAGCGTATTACTCTCAAGACGCCCATCATTTCAGCGGCAATGGACACGGTTACCGAATCTGATTTGGCGATTGCTATGGCTCGGCTGGGCGGTATGGGTGTGCTTCACCGTAACCTTTCGATTGAGGATCAGGCATCCCACGTTGATCGCGTGAAGCGTTCAGAGTCGGGCATGATTACCAACCCCGCAACTATTGGCCCCGATGCAACTATTGAAGAACTTGACCAGGTCTGCGGTCACTTCCGCGTATCTGGTCTACCCGTAGTGGACGAGAACGGCGTGCTGGTTGGCATTATCACTAACCGTGACATCCGCTACCTTCCCGAGAGCGATTACACCACTCGCACCGTGCGCGAAATCATGACTCCTATGCCTCTCATCACCGGTCGCGAGGGCATGGACAAGGATGAAGCTTTCAAGCTCCTGGCCGATAACAAAATCGAAAAGCTGCCCTTGGTCGATAACGACGGCAAGCTCACCGGTTTGATTACGGTCAAAGACTTTATCAAGACCGAGCAGTACCCCGATGCCACTAAGGACGACGAAGGCCGCCTCCGGGTCGGCGCAGCTGTTGGCTTCTTCGGTGACGGCTACGAGCGAGCGATGACCCTGGTTGAAGCCGGTGTTGATGCGCTCTTTATTGATACCGCCAACGGACACTCTCAGGGTGTCTTGGACATGATTGCCCGCCTGAAGAAGGATTCAGCTGCAGCGCACGTCGATATTATTGGCGGCCAGGCAGCAACCCGCGAAGGCGCTCAGGCAATAGTTGATGCTGGCGCAGACGCCGTCAAGGTGGGCGTTGGTCCCGGTTCAATCTGCACCACCCGAATTATCGCCGGTATCGGCGTACCCCAGGTAACCGCCATCAATGAGGCAGCTAAAGCTGCTATCCCCGCGGGTGTCCCTGTTATCGCCGATGGCGGTATGCAGCACTCCGGTGAAATCGGAAAAGCTCTCGTTGCCGGCGCTGATTCAGTCATGATGGGCTCGATGCTGGCAGGTACTGCCGAGGCTCCCGGAGATCTCATTTTTGTGGATGGAAAGCAATTCAAGGCATACCGCGGTATGGGTTCACTAGGGGCTATGGTTTCTCGTGGCCGCCATAAGTCATACTCTAAAGACCGCTACTTCCAGGCAGATGTTTCCTCCGAGGAGAAGCTCATCCCCGAAGGCATCGAGGGTCAGGTTCCCTTCCGCGGGCCTCTTTCCTCTGTTCTGCACCAGCTTGAAGGCGGCTTGCGCCAGACAATGTTCTACACGGGCGCTCGCACCATTGAAGAGCTGAAGTACAAGGGTAAGTTTGTGCGTATCACCCCGGCAGGTCTGAAGGAATCACACCCTCACGACATCATGATGACCGTAGAAGCCCCTAACTACCGCCGCTAAAAACTTATTCAGCGTGGGAACTCCGATTAAAGCTCCCACGTGCTGAAAGGAAAATTCGTGACCGAGATTGAAATTGGATTGTCCAAGCGTGCTCGCCGTACGTATTCTTTGGACGACGTAGCTCTGGTACCATCCCGCCGTACTCGTGACCGCGCCGATGTTGATACCAGCTGGCGAATTGACGCATTTACGTTTGATACCCCTTTGATTGCTGCTCCTATGGACTCAGTGATGAGCCCTCAGACTGCTATTGCTCTGGGTAAATTGGGTGGATTGGGTGTACTGAATCTTGAAGGTTTGTGGACTCGTTATGAGGATCCTCAGCCTTATCTCGATGAGATTACCGCCTTGGATCTGCAGGATCATGTGGCTGCTACTCGTCGGATGCAGGAGATTTATTCTGAACCGATTAAGGCAGAATTGATTACCGAGCGTCTGCGGGAGATTCGCGAATCTGGCGTAATCGTAGCCGGCGCACTGACTCCGCAGAACACTCAGGAATTTTATGAAACCGTGGTGAAGGCTGGAGTGGATATCTTTGTGATTCGCGGGACTACTGTTTCGGCAGAACATGTGTCTTCAAACCATGAACCGTTGGATCTTAAGAAGTTCATTTATGAGTTGGATGTTCCCGTGATTGTGGGAGGTGTTGCAGGTTACACGCCTGCGCTTCACCTGATGCGCACCGGTGCTGCTGGTGTACTCGTAGGTTTCGGTGGGGGCTCTTCTAAGACCAATCGCCGTGGACTGGGTATTCAAGCTGCGATGGCAACAGCCATCGCAGATGTTGCCGCGGCTCGTTCTCGTTACTTGGATGAATCTGGTGGTCGTTATGTGCATGTTATTGCCGACGGTGAGCTTGGCCGGTCAGGCGATTTGGTGAAGTCTTTGGCGCTCGGCGCTGATGCTCTGATGATCGGTGCACCTTTGGCACGCGCCGAAGAAGCTCCTGGCAAGGGCCTCTACTGGGGTAATGAAGCCCACTCCACCGATTTCCCTCGCGGCATCCGTACCCAGCTGGGAACCAGTGGAACGATGGAAGAGGTTCTTTATGGGCCCTCCCATCACACCGATGGTACTTCTAACATCATGGGCGCTATACGCCGTTCGATGGCAACCTGCGGTTTCACAGACCTCAAGTCCTTCCAGCGTAGTGAAGTTGTATTGAATGGCTTCCACGCGGAATAAATCATAGGATTGCGAACGGCTCAACGTTTGCTGTGAATGCCCTGCCACCTCCGAATAATCAGCGGAAGGGGCAGGGCATTTTCTATCAAAAACAGATAGGCTGGAAAGCGTGTTCAAATTAGCTCTCGCTCCTCGCTGGATCGCCGCATTACTGCTTGTGCTGGCAGTGGCATTCGGTTTTGTGATGCTCAGTAAATGGCAGCTCAACGCGTCAACTCTAGGACAGGTGAGTGCGGATCCCGCTAAAGAGGTGGTGCATCCCTGGGAATCGGTGCTGATTGAACACGAGCCTTTGACAACTACTGAAGCGGACACCATGGTGAGCGCTACAGGAAAGTACGTTCCGGGTTCTTCATACCTGGTGGCCGAGAAGTTGCATGAGGGTGAAAAAGGATACTGGGTGATGAGCGAATTCACCCCGGACGATGGAGCGCAAGTAACGGCTGCGGGCAAGGTTCAACAGCGCAGCATTGCGGTTGCTCGCGGATGGACTGCATCACCTGAAATACCTCAGGAACCTTCAGGAGAGGTGACTATTGCAGGTCGCGTAGTTGCCAACGATGCTCCGTTCTACTCTTCCGACCTGACCGAGGAAGAGAAAACCCAGGGAAGAACTTTGGGCTCGGCGTCGGCTGCTCAACTCAGTAATATATGGGACGTGCCGCTATACGGCGCGTTACTCACCAACGACGCTGAGGTGCCCGCCTCAGAAAAACTGCCGCTGAACGAAGACGGCACACTATCTGACTCAGCAACTATCCTGGGTCAAAGCGAGCAGCTTAAACCGGTCCACGCTCAGCAGGTAACCGATGAAGAGGTCAACTGGCTCAATATCTTTTATGCTCTGGAATGGATTGTCTTCGCAGGATTCGCGGTGTACCTCTGGTGGCGGATGCTTCGCGATTCTTACCGCGAACAAAACAATCCAGCCCTGTACTTCGAATACGAAGGCGAATACTGGCTAGATGAAGAATCAGGCCGTTATTATTACTGGGATCCAGCAGACCAACAGTATTATTTCTTTGACGACGTCCCGCGTGATGACCGCGCGGGCAATGACGGAAAGTTGCATCAGTGACTGAACACAATACTCCGCGACCTGCACCGCAGGTTCGCCCTACCGAACGAACCGATGGTAAGAAAGTTACTCTTTCCGAAGGAGGACGTGCCGACGGCAAGGGCGGGTTTACCGTTCGTAAGAAATTTGGTGGCACCGAATCACAGATTCGTGGTGCGCTCACTTTCTATAAATGGTGCGCCTGGATTTCCGGTACTTTCCTACTCCTTTTGGTCGCTGAAATGGTCACCCGCTATATCTTTGGCTATGACCTCATCGCCGGTGGCGCCAACGCCCAAACCGGCGAAACGGTTGCCCTGGGCTGGTTAGATCGGGATATGGGAAACCTTACCGGTGGTATCAACATTTCTACCTGGATTCTCATCGTTCACGGTTGGTTCTATGTGGTGTATCTCTTCTCCTGTTTCCGTCTCTGGTTGCTCATGCGTTGGGGTCTGCCTCAGCTCATCGTGATGGCGCTCGGCGGCGTAGTCCCCTTCCTCTCCTTTATTGTGGAGAAGCGAATCCATCGCGAGACCCTGGAATTGCTTGACGCTAACCCCCAGGCGACCAAGCGTTACTAGGCCTCGTGCTTTAGAATGGCTTTATATCCATTTCGTGTGGTGAATCCATACGAGAAAACAATCGATCATATAAGGTGACTCGTGACAACATCAGCACATTCAACCGAGCTCGAAGAGCGTCCGGTTCTGGTGATTGACTACGGCGCTCAGTACGCACAGCTTATCGCTCGTCGCGTCCGTGAGGCCGGAGTTTATTCCGAAATCGTTCCGCATACTCTTGCCACAGAAAAGATTTTGGCCAAGAACCCTGCCGCTATCGTGCTCTCCGGTGGTCCTTCCTCGGTCTATGCCGAAGGCGCTCCTGCAGGAGATAAGGCTCTGTTTGAAGCTGGCGTACCGATATTCGGTATTTGCTATGGTTTCCAGTTGATGACTCAGACTTTGGGCGGAACCGTATCTCATACTGGTCGCCGCGAATATGGCGCGACCGACGCTACGCTGTGTGCTGAGAATTCTTCCTTCCTCACCGGAACCCCCAAGGTGCAGAACGTTTGGATGTCCCACGGGGATTCCGTTTCCGCAGCTCCCGAGGGATTCGAAGTTTTGGCAACTACCCCCGGTGCAGACGTCGCTGCGATGGTTGATGAAGGGCGAAAGCTGGGTGGTGTGCAGTGGCATCCTGAGGTCAATAACTCTGATTACGGTCAGCAGGCGCTCGAGAACTTCTTGTATAACATTGCCGGTGTAGAGAAGTCGTGGTCCACCGGCAACATCATTGAAGAGCAGGTTGAGAAGATTCGTGAGCAGGTTGGTTCTGCTCGGGTGATTTGTGCTCTTTCCGGTGGCGTTGATTCCTCGGTTGCTGCGGCTTTGGTCCATAAGGCTGTGGGCGACCAGCTAACCTGCTTCTTTATCGATCACGGTTTGCTGCGCCAGGATGAGCGCGAGCAGGTTGAGAATGATTACGCCTCCACCATGGGCATCAAGGTTGTCACCATTGATGAGTCAGAGCGTTTCTTGACTGCTTTGTCTGGTTTGACTGATCCTGAAGAAAAGCGCAAGGCTATTGGACGCGAGTTCATTCGCTCGTTTGAGGATGCTCAGCGCAAACTCATTGAAGAAGCTTCAGGTGAAGGCGGCGAGATTAAGTTCTTGGTTCAGGGTACCTTGTATCCCGACGTCGTTGAATCCGGTGGCGGTGAGGGTGCTGCGAATATTAAGTCTCACCACAATGTGGGTGGTCTGCCTGAGGACATGACCTTTGAGCTGGTGGAGCCTTTGCGTACTTTGTTCAAAGACGAGGTTCGTGCGATTGGCCGCGAGTTGGGTGTTCCCGAGAAGATTGTGGCTCGTCAGCCGTTCCCTGGCCCTGGCTTGGGTATTCGTATTATTGGCGAGGTTACTTTTGACCGACTTGAGACTTTGCGTGCTGCGGATGCGATTGCGCGTGAGGAGCTCACTAAGGCTGGTCTGGATGAGGAAATCTGGCAGTGCCCTGTTGTACTTCTTGCTGATGTTCGTTCGGTGGGTGTGCAGGGTGATGGTCGTACTTATGGTCATCCGATTGTGTTGCGTCCGGTTTCTTCTGAGGATGCGATGACGGCGGATTGGACTCGTTTGCCGTACGATGTGTTGGCGCGGATTTCGAATCGTATTACTAATGAGGTGTCTGAGGTGAATCGAGTGGTGCTCGATGTGACGTCGAAGCCTCCGGGAACGATTGAATGGGAGTAACCGCAGTTTTCCGAGCGCGCGAGGAAGTAAAAATTGCGGTTACTATCCTGAGGCGGAGCCGAAGGAGATAATGTTTCAGTTTTCCGAGCGCGCGAGGAAGTAAAAATTGCGGTTACTCGGCGAAGCCGGAGTTTTGTTTTCGGTAACGAAGGTTTCCGAACGCGTTAGTTCCGCTGTCGGGCGAAGTCAGAGGCTCTCATTTTCTTGTTGTTTAGAGAATGGGAGCTTTTGTTTTGCTATTGATGGGGGTCGAGATACTCTTTTGAACGAGTAGTTCATGTGAAGTACCAGAAAGGTAGACGAGGTACCGTCTTGATACGGTACCTCGTTTACTTTTCTGGTATGTCGCCGAGGGGGGAGAGGGGACAGGACGGTCTGGGACGAGAGTAGTCAGCCGCGTAAAAACTCAAAATATTCTTCAGATAATGATTTTTTACCGGTATCCATGAAACAGCTCACTAATAACCCTACTTATTTTCTGAAATTTTCCTGTATACTAAGAGAGCTAAAATGAGAACCTTTCATCAACGATGAAAGTGAATTAGGGGAAAAATTATGAATACTCTATTTGAATAAACTACGTATTAAGCTCACTGAAATTGCTCGCGATCCTAAGAATCAGGAAAAGATTCGTCAGTATGCGGGTAAGGCTGTAGAAGTTGTGCAGGGCTTCCTTCGCAAGCGCAAGTAGCATGAGTTGAAAATTCCCCGTCCTCTGTTGAGGGCGGGGAATTTTTGTCGTCCGGGGAAGGGCTTAGTCACCAATGTTGAAGAGCCATGCAATACCGAATTTGTCGGTAAACGAACCAAAGTGTGCGCCCTACGGAGCTTCAGCGAGTGGCTGCAGGTTGGTCGCGCCGTCGGATAGCTTATTGAACCATTCGTTTGCTCGGTCGAGGTCGGAGAGGTTACCCAGAATTGCGGCTTCCATGTTGGCGGTCGCGTTGTTTTCTGGTTTCTGGATGGCGGCGCCGTCGGATGCCTGAAGGGTGAAAGGCTCGGCGGTGAGTTCGCCGTGCATCACCATGTCGGTATATTCGGGGTCCACGGGGCGTGGAAATCGTTGAAGGTGGCAATGTGTAGCTCGCCGCCGAAAACGCTCTGGTAAAAGTTGAGTGCTTCACGGGCTTCGCCGGTGAAAGTGAAATAAGGATTGAGGCGAAAAGCCATCAATATCTCCTAGTGGGGAAGAAATGGCGGATAATCTATCCGCCGAAATTAGTTTACTCAGCAAAGAAAAAATAGGGGTAAACGCCTCGGAAGGAAACTTTAACTTTCTTCTAGGAGTTCCCTGAGCGATTTGTAACATATACTGACTAAAACGATAAGGGGAACCCATGTCACGTATCTCTACATCTCTTTCAAAACTTGCCATCGTTTCCGGTCTACTCCTAACAACATCTGGATGCACAACTCACGAGGTAGAACCGAATGCGACGGCATCATCTGAGATAGCTACGACAACGGATGCTGGTAGCCCGTCTGAAACAGCTCCGGGATATTCTGCTGAAACACCCCTGCACAGTGACGAAGAAATTGCGGTATTTCAGGAGCAAAAACGACAAAACCTTATTGCCCAAGGGCTAGACCCTGAGAGTATTTATGCGAAGTACCCGGATATTATGTGCCACGGTGCTTCATTCGGTAGCGAAGAGGATATTAGGTCTTCTCTCGGGGTAGTGTCCGCGGAAGAAGTTGACCGACAGCTTGAATTTATGCGCAATGCTCCTGCAGAAGTTAAACAAATGAGTGAGCGGAATTCACATGCGCTGGTGGGTACTTTAACTGTGATGACCTGGGCAGATAAAGAGCAGTGTGACCTCTATGGAAAGGGTATTCAGCTTGCCGGTTAAACCCGCAATGGTGAGGATAACTCATAAGATGCCTGCACCTGATGAATCAACCTCACCATCCTTGAGGGAAAATTATCCTTCAGCGGCGATGCGATAGACCTTCGACTCGTAAGGGCGTAGCGTTTCGCCCAAGTCATCCTCATAATTAGAAATGACTAGGGTGCGCTGCGCTTCGAATTCTTCAGCGAGCAACTCGAAATCGCGGATAATCTCTCGATCGGTGAAGTTATTAATCACCAGGAGCTTCTCGCCGTTGTTTGCATGACGTTCATAGGCGTAGACGGCGGCGTCCTCTGGATCGATCGGGACAAAACGTGCGTAGACCATCAACTCTTTGAGTTCGCCTCGGCGAAGTTCAATGAGCCGCTGGTAGTGATAGAACAGCGAATCTGGATTGGCTAGTGCGGCGTCTGCATTGATGCTCTGATAATTTGCATTCAACCCTATCCAGGGGGTGCCGGTGGTGAACCCCGCATTAGCTTCGGCGGACCACTGCACAGGGGTGCGCGCATTATCGCGGCCCTTGGCATAAATCATCTGTAGTACGTCGTCGGCTGAATATGTACCGTGGCGCTCCACCAGATTTTCATAGAGGTTAGTGGAATCAAGATCCCGGTAATCAGAGATAGAGGGGAATTGCACGTTAGTCATGCCGAATTCTTCACCCTGATAGATGTAGGGAGTACCCTGCATGAAATGCAAGGTAGTTGCTAGCATTTTGCCCGACAGCTCGCGGTATTCGGCAGAGTCATTGCCAAAGCGGGAGATAACGCGGGGCTGGTCATGGTTATTCCAGTAGAGCGAACCCCATGCTTTACCGTCCAGCTTGACCTGCCATTCGTTGAGCACTGCCTTCAAATCGCGCAGGTCGTATTCTTTGACACCCCATTTGCCAAGCCCCAGCGACTCGTCGCTATCGACACCCATATGTTCAAAGTGGAAGAGCATATTGAGTTCTTCTGCTTCGAAACCTGCAAAAAGGAGAGCTTCGTCGGCGGGAGTTGCCGACATTTCGCCGACAGTCATGGCATCGCGGTTTGCGACAGTAGCTAGGTTGA
The DNA here is from genome assembly GCF_042677725.1 of Rothia amarae. NCBI lineage: Bacteria > Bacillati > Actinomycetota > Actinomycetes > Micrococcales > Micrococcaceae > Rothia > Rothia amarae. The sequence continues at coordinate 148,746 of NZ_JBHUCN010000006.1, forward strand.
GCTCGTGCATCCACTCGTGAACCCGGGTGCCGTTGTGGATGATGAAAGCGGTGGAGGGGGAGTGCTTTTCGGGGTTGACGTTGGGGTCATCGGGCAAGCCCTGAGGTTTTGAAATGATGTTGATGGCGTCCAAGCGGAACCCATCAATTCCCTTATCGAGCCACCAGTTAATCATCGAATAGAGCTCGTTGCGGACGACGGCATTTTCCCAGTTGAGATCGGGTTGCTTGGTGGAGAAAACGTGCAGGTACCATTGATCGGTTACAGCGTCGTATTTCCAGGCTGGTCCGCCGAATTCCGAGATCCAGTTGTTGGGTGGGAGAGGATTTCCTTCCTTATCGGTGCCTGAAGAGTCCCGCCAAATGTAGTAGTCCCGGTAGGGGTTCTCGCGCGAAGCACGGGATTTTTGGAACCATTCGTGCTCATCAGAGGTGTGGTTGACGACGATGTCGAGCAGAATCTTGATGCCGTGCGCATGCGCGGTAGTCAGTAGCGTGTCGAAATCTGCCATCGTGCCGAATTCGCTCATGATGTCTTGGTAGTTACTGATGTCGTAACCCATGTCGTCATTCGGGGATGCGAACATGGGGCTCAACCAGATTACATTGATTCCCAACTTCGCAAGGTAGGGGATGCGCGCGGTGACACCGGGAAGATCCCCGATGCCGTCGCCATCAGAGTCTTGGAATGAGCGGGGCCATACCTGGTAAACCACTGCTTCTTTCCACCATTGTTGTCCGGCATATGAAGTCATGTTTTTCTCCTTAGCGGTTCGAAATTCGGTAGACCTTGCCCTCATAGGGGCGCAGGGTTTCTACGGCGTCGTCTGGATAGTTTGAGATGAGGAGCTCTGCTGAATCGTCGAGTTGCTCGAAAGTTCGGGTGAGCTGGCGGTCTGTAAAGTTACAGATCACCAGAAGTGATTCGTCGTCCCCGGTGCGCAGGTAGGCATAGACTTCCTCATCGAGGGGATTTTCTGCATTGTCGAGTAGTTCATACGTGCCGGTGATCATCAGGGGAGTGCTGTGGCGCAGCTCGATGAGACGGCGATAGAAATGGAATATTGAGTCTTCATCAGCTACAGCCTGCTCTGCATTGATTTCCTTATACCGGGGATTCAACCCCAGCCAAGGTTTTCCGGTGGTGAATCCAGCGTTTTCCTCTGCTGACCACTGCATGGGAGTGCGCGCGTTGTCTCGCCCGGATGCCGAGATGAAACTGAGCATTTTTTCAGGTGGAATGAGCTTCGATTCTTCGACGTATTCCCGCCAAGCATTATGGATTTCGAGATCGTCGTAGTCTTCTACCTGCTCGAAGAAGACGTTGGTCATGCCCAGCTCTTCACCCTGGTAGATATAGGGTGTGCCCTGCATAAAATGCAGGTTAATCGCTAGCATTTTGGCGGAGAGCACCCGCCAGGCGGGGGAGTCGTTACCAAAACGGGAGACGGCGCGAGGCTGGTCGTGGTTATTCCAATAGAGGGAATTCCAACCCTTACCTGCCAGGTCGTTTTGCCATTTGCTGAGTACCCGTTTGAGATCAACGAGCTTGAACTTTTCATCGTTCCATTTGCCAAAGCCCTCCGGGTTAGAATCAACGTCCATGTGCTCAAATTGGAAGACCATCTGTAGCTCATCGCGGTCAAAACCGGTGTACTTGAGCGCGTCTTCTGTGCTGACATCGGGGGTTTCACCCACCGTTACCACATCGTACTTTGAGAGCACTTCACGGTTCATTTCCTGCAGGTACTCATGGACGCGCGGACCGTTGGCCGCCATCCAGAGCGCTGACTCATGTCCGCCGGCTTCTACCTCAGGATCGTTGGGGTAGGCAGGATCTTTAGAAATCAGGTTAATGACATCCATTCGGAAACCCGCGACACCCTTATCCAACCAGAAACGCATGATGTCATAGACTTCCTGGCGCACGGTGGGATTATCCCAATTCAAATCTGGCTGCTTCTTAGAGAACAAGTGCAGGTAGAACTGTTCGGTTCCCTCGTCCCATTCCCACGCCGACGGCGCAAAGGCAGAAATCCAGTTGTTAGGAGGCAGGGGAGTGCCGTCGTCGTCATAACCTGCGGCGTCCTTCCAGATGTAATAATCGCGGAATTTATTGTCACGAGAAGACCGTGCCTGCTGGAACCATTCGTGCTCGTCAGAGGTGTGGTTGACCACCAAATCCATCATGATTTTGATGTCGTTCTCTTGTGCGACCGCCATCAGCTCATCAAAATCTGCCAGAGTACCAAACTCATCCATAATCTGACGGTAGTCGCTAATGTCATAGCCATTATCATCATTGGGCGATTTATAGACTGGGGACAGCCATACCATGTCCACACCGAGCTGTGCCAAGTAGGGTATACGCGAGGTAATACCGGGCAGGTCCCCGATACCGTCGCCGTTAGAGTCCTGGAAACTACGAGGATAAATCTGGTAGATGACCGGCTCTTGAAACTTCATGATGTCTGAGTTGCTCATGGGAGTTAACCTTTACTGTTGCTTCGGGGAAGTCAGATCGGCAGTCTGCATTAATGTAGCGGCATCGATCTCAACCACAATTCCTGAATGATCCGAAATAGCATCCTCGCTATTATCGGGAAAAACTACGGTGTACTTCTCGAAGGGAACTTTCTCAGAGGAGAACACAAAATCAATGCGCATTTCGCGAGTTGCACTTTCCCATCCTGAAATTTTTTTGTGCACGGTGAACTCACCTTCTTTGAGCTGCGCTAACTCAAAAGCGTCATGCCAGCCCGCTTGGAGAATCTGCCGGTAACCTTCATCCTCAATAGCGGCATCGTTATTGAAATCTCCCAGCAAAACAATGGGGGAATCACCGGCGAGATCGCGCATCTGCTGATCGAGAACCGCAAAATCATGTTCAAAGAGGTGAATATCGTGCATCAGCCACCAGTTCATGTGCACACTGGCAATCCACAAACTCTTTCCCTGCACCTCTACCTCTGCGGCAAGAGCGCACCGGCGAAATACATCGGTGTAGGTAAAACGAGCCTCGCTCAATTCAAGTAGCTGAACTCTGCGAACCGGAATACGAGAGAGAATAGACAACCCCTCGTCATAACGATTCCACCCTTCATGTGAATCTCCCCAGCTCCATCGGTATTCGCCGGTTCGTTCCTGAATAAATTTCATGAGAATGAACGCGAAGTTACTCTCTTTCAGAGGCACATCAGTGGCAGGTAGAAACGCTTCGCCACCGTCTACCGGAGCACTCACCAAGTTTTGATTAATCTCCTGAAGCGCGACGACGTCGATCTGCTCATCCACAATAAAATCAGCAAGGATTTTGATTTTGTGAATCTGGTGGATTTCCAGCCAACTGTGCGTATTCAGGGTTAAAAATTTCACGGTGTGGTCTCTATCGTCGTGCCTGCAGTGTTGTCTTCTATTCTAGGAATCCGCCACGAGTCGAATCCTGCGAGCGTCCTCGATTTCCTGCCATCTTTTGACACCTTTGTGCCGGATTCTGAAATTCTTGCCAGAATGTGACAACTTATGGTGAACACGAAGTTAAATCATCCATACTCACCTATAGTTCACAGTGAGAAAACACTCATAATTCATTTTTCATTCTTCTTGGTGAAAGGGGTCTCTCCAATGATGGAAAAGATCCAGAGGTTCGGTTCGGCGATGCTCGCGCCCGTCCTCATCTTTGCTTTCGCTGGTCTCGCAGTTGGTATCGCAATTATTTGCAAGAACGAGCAGTTGCTCGGTTCTATTGCCGCTGAGGGAACCGGTTGGTATAACTTCTGGTCTGTTTGGGAGTCCGGCGCTTGGACCGTATTCAACCAGATGGAACTCCTCTTCGTTCTTGGCTTGCCTATTGCGCTCGCTAACAAAGCGCAGGCTCGCGCAGTTCTTGAAGCAGGTATGGTTTACCTGACCTTCAACTACTTTGTGAGCTCTATCCTCAGCATCTGGGGCCCTAACTTCAACATCGATTTCAACCAGGACATCTCTGAGTCCGCCGCTGGAACCGGTTTGAAGATGATTGCTGGTATCAAAACCCTCGATACCGGTATCTTTGGCGCGATTATTATTTCTGCAATTGTCGTGTGGTTGCACAACCGCTACTTCGAAAAGAAACTTCCTGACTTCCTCGGTATCTTCCAGGGAACCCAGTATGTATATGGGCTAGGGTTCTTCATTATGATGCCCATGGCTCTACTCTTCTGCTGGCTCTGGCCTTTCGCTCAGCAGGGTATCGCTTCCATGCAGGGTCTGTTCATGTCCTCGGGCGCCTTCGGCGTGTTCTTGTATACGTTCTTAGAACGAATTCTCATTCCTACCGGTCTACACCACTTCATCTACACCCCCTTCGTGTTCGGCCCTGCTGTTACTCCTAACGGCATCGTAAAAGACTGGGTTGCAGAACTCCCTGAGATGTCTAAGAGTACTGCTCCCCTCTCCGAACTCTTCCCTGGCGGCGGTTTTGCGCTTCATGGAAACTCAAAGATTTTTGCACCTCTCGGTATTGCGGCAGCTTTCTACACGACCGCTCGCCCTGAGAAGAAAAAAGAAACTCTTGCTTTGCTGATCCCCGTTTGCTTGACCGCAATCTTGATTGGTATTACCGAGCCTTTGGAATTCACCTTCCTCTTCCTGGCTCCTCCATTGTTCGCAGTTCATGCGGTTTTGGCTGGCTTGATGGCGTCTACTATGTACGCTTTCGGTCTGCGCGGCAACATGGGTGGCGGATTGTTGGATTCCCTCTTTATGAACTGGATTCCGCTGTGGGGCAACCACCACAGCACCTACATCATGCAAATCATTGTTGGTCTAATCTTCACCGTCATCTACTTTGTAGTATTCCGCTTCCTGATTCTTAAGTTTGACTTCAAGACTCCAGGTCGTGAAGAAGTCGCCGAATCACCCAAGCTGTACTCCAAGGCAGAATACAAGCAGGCGAAGAAGGACGGCACTCTCAAGGCTGGCTCCAGCGTTGCTGCTGGTTCTACCGCAGCTACAGGTACTGCCACCGCTGAGGCGCCAACCGATGTAGCCAGTGACCCCTACTCCCAGCGTGCGAATGACTTCCTCGCATTGCTAGGCGGAGCTGAGAACATTACCTCGGTCAACAACTGTGCAACCCGTTTGCGCGTTTCGGTGGATAACCCCGAGCTTGTAGCAACTGAGGGCGACTTCAAATCTGCAGGTGCTCTTGGCTTGGTCAATAAGGGCAAAGCTCTTCAGGTGATTGTTGGAATGGACGTACCTCAGGTGCGCGACCGCTTTGAAAGTATGGTCAATTCCGGCAAGTAACCTTCCCTGGGTAAACGCCTGCAAGAAATAAATAAAAGGCTCTTGGGTTATCGGGCATGTAGTATCTAAGAAGATACTTGTTGCCTGATACTCAGGAGCCTTTTGTGGATTTGCAAACTTTAGTGAACAAGCATCAGTCTCACTTTTCTGAGACTGAACGAGAAATTCTTTCTTTTATGCTTCAGCACGAAGAGTTTGTGGCTAAGGCAACTATTTCTTCGCTGTCCAATCGCACTTTTACGTCGACGTCGAGCATTATTCGTCTCACCAAAAAGCTGGGGTTTTCTGGTTTTGCAGAACTTAAATATTTTGTGAAAACATCCCTTTCCCAGCTGGTGCCGCAAAATTCGGACTTTGTGCAAAGCGGTCGCGACGATGTTTTTAACACTTTGGAGACCTTAGAAAACACCGACGTTGAACGTATCCTGAAGGTCATCCATGACGCCCGAACCGTCTACTGTTTTGGTACAGGGTATGCCCAGCGCAATGCCATTCAGGAGTTTGCCAAAGCAATGCTGGTATGCGGAAAATTCATGCATGTTATTCCCGCACGGAACGAATTTGCCGGATCCCTATCGGTCATGAGCCCCCAGGACGTGGTGATTGTGGTATCGCTATCGGGTAATACTGCATCGGTTTTGGATACCATCAAGCTGCTGTCCGTACGTAAGATACCCATGATTGCCATTACTGCCGAAGGCGTGAACGTCATTGCTAGCCACGCCACATACAACCTTCACTACCATTCCACACCTACGCGCTTGAAGCAAAATAGTAAGCCCTACCACTCTTTCATAGGGCTCAACATCCTCTTGGATTATCTAGTGCGTAAGTACATTGAATTTATAGATCAAGAAGAAATCTCATGAGAACTATCCTGGCTGTCTTAAACAACCCTCATAAGCTGTACACATATTTGCTGGCTTACTGGTTGATTAGCCCTCTGTTGTACCTGATTTATGTCTATATAATTTCGCAAAATGCGGGCACACCGTTTCGGGAGCTTCTCAACACGCCCACCGTCGCTCTGGCATTTTTGATCGCGTGCATGACTTTGGTTCTAGCGGGAATGCTGAAACTAGCACACGATGAAAACGAGAATACGGTAAGAGTGTTCGCACTCTACTCGGCAGTTCAACAGCTCTTAGTAGGAAACCTCATCGGCGTATTACTGTCCGTTTTTCTTACCCGTTCACTCTGGTGGGAACAGCGTGAGCAGTTCGGTCCCCGCTTCAAGTGGGTGTTGGTAGCCGGGATGGTTCTCATTGCTTTTCTTACTTTCCTGGTACTTTTAGCCGGAATGAACTTCTTCCACGTCGTCTAATAAAACAGCCCCAGCGCCAACGAATGTTGACGGTGGGGCAGCAGTTACTTAATCCGTATGATGTTATAGAGAGATTAATTTATAAGGTATTCCTGCAGCCAGGTACAGCGTGAGGCAAGCTGGCTGGGTCTGGCGTGAATCGCCTCTGTGAGCGCTAGCGAACCAGGCGAGAGGGATTGCTTGCCGACGCTGTGCCGGGCAGAAGACGGCCATAACTTTTGAATAAATCTCAAAACCGTGAACACCAGACCGTATGAAAGAGCAATTCTTCGTGAACGAACAGTCAAACGCCGCATCAACCTCTTCGAATCCGCAGGGTTCGCAAGGGGGCAATTCTGCTCCTGCGCCGGTGTCGTTCCCCGAACCTCCCACGGAAGATATCCGGAACCACTCTATTGAAGAAGGTTTGGACGCCTGGGGTAAGCAAATGGATCTTTACACAGGTCCCGATGCTCTCTTGGATTTTAATCAGGTCGATTACGTCCACATCGACATCACCGATGCCAACCCTTCCGGTCTTGCCCAGCTGATGATGGGACGTAAAACCAGGCTTTCCACGATTATCCGTGATAAATCTAAATTGCAGTCGGCTATGGACGCCGCGCAGACCTTGCGGAGCAAAATCTTTGAGTTAGAAACCCATCACGGTCTCTCTGCGGGCTATTTTGCTGCAGGTACGGCGTCGTGGCTTTCTCGGTCTGTGCAGAAAAACGGCATGATGACCGAAAAGCGATTTATTGCGCCCATTCTTCTGGCACCGGTTTCGATTTCAGTGCACCCTACCAGTAACGATTTTGAAATTAAGCTCACTGGCGCAGCTCAGCTTAATCCCGCGATGGTGCGGCAAATCAATAAAGAGTACGGAATCAACCTGGAGAACATGGATATTGCAGAACTTGCAAACTCCATGAGCAAGCTAGATCCCGAGCCCGTGATTGATCGTATGCGAACCTCGGTGAACCATATTCCCGGGATGATGATTGAGTCTAAGTATCTGATTTCTACTTTTGCTGACGTCAAAGAAAGCACCTCGGAGCTCCCCGACAAAGCACTCACACCGCTCGTCCAAAACCTTGCGCAGCTTGCCCTCGAACCAGAAGACACCATGCGTCCGGAAGTTTTCGTCAATAACAGTGCGCTTGATGTGGACCACCGCGATCCTGAAAACGAGATGTTGGTCTTTGACGCCGACGCCGCATCGCAGGACGTCATTGATTTAGCGACTGCCGGGCATTCGTTGGTGGTTACCTCTGCCTCCGGTACAGAACCTCTAGAAACTGCTGCGAATATCGCAGCTTCTCTGATGAGCCGCGGCAAATCTGTGCTGGTAGTGGGGGAGAAGAGCTCCACCGTGGAGGAATTCTCCGGTCTCATCAAATCTGCTGGGATGCAGGAGCTTACCCTTGATTTGCTCAGCGAAAGCACACCGGAAAACCTGCGGGATCTTATGGTGCGCGCTATCGTTCGCAACGAACAAGTTGCCGAGCCTAACATGCGCGAAACGTTTGAGACACTTAAAGAAACGAGAGAGCGGTTAGCTAACCACACTGCTGCACTAAAATTCACCGAATCCCGCTGGGGCTGCTCGGTCTATGATGCGCTACAGACCTTGGCTGCCCTCACCGCCCAAGAAGAGGCACCTGCAACTTCTATTCGTTTTAGTCGCGAGGTTTTGGACAACCTTACTGACCGCGCTGACGTTACGGAGAAACTGCAGAAACTCGCTGATTTAGCTGCTTTCAAGCCTTCCACTCATCTTTCTGCATGGAAAAACGCTAAGCTCATTACAACCGATGAGTGCAAGGCAGCCCACGAATTAGTCATTTCACTGCGGGATTCGATGGAGAGCCTACACCGGAAAATGAGCGCACTTTGCGCCGAAACCGGAATGCGTTTGGGGCGCACCCTGGAAGAATGGACCGAGCAGCTCTATCTTTTGGAGCGAATCGGCGATACGCTGACTCGATTCCGCGTCGATGTCTATGACCGACCCGTCACGGATCTTATGGCAGCGACGGCCTCTGGCTCATGGCGTCGCGAACACGGCGTGGAAATGAGTAGCATTCAGCGCTCCCGCCTACGCAAAGCGGCAAAAGAATACATTCTTCCGGGCATCCATATCGGAGATCTTCACGAAACTCTTCAAATTATTCAGAGCCAGCGCGAAGAATGGATTAGTTGGGCAGAGGACCCGCGCGAACCATCAGTTCCTGCAGAAACGATGGAAATCAAGTCTGCCCTTCGGTTGCTCAAACTTGAATTTTCCGGGCTGGAAATTGTTTTAGAAGACAGCCCTGAAGGTAACGAATTTGAATCGATTGATGTTTCTATCGTTCTTCAGCGCCTTATGAATCTTGAGGCTGACTACCGTAACCTGATGACCCTGCCCGAACGCGACCAGCTTACCGCTGAACTCAAGACGCAGGGACTTGAGGCCTTGATGTCTGATTTGCTAGAACGCCAGGTTCCCCGCGACCTGGTAGGTGCAGAACTTGAGCTGGCATGGTGGCAGAGCGCCCTGGAAATGATGATGTCTTCGCAGGAACTTGAAATCCTCGATGGCGCAACCCTGAGAGAGCTTGAAGGCAAGTTCCGCATGGCAGATTCTGCCCATATCGCTGCCGGCGCTGCCCGTTTGAGTGCTGCAATCGCTCGCAACTGGAACCATAAAATTGCTCAAGATACCGAAGGCTCTGCCTACCTCAAGAGCCAACTCACCGGCCACGAATTCCGGTTTGATCAATTGCTAGAAAACGCTCCTGGCATGGCAACAGCGCTGTACCCGCTGTGGATTACAAGCCCCTTTGCCTTGAGCCGACGTATTTCCCCGCAGATGCGTTTCGACTGCGCCATCTTGCTCGACGCCGAATCGTCGCCCATGGCGGCAAACCTTCCCGCAATCACCAGAGCTGATCAGGTCATTGCCCTGGGTGACCCTCACTCGGGTTTCCCCGCACCGTTCATGGTCTCCGCTGTCGCCAAATCGGCACCGGTGGATACTGACCATAACATAGTGAGCACCTACTCGGCACTCTCCAAAATCCTGCCCAAGCGCACGCTCTCACTGCTCAAAGATCGCGCGGTGGACCCCGCCGTCTTTGCCTACCTGAACGAGCATTTCTACGATGGCAAACTACGGGCATACCCCTGGGGCGAAGAAATCTCCCAGACCACCCCGGCATTCATCGCAGAATACCTCGACTCCACAGGCAAGATTAGCGATAACTCCAACCTCGATTCCCCTGAATTCGAAGTACAACGAGTTGCCCAGCGCGTCCTCGAACACGCCTATAAAAACCCCAACCAATCGTTGGCTGTGGTGACGGCATCTCCCCGCCACGCCCGGCGCATTGCCGAATCGGTGCGCTCCATGCTTGCCCAGTATCCGCAGATGGCGCCGTTCTTCAGCGGCGGTCGCGAACCTTTCCGCGTGGTCGATTTAGCGCGAGCGGGCGGAATGGTACGAGACGTTATCATTTTCTCCCTGGGTACAGGAATTGGGCGTCAAGGTGCTGTCAACCACCAGCTGGGTCAGCTCTCTGAAGAACACGGTCGCGAGCTTCTAGTTTTAGGCCTATCCCGCGCTCGCCATCTGACACGTTTCATGGCTTGCGTTCAGCCCAAAGATTTGGATCCCGAGCGTCTGGAATACGGTGCGCGCGATTTGTACAATATTTTGCGTGACCATGAGGCTTACCTCGAACGCCAGGGCCTAGAGCAGACGGCAACTATTACCGATAAAATTCCTGCCAACGAATTCCTGAAGAATACCGATATCGAAGCAATCGATATGGGGGATTGGCTGCTGAACGATATGGTTCGCCGTCTGCATGATCGCGGGGTAAAACTGCGAGAGAGCGAATACGACAATATCTCTTTGGTGGCATTGAGCTCCGAGGAATCGTTGATGGCTGGTTCAACGTTGAGCCCCCGCCAGCGCAAAATGGGAACTGAAACCCCTCCATTGAAAGTAAATCTGCCGTTGGCAGCGATTTCAGACGGGTCTGAGGAGTTTGCGCGAATGAGTGTTCGCGAGCGTTCTCGCCTGGTTCCTGACCTTCTATCGAAGACTGGCTGGAACTATCTAACGCTATGGACCATTGAGGTCTTTTCAGACCCTGAGTCCGTGGTCGATCGGATGTGCCTTTACCTGGGAATTGAGGGGTCAGATGATGACGCCGAATGAGGGGAGCGCCTACTCACCAATTCCCCGCAGACGTCGAGGCAACCGTCGGGCAACTTCAGGTGAGTCTGAGTTCAAGCAGGAACCACGTCTTGCCGGTCTGGAAAACTCTGCGCATCCAATTCAGCGCGACCCTGCGGAGCTGAGCGAGCAAACTGAGCGCGACCGCTGGCTGAAGGAGCAGAAGCCTCCGCACCACTCGCTCTAAGTTGCACCATTCCCTCTCAACCGAGCGGTAAGAGCATGTAAAAGATTCGGCGGTACAGAATACACATTCTGTACCGCCGATTTTTTATGTTAAGTGCTAGGAATCTGAAGAGCCTGAAGATTTATCGGTGCTGTAGAAACCCGATCCTTTAAAGACCACTCCAACATTCCCATATTTTTTGCGGAGCTGATCTTCGCCGCAACTGGGGCATGTTTTGAGTGGGGCGTCTGAGAAGGACTGATGTTCCTCAAAAACAAAGCCACAGTTTTTGCACTGGTATTGGTAGACAGGCATTTTTCTCCCTTGAACAACTTTTCGAAGATAATCTTACTCTGCCGCGTTAGCTTTTGAGTTTCGTGATTCCTTCTTCGGTGAGGACCTGCTCCAGGTGAGAGTCCCATGTGTCGGTGGGGAGAGCGTCGAGTATCTCTCGGGCAAAGACAACACCGAAGGTAAAGGGGCTTTTCGCTGTTTCTTCGGTCAGGAACCTGTCGTAGTATCCGCCGCCTTGGCCTAATCGTGCCCCGTTGACGTCGTAGGCTAGAGCGGGAACGAAGTGGACGTGGGCGTCGAGAAATGCCTGGGTATCTAATTTTTCTCCCAGCGGCTCTTCAATGCCCATGGAGTTTTTGGCGAATTCAGTCTCAGGCGTCCACTGTACCCAGCTCAGTTGGCGTTGGGGCTCTACTCGCGGAACCAAAATAGTGTGGCCGGCTTCGGAGAGAGCGGTGAGACCGGGGATGAGCGGTGGCTCGACGTCTACGGGCAGGTAGGCGGCGATGGTGAGGTGGGTTTGTCCCAATTGTTGACAAGCCTCGTGCACAATATCTTTCATGTTCTGCTCAAAGTTCTTAGACCACTGTGGAGGGTGGGGAAGTGCTGCAGCGCGACGGGCTCGAATAGACGCACGGAGAAGTTTTTTATCTGCGGCGATTTCTTCTGCTGAGCTGGGAGAAAATGGGCTCATCATTATTTAGCCTCTCGAAAAGTGTGTTGTTTACCTTCCAATGTATGCAAGGTAACTAGTCAATCAAAGAGCTTTCGACACAAGGCAAAAACTTTGTCCCCAAAACTGTCTATTTTTGTTGCTGTCCCCAGATGAGCGTTGATTTTTGGTCAACTCAGGTATCGTAATTCTTATGACTGACAAGAATAAGAAGCCTGTAACTAAGGCTGTGATCCCTGCAGCTGGTCTCGGAACTCGCTTCCTCCCAGCCACCAAAGCAACTCCTAAAGAGATGCTTCCGGTAGTGGACCGCCCTGCTATTCAATATGTAGTGGAAGAAGCTATCCGTGCAGGTTTGAATGATGTTCTGATGATTACCGGCCGCAACAAGCGTGCCCTGGAGGATCACTTTGACCGCGTTCCTACGCTGGAAGACCAGCTAGAAGAGCAGGGTAAAGACTCCTTGTTGCAGAAGGTACAAGATACGAACGATATGGGTGAAATCCATTATGTTCGCCAGGGTGACCCCAAAGGTTTGGGCCACGCTGTGTTGCGCGGAAAGATTCACGTGGGCGACGAGCCTTTCGCTGTACTTTTGGGCGATGACCTCATTGATGAGAAGGAAGACCTTCTCTCTGAAATGGTTGCTGTACAGGAGAAAACCGGCGGCTCTGTTATTGCTTTGATGGAAGTTCCCGAAGATCAGATTTCAGCCTATGGTTGCGCTGCTATTGAAACCGTTGAAGGCGAAGATTTCTTCAAAGTGACCGAACTGGTTGAGAAGCCTGCTAAAGAAGAAGCTCCTTCTAACTATGCAGTAATTGGTCGCTACGTTCTTTCTTCGAAGGTATTTGAGGTACTGGAGAACACCGCACCTGGTCGCGGTAACGAAATTCAGCTTACCGATGCTCTTCAGACTCTAGCTAAGGGCACCGGTCAAGGCGACGGCGTCTACGGCGTTGTTTTCAAGGGTCGCCGTTTTGATACAGGCGATAAGCTGAGCTACCTGAAGGCAAACGTCATTCTAGCTGCAGAACGTTCCGACCTCGGACCGGAACTCAATAAGTGGCTCAAAGAATTCGTCAATAACCAGTAATTGATTATTCTTCAAAGCGAGATTACTTATTATGAGTAATCTCGCTTTGGTGTACCCATATTTGGGAGTACCTTATGTAAGATTGAAAGTCCTAGAGATATCGTGAACTTTTGATGAAAAGTGGTTTTGGCTATGGCTTCCTCTTGGCTTGGGGCAACGAGCGTTCTGCTCGTTCTCGCTGTCATTATCTTTTTGGCACTACCCAAGTTATTGCAGCGCTCACAAGACACCACTATCGCTGCAGAACGGTTTGCTGAGGATATTTATCTCGATGCGCAGACTGGCCTAGCGGGGGAACCGCTCGCTCATACGGCAGTACCTCACTCACGCTTAGCAGCTCCATCCGAGGAACCCACTCAACTACGGGATGCCGAACAACCAGCTTTCACTATCTATTGGGGCCGCGTTCTCATCTTTGGGGTGGGCGTCTTTGCATTGCTGACCGCTTTCTTCACCTCACTTATCGCCCTATTTACTGCTCTTTCATGGGCTATGCCCGCTACTAGCTTGTTGGTTGCCGGTGCCTGCGTGGCAACTCTGCGTGCCTTTGCTTTGCACGATGCTAAGAAGCGTGGTCACCATGCGGTAGCCACCCGTCCAACCATAGAACACGAAGAAATTGTGTTGCGCCCGCGGGAAAAATCCCAGGAGAAATCCCCGCTTACCCTGGAGAATCTGCCTGAAAACGCGAACGTCCGTATCAAGCCTTCAAAAACGGATGATCAAGTACCCGTGGCTTTTGCCGCCAAATCTTTGCGCTATGCCCGCACCCACCATCAGTCCGAGCGCCCGGTACTTGAAGGCACCGCCACTTCTACTCCTTTAGAAGAACGCCGTTTGCCGGAAGAACCCTTTGAATCTGCCGTAGCTGAATGGCAGCCCACACCGCTTCCCGAACCTATTTACACAGATTTCGAACTGGTTCGGCCCGAAGGTCAGAGCTCGATCCCTGCAGAGTTCACGTTGCCGGTGCCGCCGTCGTCGTCACCGACCATCGTTTCGGGATCATCGCTCGATGATATTCTGAATCGCCGACGCCGCCCCTAAAATTCCAAGCGCCTGTTTTCCTTCAGAGAAAGCAGGCGCTTGTACTATTTTGAGTAGAGAATCCTCTGCACAGCTCACGAAGGAGAAGACCGCCCATGGTCGAGCATCATCTTGAAGTGGAACGTAAGTACGAGTTTGTCGGTGGAGACGGGGAACCGACTCATGTTGACTGGTCAGCTCTGGATGGATATTCGGTGCAAAAGCCGGTTGAGGAGCATCTAGAAGCGTCCTATTTTGATACCGCCGATAACGATTTGAGCCGTAATCTCGTAGCACTGCGCCGTCGGCTGGGCGGGTATGACCAAGGATGGCACATCAAATTTGATGATCGCGCTGGCGCTCGCCATGAGATGCACTTTGACTTGCTTGCAGATGAAATGAAAATGCCCGCGCGGGTTTCTAAATTTGTACGTTCGGTAACACTGGGGGATGAGCTGCATGAGATAGTTTCGCTCATTACTGATCGAATCCGCACGGTTCTCAAAGATTCTAACGGCGTGAGTGTAGCTGAAATCTGCCAGGACGCCGTTCACGCTCACGACTTTTCAACGGGTATTGAACGTCAATGGAATGAATGGGAAATTGAACTTTTGGAAAGCGGCGAGAAAAGCCCCGCTGAAATCTTTGCTGATTGTGAAAAGATTTTATTTGAAGCAGGTGCGAAGCCCTCAAAGTCTCCGGCAAAAATTGCCCGCGCGCTGGGGCAAGACGGCGAGTTTGAGGCTAGACGACAGGGGAAAAATCTTTCTGGTGAGCAACTTGCCAAGAAGACAAAGAAGAACGAGAAGAAGAACAAACGCCGCGTTCAAGACACCGCGCCCCAAGACTCTTCAGAGCTGCTTCAGCACGTTCTGCACATGCTCACCAGTAACCTCATGCTGTGGGAGCTTAAATTCCGTGCGGGCACACCTGAAACTGTGCACGGGATGCGCATTGGAACGCGACAGGTTCAATCAGTCTTGCGCTATGCGGTGCGCCCGTATGTGAAGAATGAGGTCGAAGCCGAAGCGGTAGAGCAGCTGATTAGTTCTTTGAAGAAGCTGATGAAGGGTCTCTCTTCTGCGCGAGATATTGATATTCTGACTGACTTTCTAGGATCAGTTGAGGTAAGACCGGGTTTGGTGAGCGAAAAATCCCGTGAGGAACTCGAAGAATATCTGGCGTTAGATGACGAAGACGCCTCAAAGAGCGTCCTGCGGCTCTTGGATTCTGAGGAGTATTTGAAGCTTCGTGTGGCGTTGATTGAGCTAACACAGAATTTGGATATGGCTGTCACGCTACCTCTCAATGCAGAGAACTTTGTAAATAAGGTAGCTAAGCGCATTCGCAAACACTTGAGCAGCTTTCTCAAAGCCGACTATAAGGATTTATGGGAGCTGAATCCTTCTGCCTTCGCCTACGACGAGGTACATAACGATGTTCTGTTTGAAATACGCCGTGATGCGCAAGCCGCACGCTACTGTCTCGAAGCTTTTGAAATTGCGGGAATTAAGCTTTCTAAAGATCACAAGAAACTGCGTAACTACGCCGGTGAGCTCCATCGAGAGATTTCAATATTATCTGATGAAAACGTAGTGGTACGCTGGCTGGAAAGAAGTAGCCGACGCGCAATGAACCACCAAAGTGACCGGCTGGGCATTGGATATCTGCTCGGGCGCTCCAGCTATTATGCGGTGGGCTTGCGTATGACTCAGCATTCTTTTGTGCCGGCTGAGCTCAAACGCATCAAGAAGCTTGATTTGAAATAAGAAGCAGGGACATACAACCCAACTTAAAGTGCGGGGGTGGTCAACCAGCGGTTGACCACCCCCGCTTCACACACAGGAAGAAAAGTCTTCTGAAAAAGCCGCCGATTTTCGTCTTCCCACAAGGCGTAAATCATTAGCTAATAAAAATATAACCTAATTACTTTGTGTTGACCAGATATTTCTTTTAAAGAAATGAAGAAACTCTGGAATCACCTCACCCTATGCTGTTCTTCACGCCGAGCAAAGAAGCAGATAGCTCCGAGGGAAGACCACACAGGTAGTATTGAATGCGTGTTCGAATGGATCGACAGCTTGCACTGGTCCTTAGCAATCGTTTTCTTTTGGATCATAGGAATCCTTCGCACCAGCATCGTATTCGCTCTAGGGTGGAGCGCCTCTGCCGGTACCGAACGATTTAAACGACTTCAACGAGCTATGGATAGCCCCATCTACCGGCGCGCGCACGCATTTATCAACCAATGGGGCGCCCTTGCTGTGCCCCTGTGCTTTATCACGGTCGGATTTCAGACCGCCGTCATCCTAACTACCGGGTTCACCCGTATGCCCTTAATTCGCTGGATTCCCGCCATGCTTTTGGGAACTCTGCTCTGGGGAATCATCTATGGCACTATAGGCATGGCAGTCTTCTGGGCATGGCTCGAAAGACCCTTTATGGCCCTGGCGCTCATTGCAGTGGTGGTACTGGTGATTATCGTCGTGCGGCGTCGTCAAAAATAAGACCTGCAGACCGTGCTACCTTTGCGGTATGACTCTTGTGCACCTGGAAGATTTTCATCCGCTGCTACTTCAGCCGGAGAAAGCAGAATATATTGGCTGGGCGCCGGACGCCGAACAACTGCGCGTGGGATATGTACCGGGTGTTATGCCTGGAAAATGGTTCAACCGCTGGCATCAGCGCTATGACATTCACCGCGCCCTTATAGAAATTCCCCTGGCGGAAAAGCGCGGAGTTGATGCGCTGAACCAAACCCATGAAGGAAATCCGTTAGCGCACATGGTGTTGTTGCGTCCAGAAGAAGAACCCGACTGCTTAGATAAGAAACGCTTTCACGCTATTAATCTCTACCGGGAAAAGCAAGTAGTAGTGCTTCCTACCGATCATGTGCTTACTGTATATGAAGATTCTGTTCCGCTGGCAGAACTTGCGGAAGAATTCATGCTTCAAGACCCTCAAACGGTACCGCAGTGGGCAGAAATTTCTGCTGCTTATCGGCAGGCGAATCCGCAGAAGGTACCGGCGACGCGCCATATTCACGATGCGGTTGAGCTGGTGGCAGCGGGACTGGGGCTACTTATCGTTCCGCTATCGGTCGCTCGTTATCACCACCGTAAAGATTTGACCTACCGGTATGTTGAAGAGCTGGATGAATCGGCCGTCAGCCTGGTGTGGGAGCGAAAATTCCGCTCGAATGAGGACGAACAGATCATCCAAGATTTTGTGGGTATTTGCCGCGGACGCACGGCGGGATCAGACCGAGGATCTGAAAGCCTGCAAACCCTCAAAGAAAAAGCCGCGAGGGAAAAAGAAGAAGCCAAGCAAAAACGACGTGCGGCGAATGCGCGCCGGGAAACCCGGGACCGCAAGGCGCGTAACGCCAAAAACAATGGAAATGTCCGCCAACATCAAGCTCAAAAGGGCAAGAGTGCTCCACCGCGCGGTTCAGGCGGCCGCAAGAAGCGCTAGAGAAAACCCACCTCAGCCTTGTGGCTGAGGTGGGTAGAAAACTCTCTTAGGAAGAAGCTTCGCCGGGTTCAGGATGTATTCGAGCAACCACGGGCATTTCCTGGGTCTTAGGATTGAATGTTCGAACCAGCGACTGGTTAGCTAGCGGAATACGAGCCCCGTTTTCATCGAGAGCCCGCTTCAGCGCCACTCGTAACACCCGCGCTACAGCCCACTGTTCACTGGGCGCGGTCTTAACAGAGATACGCAGGGTAAGAGATTCACCGGTCACAGATTCCACCCCGAGAACCTCTGGCTCGCCCATAATCGAGCGTTTAATATCCGGGTTGCTCAGTGCGCGGTGCGCAGCTTGGAGTAGGATTTCACTAATTTCTTCGATGTCCGAATCGTAAGGGACAGGCAAATCGATATTGGTACGCGCCCAGCCCTGAGAAGAGTTACCCACCCTCAAAATTTCGCCATTGCGCACATGCCAGAGCGTACCGTTGACGTCGCGTACCTGAGTGGTTCTCAACCCGACTGCTTCAACTGTGCCGGAGGCTTCGCCCAAATCGACGACGTCCCCAATTCCTAGCTGGTCTTCTGCCACAATAAAAATACCCGAGAGAAAATCTTTCACCAGTGATTGCGCACCGAAAGAGAGCGCCACGCCGGCGATACCCGCCGAAGCAATAACTGGGGCTATATTGAATCCCAGTTCAGAAATAATCATGACGATAGCAACGGTCCAAATCACGATGGCCGAAACCGAGCGAAGAACGGAACCCACCGTTTTGGCGCGTTGGGACTGACGCGAATTGCTCTGCAGATTATCGGGCACATACTGAGTTGCCTGCGTGTGCGGGTCTTTAGCAGGAACAATTCGGTATCTTGTTCCCTTGGCCACTTGGTCGGTGATATGCCGAACGGCAACCCCCAGCGCAAGTCGCAGAATCATAGCCCCCACGATGATAAGCACGATACGCAACGGCTTATCCAACCAAAAGTCAGTACTCAGCACTCGCTGAAACAGATGAGTCGTTTCATCCGCAGTGTTTTCTAGCGTATAAATATCACCGGTGAGGGCTGCGCCCAATGGAAAAAGAAGCATATTTTTAAGAGTACTCACCGCGAGCGCAAACCCCACAATTTCTGGGGAGTTTTCAGAGAACATTGACTGTACTGTGAGGAGTAGCTGAGACATTCGTTAAGATAGAACCATGCCCCTCGTTATGGATACCAGACCTGCCGCCTACTGCGTGATTGTGCGCGAAGGCAAGATACTTCTTACTCATTTTTCAACGGTCACCGCTGCGGGGCATCGCATTTCTGGGTGGACTCCGCCCGGCGGAGGAATGGAAAGAGGGGAACAGCCTGAGCAGACTGCCCTTCGAGAAGTCTTTGAAGAAACCGGTTATGAGGCACAGGTTGACGGGCTAGTGGGTGTGCACGCGGGGTATTCTGATCGCCCAGATGGTTCCACCTTTTGTGCTTTGCGCACTGTTTTTACTGCTCGAATTGTCTCTGGCGAATTCGCAATCGAAGCTGACGGTAGCACTAACGACGCTCGATGGGTTCCCCTGAACGAGCTCGACCTCTATATCCCACAGGCTTCAAAACATTCAATGTCACCGCATTTTCTGACTGCCGTAGTAGCCATGATGGGTTTCGATTCTGCCCTGGACTGGAGCAAAGCCGTGGAAAAGGAGCTACCTGCATGCTGAACCTCTCTCACACCCTCTCTCGACGACGCGCAGTAGCTTTGAGTAGCGTCGGACTCCTTGCAGCCCTGAGTGGCTGCGGTGGTACAGGTGGGATCCAAGAAGACCCTCAAGCCGCGGAATTTGGAACCATCAAAATCTCTAAGGGACTCTCCCAGGAAACTGAAACGGTAGCTAATATCTATGCGCAGGCACTTCAAGAAGCGGGCTACTCTGTTGAAATCGTAGATACCGGCGATACCCGCGAAGACTACCTCAACGCCATGGGCGGGTTGGAAGAACCAGAGGCATCTACCGCCTCAGCTTCTCCCACCGGAATTACACCTTCTGCCGATCCAGCAACAGTCGATCTCACCCCTGATTATTCGGGTAATTTGTTGTACGAGCTGACTGACAACGGCGCTTTTAGTACTGCTTATATCGAACAGCAACGTAAAGCCTCTGCAGAAGCAACTCAGTCTGCCTCCGCTGAAGTCACCTCCGCTGAATCCGCTGAAGCAAATGAAACCCCCACCGCTTTAGCCACGCCATCACCCCAGGAAACCTCCCTGCAAGCGCCCTCTATGTCCTCTAGCGACATCCTCGATTCCATTGACCGCCTGCTACCCAGCACCCTGCAGTTACTGGCAGCTTCGGACGGCCAAAACCGCGATGCGCTCGTCGTCACTCAAGCTACAGCTGCTAAATACGAACTTAACTCCATGACGGATCTCAGCGACTTCTGTAAAAAACTAACCTTCGGAGTCACCACAAAATTTAGTGAGAAACCCCATGGGCTGAAAGCACTCTCAGAGTATTATCAGTGCAAACCAAAAGCTGTAAAAATCTTTGACGATCAAACAGAGCTCTCCCGAGCACTGGCGTCCAACGAGGTACAGGTAGCGGATATATATTCGGCATCGTCTCAAATCAGCCAAAACGCATATAAAGTTCTGGACGATCCCGCAGGAATCTTTATTCCCCAGCAAATCGTGCCGATTATGCGCGTCAATGAGTTGCCCTCCAGCGCTCAAAACGCCGTCAATACCGTATCCCGTCAAATCACAACCGATGATCTCAAAACCTTTGACAGACTGACCCACGGCTCAGAAGCAATGACACCCGAAGAAGTGGCAAAATTCTGGCTCGACCGATCAACGGAGTAACCTAGGCACTATGGCATCTTTCAAACAATCCGCAAAACTTCAAAACGTTCTCTACGATATCCGTGGACCGGTACTCGATGAAGCTCAGCGTATGGAATCACAAGGGCACCGTATTCTCAAGCTCAACATCGGTAACCCCGCGCCGTTTGGCTTTGAAGCGCCAGATGCCATCATGATGGATATTATCCAGCACCTTCCCGAAACGCAGGGCTACTCTGATTCACGTGGTCTCTACTCGGCGCGTACCGCCATTGTGCAGTACTACCAGACCAAGGGAATTCTGAACCTCGAACCTAACGACGTTTATCTGGGTAACGGCGTTTCCGAGCTGATTCCCATGACCTTGCAGGCACTGTTAGATCCGGGCGACGAAATTCTTATTCCAACCCCTGACTACCCGCTGTGGACGGCATCCACTGCGCTCGCCGGTGGTACTCCGGTGCATTACCTGTGCTCCGAAGAGGACGACTGGCAGCCAGACTTTGAAGATATCCGTTCGAAGATTACCGAACACACCAAGGGAATTGTGGTCATCAACCCCAATAACCCCACCGGTGCGGTCTATAGCAAGGAAGTTCTGCAATCTATCGTAGATATTGCCTATGAATTTGGGCTCATCATTTTCACCGATGAAATCTACGAAAAAATTACCTATGACGGCGTTGAAGCCATCAATATGGCAACTCTGACCAAAGACGACGTCCTGTGCCTCACCTTTTCCGGACTCTCCAAGGCATACCGCGTGTGCGGTTACCGCGCTGGCTGGGTTGCCATCACCGGCCCCAAATACGCAGCCCGAGACTACATTCAGGGCATCAATCTGCTGGCATCCATGCGGCTGTGTGCAAACGTGCCCGCCCAGCATGCCATTCAAACGGCGCTGGGGGGTTACCAGTCTATTAATGATCTGATTCTGCCCGGTGGACGCCTCAAAGAGCAACGCGATCTTTCCTTTAAGATGCTCAACGAAATCGACGGCGTGAGCACCAAGCAGGCAGACGGCGCGCTGTATCTCTTCCCGCGCATCGACACCGATAAATTCAACATCACCAGCGATGAGCAGTTTGCCTTTGACCTGCTGAAAGAACAGAAAATTCTCGTCAGCCACGGATCAGCCTTCAACTGGAAGCAACCGGACCACTTCCGCCTGGTTTTCTTGCCCGATACCCAGACTTTAAAGTCCGCATTGGAGCGGCTGGGGAATTTCCTTGATGACTACAAGCAGAACTAGGCAGTCTTTTGCGCTGATTGAGCGCTAGTTCTTCTGAAAGACCGGTGTCCCTGGTGGGGTTCACCGGTCTTTTGTCTGTTACTTGGGATGGGCTACTCCCAACGCTCTATTCGGTATCTGAGGATGAACGCGCCTCTTTAGCTGCAGTAAGACGTTGACGGGCGCCGTCCAACCACGCTTCACAGCGGGTAGCAAGTTGCTCCCCACGCTCCCACAAAGCAATAGTTTCTTCCAAATTCGAAGACCCTGACTCCATGCGCGAAACCACCTGCATGAGTTCTGCCCGAGCCTGCTCATAGGAGAGCTCTTCAACCGGTGCGCCCTGAGCGGAAACGCTGAATTCGATGTTCTGGGCTGCCCTTTTATGTTCGGTGTTGTTCTGATCTGACATGATGTTTCCTTATTCTGATGTTGAGATATTTGAAGAGTAAGTGGCGGAGACTGTGGCTTCTGCCGACCCGTGCGCGGCACGCACAACAATCTGCTCACCAGGTTCTAGAACTGCGGCGTCTTTGACGAGCGTGCCGTCAGCTTTTTGAGTAAGCGTATAGCCACGCTCTAAAGTGTTCTGGGGTGATAGGGCCCGTACCCGGGCTTTGAACTGAAAGACGACGTCTGAGGCTCGATTAATCTGGAATTGTGCCGCAGCGAATCCCCGCGAGCGAAGCCGATCAATATCTTCTTCTCGTTGAAGCAACGTCGAATCAGGTTGAGCCAGCGCCGGTCGACTCCTCAGCTGTTCTAGCGCGTAACTTTCTCGTTCGATGAGCTGCTCTACAGAGCGTTGTAAATAGACTCTCGCTTGGGCAACGCGCAAACGTTCTTCTTCAACATCAGGCACTATTCGCTTTGCCGCGTCCGTAGGCGTAGACGCCCGTAAATCTGCAACGAAATCGAGAAGCGGAGAATCCGCTTCGTGCCCGATAGCAGAAACTACCGGAGTATCAGCGGCAAAGACAGCTCTTACCAGCGCTTCTTCGGAGAAAGGCAATAGATCTTCCATAGAACCGCCGCCGCGAGCAATCACGATGAGGTCGACGTCGTCGCGCCCATCAAGCTCCTGAAGCGCTTCAGTGACCTGCCGGAGCGCATGCACTCCCTGTACCGCTACTTCACGAATTTCAAATTCGACAGAGGGCCAGCGCAGGGTAGCGTTGCGGATGACGTCTTTCTCCGCATCTGAATCTCGACCGGTAATCAGTCCAATCCGATGGGGCAGAACGGGCAGAGCTTTTTTGTGGTGAGCTTCGAAAAGCCCCTCTGCAACGAGTTGCTGCCGCAACTTTTCGATTCTCTCTAACATGGTGCCCAAACCCACCGGTCGAATATCGTGACCGAGCATCGACAGCCTACCGGTCTTGACCCAAAAATCAGGTTTGAGCTGAACGACTACCCGCTGACCGCGCTCTAAATCGCTGGACAGGCGGGCAGTTTCCTGGGCGAAAAGAGTGACCGGCACCGAAACTTCTTCATTGACGTCGCGCAACGTCAAATAGGTAACGCGCGCTCGCTTATTGAGCTCGATAATCTGCCCCTCCACCCAGGTAGGGGAGCACTGTGCAATATACCCATTGAGCTTGTGTGAAAGCATATGCAACGGCCAGGGATTATCCGGGGTGGTTTGCGCAGCGCGCGCCGGTAAATCACGCCGAGCATCTGATGGATCGGCTGTGTTATCCGGAACCAAAGTGGGTTCGAGAGAATCGCTCATGCACATATCATGGCATCGACCACTGACATTTTAGAAAGTTTTTAGCTTCTGCCTGAAAAAATTTGAAACGTGGGCAGGTTGACTTTCAACTCACAGCGTAAATAGATATTGATTCTGTACGGTTAACACATGGCGAACCAACAGCATTCCGGTTCTTTTTCAGCGGAAGAACCATCTTCACGCCCTCACGCGGCGTCGAGCAGAGCTCCTGAAAACTCAGGTAGCTGGCGCAATATTACAGTTGAAGCGGAAAACCGTAGAAGGCGACCAGCACCTTCTGTTACCGCGAAAGAGGCTTATGCAACGCGGCCCCGTCCGCGTTTTTCCGCTGCCCGTAAATTTTTGGCGGTTCTTTTGGCTCTGACGGCGCTTCTGCTGGGGGCTAGCGGTGCCACAGCCTATTGGGCTCAGAAAAACTTTGTTGAGCCCGCTGGATTTTCTGCCATCAGCGCCAACATGGCTCAAGACAAAGAATTTCAGCATGAGCTTGCCCAAGGCGTGGCTCACGACGTCATGAAATCTGACAACATCAAACAGTATTTGGGCAACGGTGATTCTAAAAATACGTTCAACCCCTTAGATATCATTGGATCCTTAAAAGACTGGGGTTATGACCGGGTTGAGGGCGTAGTAACAGGCGCGACGACGGCTGTTGTAGATTCGGAAAATTACCCCCAGGTATGGAATCAAGTCATGATGGACACTCACGCCTATAACCTGGACGAATCGAAAACAGACTCTGTTATTGACATCACGGCGGTTTACCAGCAAGTGGACCAACAGGTTGGCTCCATTATGGGATTTGACCCTGATTTAGTCGGTAGCGACCGCCACCTCATCACCTTGGATGCAACAAATGGTACGTCCCTGCGCGACGTCGTCACCGGTGTGAAAAATTTTGCTGCAACCTGGCAGACACAGCTTATTCTTGCAGCGGTTGCTCTTTTCCTAGCATTCTTGCTCTGGCCACGTGGACGGTTACTATTTACCGGCATCACGGTATTAATTGCTGGAGGGCTATTGTGGTTCGGTTCATTAGCCACCGAGGGAATATCTACGGCGGCTCGCTCGCTGAATTTAACGTCGAGCGTAGGGCAGGTCTTCATCCAAGGCCTAGCTAACCAGTACGCCCATTCGCTCTCAGGTTTTGCAGGATCGTATGTTGCTCCATTTTTGATTATTGGTGCGGTGCTTGTCGCGTTAGGTATTGCCGCTCAGATCGCGGGGCTCTCTACCAGGAACCGTTCCGCCCGCTCGCTCCCATTTCAGAACACAGTAGGATAGAGGGTATGTCCACAACACAGGTTGATTCTTCAGTATCACTCGGCTTTCCGCAGGTGCCTCGTACGCGCCGTTCTCGTGAAGAGATCGAAGCGGCTGCTGCAGTGAACGGAGAGAAAAAAGTTTTGCTCGCTGCCCCTCGTGGCTATTGCGCCGGGGTTGACCGCGCCGTCATCGCCGTTGAAAAAGCGCTGGAGCACTATGGGGCTCCGGTTTATGTGCGTAAGCAGATTGTTCATAACCGCCATGTGGTAGAGACCCTTGAATCTCAAGGCGCTATTTTCGTGGATGAGGTAGAAGAAGTGCCTGAGGGCGCTGTGACCGTCTTTTCGGCGCACGGTGTTTCACCTGCAGTTGTGAATGCTGCTGAAGAGCGTTCTTTGAATACGATTGACGCCACCTGCCCGCTGGTTAATAAGGTTCATCGTGAGGCGGTTCGGTTCGCCAAGCAGGATTACGATATCTTGCTGATTGGTCACACTGGCCACGAAGAAGTTGAAGGTACCGCGGGAGAAGCCCCAGAGCATATTCAGATTGTGAATTCACCGGATGAGGTGGATCAGGTGGTAGTACGTGATCCCGATAAGGTGGTTTGGCTGTCGCAGACGACTCTCTCCGTTGACGAGACCTTGGAGACTGTGGCGAAGTTGCGGGAGCGTTTCCCCTCTCTGCAGGATCCTCCGTCGGACGACATTTGCTATGCGACGTCTAACCGTCAGGGAGCTATCAAGGAGATTGCTCCGCAGGCGGATCTGGTGATTGTGGTGGGTTCGGCGAATTCATCCAATTCGGTGCGGTTGAAAGAGGTCGCTCTGGAGTACGGTGCGCGTCGTGCTGAGCGTGTTGACTTTGCTAACCAGGTTGATGAAGCCTGGTTTGAAGGTGTGGCGACGGTCGGGTTGACCTCCGGCGCTTCTGTGCCTGAGGTTCTGGTGGAGGACGTGTTGCGTCTTCTGGCTGATTATGGATATCAGGATGTTCAGCCGGTAGAGACCGCTAAGGAAGATATTTTGTTCTCTTTGCCGAAGGAGCTGCGCGCGGCGTTGAAGAATGACGGCGATACCAGCAATCAGTTGGGAGGACGAGGTGCGAAGCCGACCCGCTAACGGCGTAGCCTATAGCGGGTCGACTTCGCGACGAAGTCCTCATCCGTTAAAAAATCGCCCCAGTGGGGCGATTTTAGGATGTGAGGAGCAAAACCTACCAGATGAGCTTCGCGGTTCCGAGCGTGCGAGGAAGTAAGAGCGAAGCGAATTGGGCAGGGCGTGAGCTCCTTTTTCAATCCAATCTCGTGATTTATTCGTTCCATGAGTCGTAGTCGAAGGGCTGCTCACCGTTTGGGTGGGCGGCTCTTTTGCTATCTGTGCCGTGGTCTATGGGGTGCTCGGTGATGATAGCGGGGCCGTCGTAGTCGTCGTCGAGTTCATCGTTGAAGCCTTCGGGATATTGGTCCCACAGCGGTACATTTTCGAAGGTGGGTTCGTAGGCTGATTGTTCTGGATCGAGGATGTGGTCGCTCGCATCTAAAGATGAAGGTTCTGGGTCGTCGAGATCGCCGTTGTTGAAGGCAGCTAGATACTGCTGATAGGAGTCGTCCGCTGCATCTGAGTTTGTTGTTTCGGCAGCGGAGTCGGTCTCGGATTCGTCGAGAAATTCGACGGCGGTAAGAGGCTTGACGGTGGAGCTAATAGGTTCGGTCTGTAAATCGTCCACGAGGTTTGCCGAATCTAGCTCGGCAATTTTTCGCGCGGTGACAAAGACGCGGGTTTCGAGGGAACCGACCAATCCGTTATATGAATCGACCGTGCGGCTGAGCATACGACCCATGGACGCTAAATGTGAACCGGCTGTTCCTAGACGGTCGTACAGTTGTTTGGAGAGCACAAATAGTTCGCGGGCGTTGTCGGTCAGCGCATCTTGACGCCAGGAGAATGAAATCGCTTTGAGCGAGGAAAGTAAAGAGACCGGCGAAACGAGAGCCACGTTCTTCGATGCGGCGTAGTCCAATAGCGTGGGGTCTGCCGTCAGCGCAGCAGATAAGGCAGATTCAGCGGGGATAAAGCACAACACCAGTTCGGGAGAAGCCTCGAATCCAGTCCAGTATTTTTTATTCGCCAGCGCATCAACATGTGATTTCACTGCTTTAGAATGGCGCAAAAGTTCGGCTTTTTTCAGCTGGTCGTCGTCGGCATCTTGCGCTCGTAAATAGGAATTCAGCGGTGCTTTAGAATCGGCGACAATGGTTTTGTTGCCGGGTAGATAGATGACCATATCGGGGCGGACCGCGCGGTCTTCATCTTTGCCACTGGTTGCGGTGGCTGAAACTTGCTCGGAGAAGGAAACATGGTCGGTCATTCCTGCAGCTTCAACCACGCGCCGCAGTTGTGCCTCGCCCCAGGTACCGCGCGCAGAGCTGGAGCGCAAAGCGGTAGAAAGTGTTGAGGTGACGTCGCGCAGCTGTTCCTGTGTTTGTACAGAATTCTTCAATGCCTCGGATACTGAGCCAAACTGTTCGGCACGCTGGGTTTCCATCGAACGCACCGATTTTTCCATGGTGGCGAGCTGTAGTTTGACCGGGGCGAGTGCCTGAAGCACATCAGCATCCGCACGGGAGCGTTCTTCTAAGGATTCCACGCGTTCTGCCAGCAAATCGCGGGCTTGCGACGCCGCCGCAAGATCGGCACGCAACTGGGAGTTTTCGTTCTGCAGGGCGCCGGATGAGCCAGCGCCCGCGCGTCCTAAAAACCAGCCCACCGCAATACCAAGAATGAGCGCCAGGGCTAGGGCAAGAACCAGGGTCAAAGAATTCATGGTTCAACATTGCCACGAGTGACTGACAAAATAAGAGTAATTAGCCGATCCTTGCAGAATTTCCCGTACGTCTCTGGTGAGATACCAGAAAATCACACGAGATACCGTTTCGAAACTGTACTTCGTGAACTTTTCTGGTACCTCATATGAGGTACTCGTTCAAAGTAGTAACTCAACCTTGTCGGTAGCGTTCATCGCCTCCACCACATGTTTTGTAGCGCTGGGTTACACGAGAGATATCCTTATCTTCTAGGGAGGCTTCCCCTCAAAAATTCAACTGTTCTTCGAAAGTGGGCTCGTGTGCCTTATTTGTTTCTTGCGCTAGCTATTGGTGCTGAGCTGCTGGCAACTTCTTTGCTGAAAAATACGGATGGATTCACTAAAATACTGCCGACTTTGCTGTGCCTGGGTCTCTACGGGGTTTCTTTCTTTGGGCTAGCACAGGCAGTACGCGATATCCCGGTAGGCGTGGCTTATGCGATGTGGTCGGGTCTTGGAACCGCCGCAATCGTTGCCATTGGCGCTATCTTCTTAGGCGAACCGCTAACGGTTACCAAGGTCGTGGGCGTGGGCCTCATTATCGGCGGAGTGGTGCTGTTGAATCTTGGGGGAGCGGCGAGCCACTAAAGCCAGCCATTGTGTTCAGCCTGCTGAGCCGCATCAAAACGGTTTTCGGCATTGAGTTTTGCCATAGCGTTAGAAATATGGTTTCGCACAGTTCCCTGTGAGAGGCTGAGTTGCTTTGCTATAGCAACGATGGATGCCCCGCCGAGGGATGTCCGAAGCACCTCTTGTTCGCGCTCGCTAAGCGGTGATTGACCTAGGGCGAAACTTTCTGCCACTAGCCCGGGGTCAATCACTTTTAGACCGCTATTAATTTTCCTAATTGATTCTGCGAGTTGTGCTGCTGGAGTATCTTTGACGACGAAACCGCGGGCTCCAGCTTCAAGTGCACGGGCAAGATAACCTGGGCGGCCAAAAGTTGTGACGATTAGTGATTTGGTATCTGAACCTGTAGTCGTGAGTTGCTGAGCTACTTCTATACCGGTCAGCTCAGGCATTTCTATATCGAGTAGAGCCACATCGGGATTGAGCTGGTTAATATCTCTCAGCGCGCTCTGCCCGTTCCCACTACTTCCAATAACTTCTAAATCGGGTTGTAGATTCAATAGAACGCTCAGGGCGTCTCTAATCATTTGTTGATCGTCTGCAATATATAGTCTTATGGTCCTCATCCTGTGTTTCCTATCGAAGTGAAATTACCGTTCATTGACACCATGATTCTGGTCTGAGAACCGGTTACTACATGTAAATCTCCGCCTGCTTCAAGAACTCTATTGCGTAAACCGCTTAGCCCATTTCCTTCATCGATCTGTGCGTTGACTCCATTGTCGACAATTTCGATACGTTCGGGTTCTACGAAAACCCAACAAGCGGTGGCATGTGAATGACGCAAGATATTGGTGATTGATTCTCTGAGCACCCACGTAAATAATGTTGAATTATTACCGGCTTGGGCGGCTTCATCCGAGGAGGGTAAGCGGAACCGTATTTGAGCCGTTTCGAGTGCTCTTCTCGATGCTTCAATTTCCCCGGTAAGGTTAGGAGACTTCATGCGTGTCACAGTTGCTCTGACTTCGGCAAGGGCTGTGCGAGAAATAGTATTGATTTGCGCAAGTTCTTCTTTAGCTTGAGCCGGATCTGTTTCTACTAACACAGCAGCTACTTCAGCCTTTAAATTGATAACGGTTAGCGAATGTCCCAATAAATCATGGACATCCCGGGCGATTTTTTCGGAAGTTTGTGCTTCTAAGAGTTGATTGGCGAGTTCTCTTCTCTGATCTAGTCTCCAGTTCAGCAACGCCATAACGAGCACAAAGATTGCTCCAAAAAAGAAGCTATACCCACTGCTTCTAAATTCTGGTGGAAAAATAAAGGCGATACTGAGAAGCCCCACCACAGTAATGATCAACCCAACTGATATGCCAACTGAAGGCTTATTTTGAAATGCCCATTTAGCAACGAAATAAGTTGAAAAATAGATTGCCCACGGTCCTACAAAAATGAGCTGTATAAGAGCTGGGATCAGCAGTAGCAAGCTCCATTTGAGCGTGCGTTGCGGCTGAGTTTTGGCGGCGAGTAAATCATTGGCCCCGAAGGACACTAAATAGAGAGTGCAGAAGAGAAAAGTGGAGGTTATTGCGAGCCATTTTTGCCACGATTCAAGCGACGGGCTACCCCAAACTTCGGTAAGCGGGTAGAGCAAGAAAGCTAACCAGATTCCAGCAAAACCAACGGCGGTCCAGTTGAAGTTTTTGAAATTAAATTTGTGCACATCCATGGACTCTTTGCCCCAGTTTTCTTGATACTTAGAATTTACTTTAGCGAGCGTTGGCGCGTTTTCTGGTTTTGAGGCAGATTGCTACAAATATGCCACCCCATACCAGGGTATTGATGAGTGCATAGGCTAGCGGTTCATTGACAAACCAGGGGTTCTGTCCGGTGATTAAGGTGTCGCCGTGAGTAAAAGCAAAACGGGACAGCTCAGTGACTCCGTAAAGCGGAGTAAATCGAGCAATACTCATCATGCTTTCAGGCAGGGGACTGAAGGTTGTACCGAAAAAGGAAAAGAAGACGAGCAAACCGCTGCCGATAGATACAGCACGGGCATTTTTGAATACCTGGGCCAATGCCATTCCGTAAAAGCTAAAGATAGTGCAGCACACCACGGTAACCGCAGCACAAATGATTTGCTGTTCGATTGGAATTTCTGCACCGGTCATTGAACCAAAAATATTGACAATGATGACGGGCAACATGGTGGTAATTAGCGCGATTACACATTTACTGAGCAATATATGTTTCCACCTAATGGGTGTAAGAGCGAGTTGTCTACCCCACCCTGATTCTATTTCTAGTACTGCGGTGCCCGATGCAGACAATGCACCGGTGACTGCACCATAAACCGCCATGCCCAACATGACGTATGCTGAGACATTTCCATCATGAAATGGCTGGGTTCCATAACTTTGGGCTGCTCCAAAGAGTAGATACATACCTGCGGGCATCACAATAATGCCAAATAGCGTGGAAAAGTTTAAAATTGCCTGTTTGATATCTAGGGCAATAAATCGTGAGAGTTTCATGATGGTCCTTAGATAGCTGCTAATGAGTTATGGGTCAGTTCTTTGAAGATTTGTTCGACCGATGGTTTATGTATTTCCAGATTCGAAATCTCATAATTGTTCAGGAGATAACGAGCCACATCTTCAGGGTTCTGGCTACTGAGCGAGATAGTTTTGGCATGAGATTCAATATCAAACACTGAATAATCTTGAGAAAGTTCAGCGAGTAGCTTTTCTTGCTCTGATTGCTTCATATCAAAGCTAATACGAGAGGTTCCAGAAGCATTCTGTAATGACGTTGTACTTTGATCTGCAAGTACTTTTCCGGCTCCCATAATGATGATTCGTTCTGCGAATTCTTGAGCTTCTTCAAGATAATGCGTCGCAAATATGATGGTGGTTCCTTGTCGAGCAAGCTGTTGCATTGCTGTCCAAAAATCTTGTCTGGCGTTGACATCCATCCCAGTTGTGGGCTCATCAAGAATGAGCAGTTGCGGTTGAGCAAGTAGTGCTATTGCAAATTTTATTTTTTGTTGTTGTCCACCTGAGCACTTTTCAATTTTCCGTTGCGCAAATTCCGTGACACCGGCAACTTCCATTGCAGCCTCAACATTGACCTTGTGAGGATAAGTGGCGGCAACCATTTCAATCTGGTCTTTAACTTTTAGAGTTTTGAGGAGACCGCCCGTTTGAAGAATTGCGCCAACTTTTCCTTGCTGAATGGCGGTTGATCGTTCCTCTTCGAAGAGAGAAACTGTGCCTTCATTGGGGTCTGAAATTCCCAAAATGATGTCAATGAGCGTGCTCTTCCCCGCGCCGTTTTCTCCGAGCAGAGCAACAATTTCTCCTGAACCTATGGAGAAGCTGGCGTTCTGGACCGCGTGAACAGTGCCACCACGAGTGGTGAAAGTCTTTGATACTTGGTGCACTGAAAGTGCTGTTTCGTTCTTCATGGTTCAAGTATCGAACGCTTTCTTGCACCGGCTTTATACGTTTTGTCACTGATTTAGACTGACATTTGTCATGGTCTAAAGTTTGGTTTAGAGATACTTCACTCGCCCGGATCCTTAGGGCTTGCACATCAAAGAAGGTAAGGTAAAACCTGTGGCTTTAACTATCGGAATTGTGGGTCTGCCCAACGTCGGCAAATCGACCCTTTTTAATGCATTGACCAAGAACACCGTTCTGGCGGCGAACTACCCCTTCGCAACCATCGAACCTAACATCGGCGTCGTGAACCTCCCAGATTCGCGCTTGAACCGTTTGGCTGAAATTTTCAGTTCCGAACGCATTCTGCCTGCAACCGTGTCCTTCGTGGATATCGCGGGCATTGTGCGTGGCGCATCAGAGGGTGAAGGGTTGGGCAACCAGTTCCTCGCCAACATCCGCGACGCGCAGGCAATTGCGCAGGTTGTTCGCGTGTTCGACGACCCCGACGTCATTCACGTGGACGGCAAAGTTGACCCTGTTTCCGATATGGAAACCATCAACACCGAGCTCGTTCTAGCAGATATGCAGACTCTCGAAAACGCTATTCCTCGCCTCGAAAAGGCTGTGAAGATTAAGAAGGGCAACGCCGCCGCACTGGAGGAATACAAGAAGGCGCAGAAAGTTCTTGAAGAGGGGCATACCCTTATTTCCCAGCAAAAAGAAGCTGGTCTAGATTTCTCCCTGCTCAAAGAATTGAACCTTCTCACCACCAAGCCTTTCATCTACGTGTTCAATGCAGACGAAGGTGTTTTGGGCTCTGAAGAAAAGCAGCAGGAACTGCGCAATCTCGTTGCACCTGCAGAAGCCGTATTCCTGGACGCAAAACTTGAAGCTGACTTGGTCGAACTTTCAGACGAAGAAGCTGCAGAGATGCTTGAAATGAGTGGACAGGACGAGTCTGGCCTAGATCAGCTTGCGCGCGTTGGCTTCTCCACACTGGGATTGCAGACTTACCTCACCGCAGGTCCGAAAGAATCACGCGCTTGGACCATCAACCAGGGCGATACCGCTCCTCAGGCAGCGGGCGTTATTCACACCGACTTTGAGCGTGGGTTCATCAAGGCTGAAGTTGTGTCTTTCGAAGATTTGGACGCCGCCGGTTCAATGGCGGAGGCAAAGTCTCGCGGCAAGGTTCGTATGGAAGGCAAGGATTACGTGATGCACGATGGCGACGTCGTGGAATTCCGCTTCAACGTCTAGTCTCTAGAACACTAAAAAGCCCCTGTTCACTCGCATAGCGTGGGAGAACAGGGGCTTTTAGTATAAGAAGCTACATTTATGAGTAGATTCTTAGTACATTACTTAGTTGTCAGTTCAGTAACCTGGCCGGTTTTAGGAGACCAAGACAGAGTCTTTCCCTTACTGAATTTGACGGTGACGGTGCCGTCCTTCTGCACAGTTTCATCTGTTACGGGGTAGCCAAACTTTTCGACGGAACCCCAGTTCTTATAAGCGTTATTAATGCCGCCCTTACCCACGAGTGTATGGGTTCCGGTCTGAGCCGACCAGTAGAAAGCTGTTTCTGAACCATCTGTTCGGCGGAACGTTTGAGTGGCGCCGCCTTCTGGCATGGCGGACTCATTTGCTACGGGGAAACCATATTTTCCGGTTCCACCTTCGCGAGTAAAGCGGCCACCGATAGCGCCTGGTTCCCATACTTTATATGTGCCGGTATTGGGCGCCCAATAGAATGCAGTAACTCTTCCGGTGGAGACATTCTTGAACTTCTGCATAGCTCCGCCTGCAATTGCGGTCTCGTCAAACATGGGGTAGCCGTGACCGTTTTCATAACCGCCCGCGCGGTAAGCTGCGCCTATGCCGCCGTTATAGTTCACCGCATGGGCACCGGTTGCATCAGTCCAGTAGACGGTCGTGTTGTTACGGAAATTCTGCGCCGCGCCGCCGTCCACGGTGCTGAATTCATTGGTGGTGGGGGCGCCAAGAGTAGAGGCATGACCGTAATAGTAATTGCCGATTGCTCCGACGAGTTTGAAGGACGAGCGCTTTTGAACGCCTGCCTCGTTGAGTGATTTTTCCAGAATCCAGGGGAAGTCGTAGGCGTAGTGGTCACCGGCTGTATGGTTCATGTTGGTGTTGTAGAAACCGCTATTGCGGTATACCGAGTTACCGGCATGTGCTGCACCCCAGGCTGACCAATTCGTCGGCCAGGTGACTCCTGCACCATCACCGTAACCTACGTACCAGTCCATAGGCATGCCCTTAAAGTTGCTTGAAGGAGCGGTGAGAATACCATTTGAATTTCCGCCGCCCACCATGATGGAACCGCCTCCCGTGCGCCACGATTCTTGATTGCGCGCATTAAGTTCAAAGGTTTCAATTTCGGCGCCTCCCGAGTAACCGAGCGTCCATACTTTCGAACGATCAACGGCAGTATTGCTAATAAACCAGTTAGCAAATGAACGGAAATAGTTACCGTTTGAATACTGATTTTCCCACCAGGTAATGCCGTCGCCGGATGGATTTTGGTCAGGGGAAATAACGGGAACGAAAAGCATGTTTCGTTCGTTGGCGACTTTAGCCATACCCGTTAGCGCTGGGTCGCTGGGGTTGTGTACTTTTGATTGCCATTTTTCCCAGTAGTCGCCGTCCAGGTAGAAGACGACGCCGACGGGCTGGGACCAGTCAATTCCGTTGGCGTACACGTGGTACTGGGAGTTTCCGTAAGGGCGAAACTGCCCGGTTGTTGTATATGCTTCGGCGGGTGTTGCAGAGATGGTTGCTGAGAATGCCGAACCTGCGATGAGTGCGAGAGCTGCGAGGGTTTTGGCAGATTTTTTGGGGGCGCGCGATTTGGGCACACGGGGGAGTGCGAAAGTCATCTTTACCTTTGTATGAAATTAGAGGGGGAGGTGTATGAGGCTGAAAGCGGAAAGTTCTCAGCTATTTTTAGAATACTTATTTTTGAGCACCGTTACTGAATTTAACGAGTGTGGTGTAAAGAATATCGTCAAGAGTCATAATTTTTTCACTGGATGAAAAACGAATGGCTTGGATCTTTCCTAAATGTTGATGCAACGTTGCTTCTAAACGAGGGTCAGTAATGTCTTTGAGTAAGGCACGATAAATCTGTTCTGCTTCTGGGTATCTTTCTAGGCCTCTAAAACAGTCAGCTATGAGAGCCTGCTGGCGAGTTGAAACGGACTTCTTTTCTAGCAGTCGAAAAGCTTGCTCTGGATAGCCCGTCCATAATAATTCCAAAGGAACAGACAGATTATCTTGCTCGAATGCTTCTCTGAAAAGAGTATGGTCGTTTATTTCGGGAAGTAACGTTCTGCCAGAAATAATCCACCCAGGACCACCCTCTATGTCGTAAATAGGTTGAAACATTAGTTCGTCCCCTGCAGACTCGCTTGGTTGTTCAAAACTAAAGTTATAGTAAATCCATGGTGGCTTTTAACTTAGATTCATCACTCACCCTATACCTTGAATTCGAGGGGTGGCTGAGTGAATCAATGCTCAATCTTATTGCGCAAGAAATTGATGAGTATGAGGCTGTCCTGGGCACCAAAGTAAAGGTGGGCGAAGCACCCCAAGGCGCGCCCAAATGGCGTATTGAAGAAGTACCTCAAAAGGAATTTCCGTCGTTGACATGGGATGACAAGAACCTCATTCTAACGAGTCACGTCAGTGATGAAAACCAGTTCCTTGCTTCTCTCAGTTTGCTTCAGTCCCTTGCTAATTCAGCGGACGGCAGAGTTCACGGGAAGCAACCTGAAACCGTTGAAGACGCCATCGAACTCCTCATTCAACAGTGCAAAAATACCTACCCTTATTTCGAATTACGAGAGTTGGACTGGGATTCCGTTCTCGCCAAAGCACTTTTAAATCTGCCACTTAACTGGGATGAATTTTGCGTTTGGGCTCAGGAACTAGTTGCCCAACTCGGGGATGCTCATACAGCAGTTATCGACAGCCGTTTACGCGGTTATAACCCGCCTTATACAGGAGAACTTAAAGACGGAAGAATAGTGCTCACCGAAGTACCTCCTCATTCAGCTGCTGTATTAGCGGGGGTCCAGCAAGGCTGGGCTATAGAAGTTGAAAACGCAGAATTTTGGGAAAGAATAACAGGTGCCTCGCCTCAGCAATATAGATTCATCGCTGCTCGCAACGCGATGGCAATTCCCCAATCTTCCCGTGTTTTTCATGCAGTATCTTCGGATTCAACTCAGCAAGCGTCATGGCTAGAAGAAGCACCACTGCCCTCACTTCCCGAGGTTTTCCAACTAAGAACCCTCGATGAGCACACCGTTTATCTGAAGCTGACAAGTTTTCTTTCCGGTACAGGTATTCCAGAAGAAATGGAAAAGCTCTGTAGAGAGTACTCCGGCGATAGCACCCTCATTCTCGATCTCAGGAATAATACTGGCGGCAATATTCAACTTGCCAACACAATGCGTAGCTATTTTCTTCGGGAGAAAATATTGCTTGGATATTCTTCCTTCACCACCGGTACGGGTAAGTTATCCAAAAAGCGGGAGCGTTGGGCTGAGCCTCACCCTTCTTCTCGGTGGAAAGGCAAACTTATAGTTCTGGTCAATGCTATGACGTATAGCGCTAGCGAAGATTTCCTCTGGGGTCTTCAATGGCTAGACCACGTCCAAATCTTGGGGACGACGACCGGCGGTGGTAGCGGACGCCCGCGTGAGCTACCCCTCGGCTCGCATCTTGATTTGCGCCTTAGCACCTGTATTACCTACGACCGCCACAAGCGTCCCATCGAGTTCTTTGGAATAGAACCAGATGGGGGTATCCCGGATCATCTAGAACAAAAACTTAGTCAAATGCATCGATAATCCAACCCTCTGATATCGAGTAAAAACCGCTGCCTCATCCGTAAACAGAACAGTTCATAGCACTCTGAAAAAGTACACCGTTTCAGCAAAAATACATGCTGCAGATTGTATTTTTGTGGGAAAGGTGTATTTTTTGGCAGAGGGTGCGGAAAGCTTTTGTATAAGTATGGCTCTGCTACATACATTTTAGGTTTGAGGAGATTCGCATGAAGATTAAGGTTGTATCCGGTGACATCACGGTGCAAAAGGTAGATGCGGTCGTCAACGCCGCTAATTCCAGTCTGATGGGCGGTGGGGGAGTCGACGGTGCTATCCACCGGGCGGGCGGCCCTGCCATCCTCAAAGAGTGTAAAGAACTACGCGCGAAGCAGTATTCCACTGGTCTACCGCCCGGACAAGCCGTGGCAACGACCGCTGGCGATTTACCTGCGCATTGGGTGATACATACGGTTGGTCCCGTCTATTCAGCCCGAGATAATCGTTCCCATATTTTGTACAGCTGCTATGAGAATTCACTCAAAGTTGCCGCCGAGTTGGGAGCACGTTCGGTAGCATTTCCAACGATTTCCGCCGGGGTTTATGGTTGGCCGATGGACAGCGCCTGTCAGATTGCGGTTGACGCTATCCGAGCCTTCGAACAACACCACCAGCATTCATTGGAAGAGGTATTGTTGGTAGCTTTCAACCCCGACGCACGAGCCGCCTATGAACGGGCGTTGGGCGCGCCGTCGTCCTAGTTGCCCTCCATTCATCGAGGACAAAAAGGAGAGAGCCACCCTGAGGTGGCCCTCTCCTTGCATATGACCGCGAACGCTAGCCTTCTGGCGTACCAGGTAGTAACCAATCACTGAGGCGTGCAGTAGTACGAAAGCAACCAGCGCGCCCATGTTCACCAGCGAGGAGAGCAAATCAAGACCGTCGGGGCGGGTAGAAGTCCACAGTGAGACGCCAATGCTGCAACTAGCAACTACAATCACAGCGAGTGAGGGAACCTGGCGCTTGGCGCTGACCTTGGATAGAGCGGTAGGTAGCTGACCTGAGCGAGACATATCGAGGATGATGCGGGTGCCTGCAGCCTGACCAACCATGGCGCAGAAAGCCATGCCGATGCCCGCAATCATAAATGCAATCGAAGGCACCAGAACATAATCGAGCAAAATCATCCAGCCGGCAATGTAGCCGGTGCGCGGACCAATGCCGGCGTTAGCGTAAGCGAAGACTGAGCCAGCGCGAGGTACTTCGCGGGACATCCGCATGTAGCTCGAACCGGTCAGTGCTAGCGCGAAAGTAGCCACGAGATAGACGGTTGCTACTGCGCCATTTGATTTAGCATCCAGGGTTCCAAAGATACCGATGGGAGCCAGCGGACCAATAAATACGAGGCCCATAAAGATAAGTTGCGACATGCTCAATGATCGTTTGAGCTCGCTACTGGAAGTAGTCATAAGCAGAAAAAACTCTAGTAATTCTCAAAACGTTCTTTGGCATTCGCCAAATCTCATATATTGAATGCCCCGTTATCCAGGTCGCACGTCAACCTTCCCCTATCCATTCTTAACAAAAAAGGAGGAGACCCGCAGGTCCCCTCCTTCTTGCACAAAAGATATTTAAGGAAGCTTAGAAAAGTCTGGCTAAAGACTTTTCTAGAAATCGCAGTTTTCCTGGAAGCGACGCTTCCCTGCGATAGTAAGCCAAGCTCCCGCGCCCACTGCAACGGTGCCAAGACCGGCTTTTTGCAGTACCTCCCCAGCAGAATTTTCTGGTGTCTGCTGAACCTGGGCGATATCTTGAGTAGATTCTGTTTGCTGGACTGATTGATGCGATCCGGTTCCAGTGTCTGCTGTTGCCGGAGTTAGAACGAGTGATAGTCCACCAAGTATGAGCGCAAAGAGTGCGCCCCAGAAATGATTTTTCATCAAATTTTCCCCTAATTAGATGATTATTTGTCCCTATTTACTTATGTGCACAACTAAAAATTCTACCCACTTGGGGGACATGAAACTATGCGTCTTTAGTTGATTTTGAGGGCAAGAATTGCAAAGTCTTTCATCCTTAAGACGGAGGCACACGACACCCACCCACTAAAGTGATGTATATGCACACAACCCTGGAAATCATCCGTCAGCGTCATCAAAGCGGCTCTCAACCCGGTCAACGAAACGACGACGCGCGGCTCGTCGTCGTTCTTGAAGGCGGCTCCTCTCGTGCAGCTTTTGGCGGTGGAATGGTAGGAGTGTTGGAGGAGCACGGACTGCTTCCCGTTTTTGACGCGGTATATGGTGCTTCTGCTGGGGCGCTCAATGGGGCATGGCTCATTTGCGAAAAAGCGAATGAGAACATACACGGCTGGTGGGCGCCTGAATCGATAAAAGAGATTATCAAGCCTGCAAATTTTGTGCGGGGCAAGCCCATCGTCAACGGCGATTTCCTGGTGGACGAAATGTATGAGAGTTTCACCCGCATGGGTTTTGAGGAAATTCTGGCGAGCCCGGTGGAGTACCATCCCCTAGCCACGGATGCCGATAGCGGCGAATCCGTTGATCTTGCGCCGTTTATCACGGACCGCGCAACCCTGAAAACCGCCATGAAAGCAACCACGCGCATTCCGGTACTGTCGGGGGATCCGGTTTCTCTCGGCGGGCGCCGCTTTATTGACGGGGGCATGGCAGAGAATATTCCCATCGAAACGGCGCTCGCCCAAGGCGCCACCCACCTGCTGGTGCTGAGAACGCGCCAGCCCAGCGTCGATTTAGCCAGCACCCATAAACTTAAACAGCAAGCTGTGGCTCTCTGGATGAAAAAGAACGCCGCTGGGGCATTACACACGTGGGAGAACCGCAACCGGCGCAAGCAGCAGCTTGAAGTTCTTTTGCGCGATCCACCCCAGGTATTGCAAGTTGCTCCGCCACAGGGCGCCCCCAAAATTTCTATGATTGGGCAAGCGACAGAAACTCAAAAACTTGCAGTAGAGATGGGCAAAGAACAAATGCGCCAGGTGTTGCGAGAAGCAGGTATCAGCTAAATTACTTTTCCTTGACCGACTGATTGAAAGATGATGAGAATGCACAAAACCAGTAACCTCAAATTTTTGATGTGGGCACTGAGCGTTCTCACTTACGTTCTGGCAGCGGTCAACCGTAGTTCGTTCTCTGCGCTCGGAATTGTTGCCCAGGAGCATTTCTCGGCGGAGGCTGCTCTAATATCTACCTTCGTGGTAGTTCAGCTAGCGGTCTATGCCGCCGCACAGATTCCTGTGGGCATTTTGCTGGATCGGCTCGGCGCTAGCGTCATGCTTTGTGTTGGATTGTTTCTGATGGGGTGCGGGCAGTTCATGATGGGCATGAGTTCCTCGGTACCCTTAGCCCTTGCCGCTCGCGTGTTTGTAGGCGCCGGCGATGCCTGCATATTCGTCTCGATGATCAAAGTTATCTCCGACTGGTTTAGCGCCAAGGTAATCCCCAGTATCAACCAGATCAGCGGTTTGATTGGGCAAAGCGGCATGCTCATTGCGGTGACACCCCTGGCGGCATCAGTAGCTTTGCTGGGCTGGACGGGCGCGTTTAGTTCCCTTGCCTTGATTGCGCTTGCTTTGATGGTGCTGATTTTTATCTTGCTGAAAGATACACCGGGTAGCCTTCCGCTGGCACGACGTCTTTTTAGACCTCAAAATACTGCCACCGAGCAGCGCACCTCAGCTACCACCGCGGTGAGCCCGATTACCGACGCACTTCCTGTATTAGGTCCCGGTTCCAGCGGAATAGTACCAGCACTCAAATCACTGCTCAAAAGACCCGGCGTACGTCTAGGTTTCTGGGTTCACTTTGCCACCTGTTTCTCCACCAACTCATTTGTGTTGCTGTGGGGCTTACCCTTTATGACCGGTGGGCTGGGCTATTCATTCGCTACAGCCTCAACCATCGTGAGCCTCAACGTGGTAGCGATTATGGCGGCAGGGCTGATTGCCGGGCCGCTTTTCACCCGATTCATGCGCCAGCGCGTAGAAATCGTCACCGGTCTGGTAGCTGTGATTGCCGCCCTCTGGTGTGCTGTACTGCTGTACCCCGGTGGCTCACCTGTATGGCTGATGACGCTCACCGCCATGATCGGCGGCATAGGAGGCCCTGCCTCCATGGTGGCTTTTGAAGTCGTACGCACCCACGCACCGTATACTCAGCGGGGAATCGCCACAGGCATCGCCAACATGGGTGGATTCCTCGGCGCGCTCGTGAATGTTCTAGCCATCGGTCTCATTCTGGACTTCACAGGGGCTGGGACACCCGATACCTACAACCTAGAATCTTTCCGGTGGGCCATGGCATTTCAAGTACCTCTGATGATTCTGGGCATCACCATGATGCTAATCGAGCGTCCCAAAGCGCAGAAATACTTGCGCGAAAAGGGTTTGCGCTAAGCGGTGTACCGCGCCAAATGCTGACCAGTGAGGGTCTTCTTCTGTGCCACCAAATCGGCAGGAGTACCCTCAAAGACCACCGTTCCGCCGTACGAGCACCCTGGGCGCTCACCGTCGCCACGTTCAAGGAATAAGCGTTGGGGCCACCAATAGAAGGTTCTGCCACACGGGAGAACAAAATACGCAACAGCGCAGTAGCATCGGTAGCAGTCCCCACAGTTGAGCGCGGATTACCGCCCATCCGCTCCTGATCGACGACGATCGCCGTCGTCAACCCCTCCAAAATATCCACCTCGGGGCGCGGCAAATTAGACATAAATCCCTGCACAAATGCCGGGTGCGTCTCGTTAATCAACCATTGCGACTCAGCGGCAATCGTTCCAAAAACCAGCGAAGATTTTCCCGAACCCGAGACTCCGGTAAAAACCGTGAGCTGACGTTTAGGGATCTCAACATCCACATTCTTCAAATTGTTCTGATGGGCACCGCGTACACTAATAAATTCCTGATGAACGGTGGGGGACTGCTCTGCGCTCACGCTAACTCCAATGATTGAAGGAGAAAATAATTACCTTCATACTAGACGGGGGAGCCCGCCAGCACGAGTAAAGTAAACCATGTTGAGCAGATAGAAGAAGGTACTTTATGGCAGGTCTATTTTTTGGCATTTTCATTGGGTTACTACTCCCTATTCAAACCTGTCTCAACTCGCGGTTACGCCAGTCCGTGGGGTCTCCCTACCTCTCGTCGTTGGGTTCTTTCTTTGGCGGAACGCTTTTTCTGGCTGCGCTCGCTCTGGTAGTGGAGGGTTCCGTTTTCTTTTCCTGGGACGACGTCGCTCACCAGCCGCTGTGGATTTGGCTGGGCGGTTTATTCGGCGTCATTGGACTCACTACTAACATTCTGATTTTCCCCAAGCTCGGCGGAGTTCAAACCACTGTGCTGCCGATTTGCGGGCAAATCCTGATGGGACTTCTCGTCGATCATTTCGGATTATTCGAAGCTCACCAGGCGGTGCTGACTCCGCTGCGCGTCATCGGCGCGGTTCTGGTTATTGCCGGTGTGGTGGGAGCGGTGACACTCGGCGGGAAACGAATTTCTCGGCAGCCTTCCACTGCTCATGAAGCGCAATCAAATACCGAAGCACTACGCCAGGTTTCTGCAAATGCATCTCCCCAAGCGGAACCTTTACTCTGGGGATGGCGCGCTTTAGCTCTGGGTACAGGGTTTCTGATGGCATCACAGTCGGCAATCAACGGACATCTAGGAGTGCTGATTGGTTCGCCTACTCAAGCCGCTTTAGTGTCTTTCACCGTGGGCACCACTGTCCTCTTTCTTCTGGCATTGGTGTTACGTCTGAAATTCCGCGTTCGCGTGCCTGACGGGCAGAAAAAGAACCCCTGGTGGATGTGGTTCGGCGGGGTTCTGGGCGCCATCTATGTCTTTGGAAATGCTTTCTTAGTTCCTCTCCTGGGCACGGGACTTACCGTGGTCGCTGCTTTGGTTGGCATGATTTCTGGTTCACTTCTCGTCGATAAATTGGGGCTACTCCAAGCGCCCAAGCGCCAGGTAGGTTTGGGGCAGGTGCTCTCGCTTGTACTCATGCTGGGCGGGGTTGCTCTGATTCGTTTGGTGTAGCCACGGCATCCTCAAAATATAAGAGGGCTTGCTAGTTTTGCGCTAAAGCAAGACAATGGAGCTATGGCACAAACTAAATTTCAAGGAAATACTGTAAATACCAATAGCGACCTTCCCTCGGTAGGATCGCAGGCACCTGAATTCACCGTCACCGGCTCAGACCTAGCTGATATTTCAGCAGCTGACTTCAAA
Organism: Rothia amarae; assembly: GCF_042677725.1. Lineage (NCBI taxonomy): Bacteria > Bacillati > Actinomycetota > Actinomycetes > Micrococcales > Micrococcaceae > Rothia > Rothia amarae. Next base: position 191,343 of record NZ_JBHUCN010000006.1, read on the forward strand.
GGCAAGAAGATTGTACTCAACATCTTCCCTTCGGTTGACACCGGCGTATGCGCTCAGTCAGTTCGCACCTTCAACGAAAAGGCAGCGGATCTTGATAACACCGTAGTACTGTGCGTTTCCAAGGATTTGCCTTTCGCCCACGAGCGTTTCTGCGCAGCTGAAGGCATCGAGAACGTAGTTTCGGGTTCAGCATTCCGTAGCTCATTCGGCGAAGACTTCGGCGTACTTCAGGCAGATGGCCCCATGAAGGGTCTTCTGGCTCGCGCTGTGATTGCGCTGGATGAAGACGGCAAGGTTATCTACACCCAGCTCGTTCCCGAAATTACTGAGGAACCTGACTACGAAGCAGCTTTGGCAGCAATCAAGTAATCATTTGCTTATTGTAAGAAATGCTCGGCATCGAAAAGGTGCCGAGCATTTTTGTGTGTGGTGAGAATTGGGTTTAAGCGGTTGTTCCTGGCGCCCGGCGCAGTGTCGGCAAGCAATCCCTCTCGCATGGTTCGCTAGCGCTCACTAATGCGATTCACGCCAGACCCGACCAGCTTGCCTCACACTGCGCCGGGCTAGCGGAACAATCCCTAAAAAACCCAGTTCGCCAGCACCACGCAGGTCGCTGTGCCTATCAACAGACTGAGCGCAATGTTCTTGCGCCACGAATGGACGAGCACCGTCACCACCGCTGCAATCAGGTAGGGGAGTGCCGTCGTCGTGGAGGAGTAATCAATTTCTGCCATCACGTAGACGCCCAGAATGAGGATGGCACCCATGGGAATCCACGCTGCTAAATCGGCAATGAGCTTGTTATCTTTGAGAATACTTTTGATGCCAAACGGAATGAGCCTGAGAATGAAAGTAATTCCTGCGGCGATTCCTATGGCGCTGAGAATGTAAGCGATACTAGGCATCGGTCTTCTCCTGTGTTGCGGATGGAGCGTGCTTGGCTTCCACGAAATGGCGGATGGTCAGCAACACGACGAGCATGAGCAGCGCAATGAGCAGCATAGATTCGGGCGCAATAATCAGCGCGAAAACAGCGGAGAAAACCGCAGCGATCGCCGTCTTATTGTCTTTGACAGCACTATAAGAATCGATGGAAAGAATCAGGAACATCCCCGTCATCACAAAATCAACGCCCTTGAGGTGGCTCAGATATGAGGCACCGAGAATTGCACCCAGCGTTGAACCGAAGACCCATGAACCCCACAGCCCCAGGGATACGGTGAGAATTCGGGACGAGCTAAAACGGTGGGAATTCGGGCCGGTATTGAGGGCGTAGGCTTCGTCGCTGAGCAGATACATCGAGAGGAACTTGCCCAGTACCCCGTTGACGTTCTGCACAGGGAAAGAGATGCCGTACACCAGATGGCGGGCGTTAATAAGCAATGTGGTGGAGGCAATGAGGGTGAGCGGCGCCATCGAAGCAATCATGCCGACCAGCAGAAACTCTACCGACCCGGCGTACACCAAACCCGAGAGAATCGGCGCAACCCACCAGGGCAAACCTACCGACGTAACGAGAACACCAAGGCCTAAACCCATGGTGATGAAGCCTAGGAACATCATCCCTGCAACTTTGAGGCCCTCCCTGAACCCGCTTTCCTGCGGCGTAGCGCTCACTATGCCCGCCTTCCTCACAACCCTTATTTCTGCTACTCAACATAGCAATGCTATAGCGCCTGAGCACCACGGCTCATACTGCCGGTTCACCTCGTGGAAATAAGAAGGGAGTTAGAGTTGTTAGAAATAGCAAAGCAACTACCCCTCCAACTCGGCGTAACGTCGTCCAACCCCTCTTATCTAAGGAAACTCATGAGCGAATCAAATACTGTAACTAACCGAGAGAGCGATCCGAATTATCGCTCAGTCAAGGTCGAGCGAGTTGAAAAGCAGCGTTACCGTGCAACTAATAGTGAAGGTGCGTCGGTGGAGTTCGGACAGGGTGAGGGCCTGCTGAATCCGGTGGAGATGCTCCTGGCTGCTATCGCCGGTTGCTCCGCCATCGACGTCGATGTGGTGACCTCCCGCCGTTCCGAACCTGAAGTGTTCGAGGTAAAACCTTCTGCGATAAAGCTCAATGAGGACGGCGCTGTGCGGCTGGACGACGTGGAGGTCAGCTTCAACGTGCGATTCCCCAACGATGCCAAGGGCAAGCAAGCCGAGCAGCTGGTCGACAGACTGATGAAGCTTTCGCATGAGAAAGACTGCACGGTGTCCCGCACCGTTGAACACGGTGCGAACGTCCGGTTTATCAACGAAAACGCATCTTAAATAAAATCAATTCCAGCACCGAGAAAACACTGATTTCTCGGTGCTTGTTTGTTTCTACAGTGGTAATCTGAAGTTTGTCTTAATTACCCTTAGATTTTCTTAAGACCGGAAGGTCGGATTATGTCTGAACGCGTGAGGGAAGAGCTGCCCCCGTCAGAAAAGCAGCTAAACCGCGGTCTCAAGAGCCGCCACATGCAGATGATTGCCATCGGCGGCGCCATCGGTACGGGTCTGTTCGTTGCCTCCGGTGCAACCGTGGCAACAGCCGGTCCAGGTGGAGCTTTGCTGGCTTACTCTGTTATCGGTTTGATGGTTCTTCTGCTCATGCAGTCCCTGGGCGAAATGTCGGCGCATTTGCCGGTTCCCGGTTCTTTCCAGACGTTTGCGACTCGCTACGTCTCGCCGTCCTTCGGTTTTGCAATGGGCTGGAACTATTGGTTCAACTGGGCAATTACCGTGGCAGCGGAACTGGTAGCTGCCGGTATTGTGATGAATTTTTGGTTGCCCGATGTTCCTAGCTGGGTGTGGGCAGCGAGCTTCTTGCTCATTCTCTTTCTGATTAACGCGCTGTCCGCTCGTGCTTATGGTGAAAGCGAATTCTGGCTGGCGACAATCAAGGTGATTACCGTGATTGTCTTCCTGATTGCAGGCGTCGCCATGATTATCGGTATTTTGGGCGATAATTCACCCGGTTTCAGCAACTGGACTACCGGTGACGCTCCTTTTGTGGGCGGCTGGATGTCTATTATCTCCATCTTCATGATTGCGGGATTCTCCTTCCAAGGCACCGAAATGGTTGGTGTTGCCGCTGGCGAATCGGAGAACCCCCGCCGCGACGTCCCCAAGGCAATCCACTCGGTTTTTTGGCGGATCTTGTTGTTCTACATCGGTGCGTTCGTCATTATCGGTTTCTTGATTCCTTACACCGACCCCAACCTTTTGCGCTCGGACGCCACCGACATCGCGTACTCACCCTTCACCCTGGTGTTTGAACACGCTGGTGTGGCGATTGCTGCTTCGGTAATGAACGCCGTCATTCTGACCGCTATTCTCTCTGCAGGCAACTCCGGTCTGTACGTTTCCTCCCGTATGCTTTATTCGCTGGCGATTGAGGGTAAAGCGCCCAAGATTTTCTCGCGTGTTAACAGCCGTGGCGTTCCCATGCCCGCGCTGATTGCTACTTCCGCCGTAGGTCTCTTTGGGTTCCTCACGGCAATTATGGGCGAGGGCAAAGCCTACGAATGGCTGGTTTATGTGTCCGGTCTTTCAGGTTTTATCGCCTGGGTTGGCATTGCTATTTGCCACTATCGCTTCCGCCGCGCTTACCTTAAGCAGGGAAAGAGCCTCAAAGATCTTCCCTACGTTGCACCATTCTTCCCTTTGGGGCCGATTATCGCTTTCGTCATGTGCGCCCTCGTTATTGTGGGTCAGAACTACGAAGCGATTTTTGCCGGCGACTGGGCAGGTGTTGCCATGGCTTACATCGGTTTGCCCATCTTCCTTGCTCTGTGGCTAATTCATAAGTTCGTGACTCACGGCAAAATGGTTCCGTTGGAACAGGTCGATGTTTCTGGCATCGACGTTGAAAGCCAGCGTTTGGTCGACTAGTCGGCTCTGACCGGCTCGAAGTTGAGCATAAAAGCGCCGCGCGTCCTTTCCCGTATGAGGGAGGACGCGCGGCGCTTTTGCTCTGCGGCTAAACCGGGTTAGAGGGCGTACTGCACGGGGAGCTGCCCTTTTTCAACCGCTGCCCGCAGGGCATGAAAATCTTCGGTACAGGTTTGTGCGTAGGTGTGAGCGAACTTTCCTAGCTGATGGTCGAAGAACTTATCTGACTCGCAGTAGACGGCGATGTCGTCGATATGGCGGGACTGCGCGTGCGCACGAGCCAGCAGAGAAGCACAAATCTTAGCGGTCTGCTTGAGGCCATCGCGGTCGAGTGCTGAGAGGTTGATGGACCCCTTCATATCGCGGAACTGGCGTACATAGTAGTCGGTGGTACCTCCCTGGCGGGTAGGTACATTTTCAATCCAGCCGAGGAAAGGGTCTGACTGCGACTGCATCACGCGCTGACCAGCTACCACACGGAAACCATTGCCCATAGGGCGATCGGGGAAGCCGAGCGACTCGGAGGTCTGCTCAATCTTGCCGTAGCTGTGCAGAACGGTGTCTTGAGCTTCCTTAATCTGGATGAAGAGCGGGTTCTTACGCTGGTCTTCAAGGAGCGCAATAAAGCAGCGTGTGCCCACCGAACCTACGCCCACTACGCGAAGCACGTGGTCGCGAATCTTGAAGTTACGCAGAAGGTAGCGGATGTCTGGGCGGGCAGTGTATTGGTATTCGGTCCAGAGCCGTTGCAGGTCTTCTTCTGGAATCTCATTGTGGTGCATGGTCAGTGGGGGCTGATCGATAATGCGGTGGTTGCCGTTATCGTCTTTTACCGCGAATTTGTGGAGTGCCTGTTCGGAGTTGCGTGTGCGTGCCTTGCGCTCGAACTTGTCAAAGAGCGGTTTGTATTCTTCTTTGATGAGACTCTCGAACATGTCCGTGTTCACACGCGAGTAATAGCGGTTGAGCGCGCTTTCCTCGTTCATACGCAAGATGGTCTGGCGGTAGTACTTAGATGTTTTCTCAGCCAAGACGGTGGCGGTTTCTTCAGACTCGCCGTTGTCGGTTGCTGCAAGGTACACCGAGGTAGCCAGGCGTTTGAGGTCCCATTCAAAGGGGCCTCGGCCAGCTTCGTCAAAGTCGTTGAGGTCAAAGAGCAGGTTGCGTTCGGGGGAGGCGAAGTAGCCAAAATTACCGATGTGAGCGTCACCGCAAATCAGGGGCATGACGCCGGAGTTTGGCACGGTGGAAAGGTCTGCTGCCATGGGGCCTGCTGTGCCGCGGTAGTAAGCGAAGGGTGACTCGGACATGCGTCCGATGCGCACGGGAACCAATTCGGTCAAGCGTGATTTGTTTTGCTCGGTGATGATACTGAGCGGGTCCCTATCTCGTGCTGGAGGAGCCATGAGAGCTTCAATATCACTGTGCGAAATCATCGTTGAACCTTATGCGTTGGTTGCGGTTTGCCTACACAAGTATAAGGGCGGATGGTCTGCATGGGCGTGCCGCAACTCGTTCTTCTCATCTCACTTGTGCTGGGTAGCGGATTGTTTAGCTAGAATTGCAGGAGTTCTTTTGAAGGAAGGTCTCTGGTGGCAAAGCTTTATTTCCGATACGGCGCAATGAATTCTGGCAAGTCAACGGGGCTTTTGCAAGCTGCGTATAACTATGAGGAGCGCGGTCAGCGGGTTCTGATTGCTAAGCCACAACTTGATACCAAGGGCGACGCCGACGTCGTCTCTCGCCTGGGAGTAACGCGCCACGTAGACTTTTTGATTGGTGCTGAGGAGAGCGTACGGGAGCTCTTTTTGCATGCTTCGGATAATGCTCACCCCGAATCGGCGCACCGGCACTTGCCGGTTTCTTGCCTGCTGGTGGATGAGGCGCAGTTTTTGACGTCTGACCAGGTAGACGATTTGATGCGTATTGCTGTGCTCGATGGCGTGCCGGTGATGTGCTACGGAATTCGCACGGACTTTCAGACGCGGGCTTTTCCGGGGTCTGCGCGTCTTTTGGAAATCGCGCACACTCTGGAGGAGCTGAAGACGATTTGCCGCTGCGGCAAGAAGGCGCTGTTCAACGGACGCACGGTGGACGGGCGCTTTGTTTTTTCCGGCTCGCAGGTAGCAATTGACGGTGTGCATGTGGGCTACGAGTCGCTGTGCGCCAACTGCTACCTGGAGGAGTCCGGGGGAGTGCTGAATCCTTCGATCTGATACATCCCTTGGCAATTCAAATCTACTCCCGCTGTCCTCGATGAAAGCCAGGGGCAACGGGAGTTATTGTAGAGGGCTTAAGTTAGATAAGCCCCTACTAGGTAGCGGTTAATATCGGAACGGTTGATAATGCCAATAACTGTTCCGGGATCATCAGCTCCCCCACGTATATGAGATTTGTATGTGTAAGTATGAGGCTGGAATCTCGCAGGTTACTTCTACCTTGAGTAATATATTTAGCGATCCTAAATTCTTTTAAATCAACCCCATTGATTCTAATTTAAAATATAATAAAAATTAGGAATTCTGCATTTTCTTTTCAAATGTCAAAATAGACATATTTTTAAGTTTAATAATCTCTTTCCTGTTTTTGTCCACTAACCTATCAATACTCAAAATCCATTTATTTAATATTGTATTCAATAATGAAATATCATCCGGGGATAAATTCAGAAGATTAGGAATTATTTTGTTGAAATGACTAAAAAAGGTTGAATGAGGGTATGTAGATTCATACTTTGAATTTTCTAAAGCTTCAAAAAGTATTTCATCAGATTCTAATAAAGTCTTAAATAAGTCTGAGTATTTTTCTTTTTCTGCTCTTACAAGGAGAATTTTACCTAAAGTGGTCAGAGTTAAGAAGTCTCTTTTTAATGCCACCGCTTTCCGGGCGTATGACTCTGCCTCATCGTGCATCTCATTATAGGAGGCACATAAAGCTCTTTGTTCCCAAAATCTGTAGTTATTTATATATTGAAGTCGTACTGACTCATATATTGATTCAATTATTTCATTGATTTGGGACGACATTTTTTCATTAATTCTAGAATCTGGAGAGAAAATACTGTATAAATGTCTATATTGCATAAGTTCTTTTCCGAGGGAAAGTCTGGAAAATTCCTTTTTTGAATTGTTTGTTAAATTCATAAAAGGGGCAAGTATTTTTAGATATTCCGTAATAATAGGGGCTGTTTCTAGCATGCCTTGAGTTTTTACTAGCCTTTCTCCAAAATAACTGTGGTAATACTTAATATAATTATTATCATCAATGTAAACCACATCGTCGAGGTGCTCTTTAACCAATTTAATTAGATTATCTGATGATAATTTCACTAAAATTGAAATGTCGTGAATGTGGGACGGAAGTGCAAAAAAACTTGAAATCCCAACAGCTATCAAAATTTCTACTAAAATATTTTGTTCAAATAATTCATTTTTATGAATTTCATCAGTTATTCTAGATCCATAAAATTTGCTGTCAGTAATCTTTGCAAGCGTGGAAAATATTTCATTGTTATTCTTGCGAAATATTTCTTTCTGCTGAATTTCACTTAGATCAGTTATCTTATCTTGAGCACCATGGCTATCCATAACCTCTAAAATATTATTCACCTCCTCAGGATTCAACTTATTTTTAAGCCTGAATATTTCATGATCAATATGAAATAGATGCCTAGTTACGGTGTTGAGGTTAGTGTTTCTCGTTATTAAAATTGCTTTAAAATTATTACTATTGTTACTAGTAGTTATCTTTTTTAGAGTTTCTCCATGCAGATGTGGATTTTCGATTATCCAAATAACATTATCCTGGAAAGAAATATAATCAATTACATCATCAACATTAATAGAACTATCTAAATTAAGCTTAAATATTTGATAACGTTTAGATAATTTTAGAGCAAGGAAGAAGCTAAAGGTAGTTTTTCCGGAGAAAGCACTTCCGGTTATGATAGCTATTCTTGAACTATCCTGTGAAATATATTGAATTATTTTTTTGTATAAGGTTCTTAAACCAATCCGTTTATTTAAAGCATCTTGCCAAATTGCCTCGTGACCTAAAAATATATTATGTTTTATATCTGGAACATACGAGGCTTATTCAAAAGTAGGAACACACCCACACCCCACCAACTAGACAACGGCCCCACCAGCGGCAAAAA
>NZ_JBHUCN010000007.1:0-15339 GCF_042677725.1 Rothia amarae
ACCGGAACCAGACCCTAAAGCCTCTAACCGCCTAGAATAAAACCAGTCCAACTTTCGGGGGCCAGTTCAAAGAGGAGAGGGGCTTTTAGAATATCTATTTAGTGAATTTCCTTGGTATCAGAAGCTGCTACAGATCCATGGTTTTCATCATGGGCTTGATGCGCTGCTTCAAGTTCCGCAGGAGTTACAGAAACTACTCGATCCTGGAACCAAATCTTCGAAAGACCCGCACGAGTCTTTTCGGCGAAGGAAATCTTACCCTTCTTATTTGGCTGAGCCGCCAGGGGAGCAGGTGACTCAAAGTTCACCAGCTTGTATCGACGGTACTCATCTAGAGGCTTGTGAACCTCGATGAATTCACCGTGAGGAAGCTGAACAACCTGACCGGATTCAATACCGTGGAGCACAAGCTCGCGGTCCTTACGCTGCAAAGCAAGGCATACGCGCTGAGTGACAAAGAAACCGACCAAAGGACCAAGAATCAGCGAAGCACGAAGCCAGTAGGCGACGTCGTTCAGTGATAGATGGAAGTGAGTTGCAATGAGGTCAGAGCTAGCCGCTACCATCAATGTGCCGTAAGCAATGATTCCCGCTACACCTACACCAGTGCGGTAGGGAGCATTGCGAGGACGATCAAGGATGTGATGTTCGCGGTTGTCTTTGGTAACCCAACGCTCAAGCCAAGGCCAGATGAACATTGCCATGACGATGAGTCCCGCAGGAATCAATGGTCCTAGAACACTGAATACCCAGGTTCCGCCTAGAACGTTGAATTCCCAGTGCCAAGGCCATGCGCCAGGCATCAAACGCAATGCACCATCGCCAAATCCGACGTACCAGTCAGGCTGGGTACCAGCCTGAACGGGGGAGGGATCATAAGGGCCATAATTCCAGATTGCGTTAATGGTGAAGGTCGAAGCCAAGAAGGCGATGATACCGAAAACGATAAAGAAGAAACCGCCAGCTTTAGCTGCATACACAGGACCAACAGGGAAACCAACCACATTACCCTCAGTGCGACCGGGTCCGGGGTACTGAGTGTGCTTGTGAACAACGACCATGAACAAGTGGATTGCAACACAAAGAAGAATCAGTGCAGGAACAATCATGATATGCATGGAGTACAAACGACCGATGAGCTGCTCACCGGGGAATTCTCCACCGAAGAAGAAGAGAGAAAGGTAAGTTCCTACCAACGGTAGAGCCTTCATGATTCCGTCAACAATGCGCAGACCGTTACCGGACAGGACGTCGTCGGGGAGGGAGTAACCGGTGAAGCCAGCAGCAATACCCAAAATAAAGAGTACGCAACCTACTACCCAGTTAAGTTCACGGGGGCGACGGAATGCGCCAGTGAAGAACACACGGAGCATGTGGATGGTCAATGCCAACATGAACATAAGAGCTGCCCAGTGGTGAATCTGACGAAGAAGTAGACCACCGCGGACATCAAACGAGATGTGTAGCGTTGATGCATAAGCCACAGACATCTCGGTGCCCTTCATAGGCACATAAGAACCATCATATGCAACGGGTGCCATCGAAGGGTTGAACCACAGCGTAAGGAAGGTACCCGAAAGAATCAGGATAACCAAGCTGTAAAGAGCTACTTCACCGAACATGAAAGTCCAGTGGTCGGGGAAAATCTTTCGACCGAATTCCTTGATGATTCCAGACAAACCTACACGGCTATCAACAAAGTTTGCGATACGCCCGGTTGATGTCTTTGCCTGGTAATCAGTTTCAACAGTTGTGTGTGACATTATTTTGTCTCACCTGCCATCTCTTTTACGTGTTTGCCACGTTCCCAGTAAGCAGGGCCAACAGGTTCGTGGAAGTCGCTCTGAGCTACCAGGTAGCCTTCTGAGTCAACAGCGATGGGAAGCTGAGGCAGAGCGTGACCAGCAGGTCCGAAAACTACCTTGCATTCATCAGCCGCGTCAAAGGTTGACTGGTGGCAAGGGCAGAGCAAATGGTGGGTTCGCTGCTCATACAGAGCAATGGGGCAACCAACGTGGGTGCAAACTTTGGAGTAAGCAATAATGCCGTCAACGTTCCAGTCTTCACGACCGGCTGATACCTTGAGGTCACTGGGATCTAAACGCATCAAGAGAACAACAGCTTTAGCCTTTTCGTTCAGGTAACCCTGATCGTGGCTGAGCGATGAAAGGTTCTCAGGAAGTACGTGGTAAGCGGAACCTAAAGTAACGTCTGAAGCCTTGATAGGAGTACCAGAAGGGTCACGCACCAGGCGTACTCCCTTGTCCCACATCGTGTGCTTCAATACTGAAGGATCAGCAGGACCCAAGTCGCGCAAGAAGGTGACAAAAGTCAGAGGAGCGAGAATAACTGAACCAATCAAGGTATTGCGCAAGAGCGGACGGCGCTTAATGCCGGACTCTGCAATAATAGTTTCAACAATCTCCTGTGCTTCTGCACGATCTGCTTCAGCAGAAACCGCGTGACGGTATTCAACCATCTCATGATCAGGCATGAGGGTACGAGCCCAATGCACAACGCCGATGCCGATGCCGAACATCGAGAATGCAATTCCCAAACCAAGTAGAAGGTTTTGCAAACGAAGCGCGTTCGTGGGCTCGGGGTTCATTACATCGTAATATTCGCCCCCAATTTTAATACCGAAATAAGCTACCCAGAACAAAATCGCGCCAAGGATGGAAATCACAAACAGGAGTGAAACCTGTCGCTCTGCGGACTTTGCCTTATGGGGATCCACGTCAGTAAGGCGTGGTGCATGAGGAGGTAGCCCCGGGTTGGGGAATGTCTCCTTGCCTTCCTCATGAGAGGTAACTACGACTGAGGATGTCTTCCTAGCGTCGTCACTATGGTTGCCCATGTGTTGCCTCAAATCTTCCTAATACGAAAACTAATGTGTGTGGTGTGCTTAAGCTGAGCGTGAAGTCAGCCAGACAGTGAAAATCAAGATAATTCCCAAGCCTAAAGTCCAAATCAACAGACCTTCGGCAACAGGACCAAGTGACCCGAGGGCAAAACCACCGGGGGAGTTGTTTACTTCCTGAGACTTCAGGTAAGTGATAACATCTCGTTTCTCTTCAGGGGTAATGTTCGCATCGTTGAACACTGGCATATTCTGAGGGCCAGTTTCCATTGCCTCGTAGATGTGCTTCTCAGATACGCCCATCAAAGTTGGTGCGAACTTACCGCGAGTCAGTGCACCGCCAACACCCGCTGCGTTATGGCACATAGCGCAGTTAGCCAAAAAGATCTTGGCACCGTTAGCTGCATCGCCTTTGGAAACGTCAAGGTACTCATCTTCAGGAACGGACGGTCCCGCGCCGAGAGATGAAACATAAGCAGCCAGCTGATCGGTCTGCTCTTCATTAAACTGACCCGGCTTAAGCTGAGCCTGGGTACCCTGCATCTGCATAGGCATACGACCGGTGCCGACCTGGAAGTCAACTGCGGCAGCTCCTACACCAACAAGCGAGGGACCATCAGCGGTGCCCTCAGCGTTGGTGCCGTGACAGGTCGCGCAGTTTGAGATAAAGAGTTTCTCTCCTTCTTGGGCCTGCGTAGCTGTGTAGGTGGTGCTAGTTTCAGCTTTAGCCTCATTCGTAGCTGTGGCAACTGCATAGAGGCCACCGGTGAGGAGTAAAGCTAGAGCAAGCAACACGATGGCTGCAAGAGGATGACGCCTCTTCTGAGAAAGTGCCTTCACGTCGTTTGATCCTTAGTGTGTGTGCTGGTTGAACTATTGATGTGGCGATTTGTTTCTATTTACTTCAAGAAGTAAACGACGGCGAAAAGAACAATCCAGACGACGTCAACAAAGTGCCAATAGTATGAAACAACGATTGCTGAAGTTGCTTCATAATGACCGAATCGCTTTGCAGCGTATGCGCGGCCAATGATGAATAGGAATGCAATCAGGCCACCGGTCACGTGAATAGCGTGGAAACCAGTGGTGATGTAGAAAGCTGATCCGTAAGCAGAGTGAGCGATTGTTACGCCTTCTGCGACGAGGTTTGCGTACTCATAAACCTGCATAGACACAAAGAATGCGCCCATGAGGAAGGTCAGCAGGAACCACTCGACCATGCCCCACTCTTTAACGTTAAAGAGGGAGCCAGTGCGACGTGGCTTTAGCTGCTCTGCTTTGAATACACCAAACTGACAGGTCACCGAACTCAACACCAAAACGATGGTGTTGACGGTGGCCAACGGAACAGCTAGATGTTCGGTATTTTCTGCCCAAATATCGGGTCGTGATGCCCGAAGGGTGAAATACATGGCGAATAGTCCGGCAAAGAACATCAACTCTGATGCCAACCAAACAACGGTGCCGACGGCGACAGCGTTGGGTCGGTTCAAAGTCGTGTGGGCCGACTTACTTGGGGTATGGGTTGCAGTTGTCACATAGACATTATGTCTGTAAAACTTCGAAGAAACCAATATATGAGCTCCTTTCTTCCCATGCGTGTTGAAAATCTCTAGGGAATACAAGGGAAGGCCTGCAGAAAATTTTTGAAAATTTCGCACATGTTACAAAACTGACCTGCGGCATAATTCCTGAAGTTCACAGCTTGAAATATTTAAAGCACCTGGCGATTCTGCCCGCTATGCTGAACCCATGAGCATATCTGAGATATCGAACCCAGCTATTTCCTGGAAAGCCATTCTGAATAAATTGACTCTTCGCCATGATCTTTCCGAGCAAGAAATCGGGTGGGCAATGGCTGAGATAATGAATGGAGTAGTCTCGGAGGCTATCATTGGCGCCTTCCTAATTGCACTTCATGTCAAGGGGGAGTCTCCTGAAGAACTGAGTGCGCTAGCTCAGGGGATGCTAGATAAAGCGGAAAAGATCGAAATTAGCTCTAACGCAGTAGATATTGTGGGCACCGGGGGAGACCAGCATAATACGGTCAATATTTCCACTATGGCATCAATGGTGATTGTGGGCGCCGGGGTTCCCGTCATTAAACACGGTAACCGCGCATCGTCGTCCTCTTCCGGCTCCGCAGACGTGCTGGAGAAGTTAGGCATCAATCTCAATATGCCGATTTCTGACATCATTCAGTGTTTAGAAACAGTAGGAATTGCTTTTCTGTTCGCCCAGGTATTTCACCCCTCCATGAAACATGTGGCTCCCACCAGAAAACAGTTGGGGGTTCCTACTGCCTTCAACTATTTGGGTCCCATGACGAATCCTGCGCAGGTGCGTTCTTCTGCAATTGGGGTAGCTGACGAAGCGATGGCTCGCAAAATTGCTGATGTCTTTGCCTCGCGTAACGATCATGCCCTGATTTTTAGAGGTGGAGACGGTTTGGATGAACTGACTATCACCTGTAATTCCCAGCTTTGGGAAGTATACGAGGGCGCCGTAACTGCGCACGTTATCGACCCCCGTGAATTTGGATTCAATCTAGGCACGTTAGAAGATTTACGCGGTGGTACGGCTTCCGAAAACGCAGAAGTATTTGAACGAATCATGGCGGGGGAGAGCGGGCATATAAGGGAGGCCGTTCTCCTCAATGCTGCAGCAGGGATTGTAGCTTTCGAACCCGTCGGTGAGGGGCAGAGTTTCAACGAACGTTTTGTGGCAGCCCTGGATAGAGCGAAAACATCACTGGACAATGGAAGAGCTCATAAGGTGCTGAAGAACTGGAGAGAGTTTTCACAAACTACAGCAAACTAAAACTTAAAGTTTAGCTTGAAAGAAATAGGTGTTTCTTGAGTAGAAGAAACGCCTATTTTCTTCAATTTGTTGAGCGAAGATGTTAACCATCAACTCTTTGACGTCGTCGGTCAATAAGCAGCCATAGTGCTCGCCATCCCACAAGAAAGACTCCTAGGACACCCAAGGTGACGATAAAGAAACTGAGAGCGCTGGTGCCTCCGAAGAACAGTCTTAAGAGGTGACCTAACGCAGCAGTTCCGAGCCAAACACTCAATCCCGCAGGAAGAATATTAAATGGCATATTTCGAACCATAGGCAAGATCCACACAATGCATAGTCCAAGAAGGAATGGAACTGCCGTCAAGAAAGTTCCTGCTAATCCTTCTGCATGCGACGAACGCCCAATGCCCACAAAAATTAAGACCAAAAGTGCATCCACTGCGAATGCCAACCATTTATTTTTCATGTTTACCTCCGCAATAAGTGTGCCTGATACAGAGCCACAAAGGAAACAGGGGAGATGAATTTACTATTACTTTACATAATGTAGATTATCGGCGTTTTAGATTGTTGAGTAACCATAAGGTAGAACATGATTTTTGCACCATTTTTACTACCGTCGCACTGTCGCCACCGCAAAACCCCAACCAACCCATATAATTATCCTTTGGTCTAGAGTTGGGTGCGGAATATTATTTAGCTCTTGTCCGTTACGTCTAACAATGCCCTGGATTTTGGAGGAAAGTTTATGAGCGATCGTAGCCTAAGAGGTATGCGCCTAGGTTCGCAATCAATGGAAACCGAAGCAGGTGTCGAACCAGCACCCCGTCAGCGAGTTGAATACCGCACTGAAGACGGCGAAAAGGTATTTGTAACATTTGCCCAAGAAGCAGAGATTCCCCATACGTGGACAGCAAAATCCGGCAAAGTGGCTACCTTAGTCAATGGTGAAGGTGAACCGGTAGATTCGCATGAAAAGCCGATTCGTACTCACTGGGATATGCTCCTCGAACGCCGTTCCATGGAAGAACTTGAAGAAACCCTTCAACAGCGTCTTGATGTTTACCGCGAACGTCACGCCTTGTAAGCAGACAGTTAATCGGAAGATGGGGGTGAGAACTTAGGTTCTCACCCCCATCTGTATATTAATCGGGCTTATCGCTGTGTTAGCTTCTTCATAAATTCGCCCACCTTTTTACCGCGGGACTTGATTCCCCAGCTCGAAACCTTAGTCATCGAGTCAAAAATGATGTTGCCGTCCATTTTTGAATCCCCAATTTCGCGTTCAATAAACGTAATGGGTACTTCGACAATCTTGAAACCAGCTTGTTCTGATCTCCATGCAAGGTCTACCTGAAATACGTATCCCTTCGAATCTATGCCTTCTAGGTTCAATCTCTCCAAAGTGTCACGGCGGAAGGCGCGGAAACCAGCCGTTATATCATTAATTTTGGTACCCAAAATCAGCTTAGTGTAGAGGTTGGCACCGCGGGAAAGGATTTGACGGTGAACGGGCCAATTTTTTGTCTTTCCGCCGGTGATGTAGCGTGAACCGATAGCTAGATCGGCGCCGTCTTCAACTGCCTTTACCAACAAAGGAAGCTGCTCGGGCTGGTGGGATCCATCGGCATCCATCTCTACCAAGACGTCATATCCCTCAGCAAGACCCCAATCGAACCCAGCAAGGTAAGCACCGCCCAATCCATCTTTGACGATACGGTGAAGTACATGGATGTTTGAATCCTTACTCGATAGCTGATCTGCAATTTCTCCGGTGCCGTCGGGGCTGTTGTCATCAACAACCAGAATGTGCCCCTCAGGCATAGCTGCGCGGAGGCGCTCCACTACAACAGGTAGGTTCTCTTTTTCGTTGTAGGTGGGAATCACCGTTAGGACCCGCATAAATATCTCCTCGTTGCCACTGTTACCTGCGGCGATGAATAAAAACTAGAATCTCAGTATAGCTTTTCTATAGTGCAGCTGACCAAACCGGTCGAGAACATGAAGCTGTTAGATAACTTGAAATTGACCAGCAATCAGCAAATCAACTAACTCTGGCAGATTATCTTTTTCAAGTACCGGCAACAGCGGAATTCTTGCACGTGGATCCGTGCTCCAGGCAGCGACCCTGTCGTCTGCTGTTTGAACCATCAGTTCCGTGACTTTCCAACGAGCGACATCTGCCATTGACTGGGGGCTGAGTTGACCAAATGTAGGATTGGACTCCCCTACTGCTCTATAGACACCGCGCGTCATAGCGTTGAACGTAGCTCGCGCAGATAGTTGATCTTCAGGACGAGTGCGAACAACATGCGTGAGGGCGAGCTCCCATCCTAAAACTCTTGATTCCTGGTTGACGTCGGAACCTAAAAAGACCAACGCTCCAGCAGCCACAGCTTGACGAATAGATGAGTCGTTTTCCGCGATCTGGGATGAGAATCCCAGTGCTACACCTAAATCTCGAGCAACACTTATATTTTCACTGGTGATAGAAGAGATACCGTCTAAACGCGGAGCGAGTCGAAATCTGTCTAATTCATTAAAAGCAGAGAGGGCAGATAAGAATTTCTCTATATCGACTTCATCCCGTGGAACAAATGAAACTCTTAGGCGGTGGTCTAGTGCTTTCTGAAGAAAAGAAGTGAGGTCAACCGATGCTTCCCGAATTTGGACACCGTGAATACCTGCAACAAGCTGCTCTATATCTTCTTTGCCACTGATAATCGCATAAACGAAGGTGTGTAAAGGCGAGGCGGAGATATTAATAGATTCACAAGCAGATTGAGGAAGGAAGAGCGACGTCGAAGCGTAGCCTGCATGGATTAACCGCTCCGATAAAATCGCAAGTTCATCTTGAGACTGAACCGTTGCGCCGCCGTGAAAGAACGCAGGTGTCAGCAAATCTCCTACAAGCTCTACCTTATGCATAGAGTTATCGTAAATAGAGTCAGCGCCGGCGTCTGAACCAACCCAATCGACGGCAGTTTCAGTCAAGACCATCGCAGTTGCATAAGGATCGACCGGACTGTACACCGATCCATCGCAGAACACTAAAGTTTTAGTTGACATTTATTTCCTTAAATTTGTGTTGCTACTACACCACGGCGGAGCAACATAATGGCACGTTCACACTGGGCTTTTAGCTCAATATCGTTCTGAGCAACATGTGAAATCTGATCCAGCACGTCAATCACCTGTTTAATCCAACGCACGAAGTCACCCGCAGCAAGGTCAGTATTCTGAATTGCTTGGGCCAAGGAATCTCCACGAGCCCATTTATAGGTGGGCCAAACCATACCTAAATCGGGGGCAGATGTTTCCGGTAGGTTGAACCGTTCTTCTCGTTCGGTCAATTTACTCCACAGGGTTACCAAAGTAACGATCGGCTGTTCTATTGAGGAATGGGGATATTTGCTGAGCATACCCATTTCCTCGCGTTTGGCTTCAAAAACCAGCGCTGAAACCACAGCGGCAGTGGCAGCCGGATCCAAATTCTTCAAAAACTTTTCTTCAAGTCCAAGAGAAAGTAACAAGTCTTTCTCACCATAGACACGCCGTAGGCTCTGACCCCGCTGGGTTAAATGAGCTTCTCCCCCGCTATCCCGCTCAACATAATTAAATGATTCAAGGAGTCTAATGATTCTCTTAAAAATTTGAGAAATAGTGTTGGTTCGGCGACTGATTTGTAGACGAAGCCCATGGGTATCTCGTTCCAGCTTCCACCACCGTTCAGCCCAACGAGCATGGTTCTCCCGATCTGAACAACCATGGCAGGGGTGCGCTTTCAATTGCTTGCGCAACTTAGTAACTTCTTGCTCCTGGTGGCTATCCTTGCGATCAAACCACGATCTCTCTGAAACATTTCGCGGGGGACGATTTTCATAAAGCGCCTCGCGCAAACGAGATGCCATGTCCCGACGTTCTTTAGGCGTCTTCCCTTGGAATTTCTTCGGGACCTTGATTTTAGAAACGGGAACTATTGGCCCTTCTAAATCATCTGCGGAGAGACGGCGCAGATGCGCATCATCAGTCAAAATGGCAGGTCGCGGATCGTGCCCTGCCTCAGCCCTAGTCAGGATAACTGCAAAGCCTCGGTTACGTCCACGCGGAATCTCAATCACATCACCAGGCAGCAAGTCATGGATTGAAGCCATAGCCTGAGAATGCTCAAGACGTTTGCGTCCTTTCTCAGATTTCTTCTCCGCCTCATTGAGTTGCTTACGTAACTGAGCGTATTCCTTGAAGTCGCCCAGATGGCAATGCATAGACTTTTCGTAACCTTCAAGCGCTCGCTCATTCTTACGAACACGCTGGGCTATTCCCACGACAGATTTATCCGCCTGGAACTGGGCAAACGATGACTCCAGAATTTTCTGCGCTGGCCCCTCCCCAAATTGAGCGAGAAGATTGGCGCTCATATTATAGGTGGGCCGGAATGATGAATTGAGAGGATAGGTACGCTTAGACGCCAATCCTGCTACCTGCTGGGGTTCCAGACCCGGCTTCCATAGCACGACTGCGTGACCTTCGACGTCGATGCCGCGACGACCGGCACGACCAGTAAGCTGGGTGTACTCCCCCGGTGTGATGTCTACATGTGTCTCGCCATTGAACTTAGTGAGCTTTTCTAGCACCACTGAGCGTGCGGGCATATTAATACCAAGGGCTAATGTCTCCGTAGCGAATACAACCTTGATGAGTCCTTCTGCAAATAGAGCCTCTACAACTTCCTTGAATACCGGCAGTAACCCTGCGTGATGAGCTGCTATGCCGCGGGTGAGTCCCTCTCTCCACTCGTAGAAACCAAGTACATTAAGATCCTTGATATCCAAAGCAGCTGTAGCTTCTGCAACGTAGGCTCGGATAAGCGCAGCCTCTTGGTCGGTCGTCAAACGAACATCAGCATCTATACATTGGGAGACGGCAGCATCGCAGCCAGCGCGAGAGAAGATAAAGCAGATTGCGGGGAGCAAGGCATCCTGGTCAAGAGCCTCAATCATGTCTGGTCGAGACGCGCGGAAAGGACGAAGATGTTGCTCAGAACCACTACGGTTAAAACCGGAACTGTGGCGATTACGGGAGCGGGAATTTCGATGGGCTGCTCGAGAGAACTTTTCGGCGTTTTGCCGCGGTCCCCGCCCACGATATCCTCGAAGCCGCAATAACTCAGGATTGACGTCAGGAACTTCGTCTTTGTTCTTGTCGAGTAGTTCAGCAGTTTCTTCAACAGTTGTATCATCCAAGAACAGATCGACCAGGCGATTCCCGACCATGACATGCTGCCACAACGGAACGGGGCGATGCTCGGACACAATAATATCTGTAGTTCCGCGAACGGTATCCAGCCACGCACCGAATTCTTCAGCGTTAGAGATAGTAGCTGAGAGCGAGATAAGTGAGATGTGCTCAGGAAGGTGAATAATAATTTCTTCCCACACCGCTCCACGAGCTCGATCAGCCAAATAGTGAACCTCATCCATCACCACATAACCCAGATTAAGGAGGGTAGAGGACTCTGCGTAAATCATGTTGCGCAAAACCTCGGTGGTCATCACTACAACATCGGCTTCAGAGTTGATAGATGTATCACCGGTCAACAACCCCACAGCCTCTTCCCCATAAATCTGCACCAAGTCATGATACTTCTGGTTACTCAGTGCCTTGATTGGCGTGGTGTAGAAAGCCTTCTTGCCTTGAGACAGTGCCAGATAGATGGCGAACTCCCCCACGATAGTCTTACCAGCCCCCGTGGGTGCTGCCACCAGTACCGCGCGTCCAGACTCGACCGATTCACAAGCTCTTACCTGAAAATCATCCAGAGGGAAATCAAGCGTATTTTGAAAGGAGCCGAAAACGGTTTTTTGCTTTTTGGCGCGTTCTTTAGCTGCGAAGAAGTTATCTGCAAGAGAAGACATATACCCATACTATGACGAAAGAAGACCCCCAATGAAACCATCGGGGGTCTTGCACAGTGGTTGAGGCTAAGAGCTCAATCGAGAGGATTCCACAGAACCGCTATTCTCCTCAATTCGCCCCAATTGTTCTAATTCTTCAGCCGAAGTCGCACGGTCAATTTCTGTTTCAGAAAGACCCTTTGCGAGCTTAGCGCGCTTTCTTTCCACTCGTTTATCATGCAACAAGCAGATAACAATTGCGATAAAGAAGAAGAATAGCAGGGGTGCTGCAAGATAGAACATCGTCATAATATCCGTACCTGGCGCCGTCATTGCAGCAATGGTTGCAACAAAAACCACGACCCAGCGCCACTGCTTCAGGATTGTCCGCCCCGGAAGTATACCCATGAAGTTCAAGCCCACAAGAATTACCGGAATCACGAAAGCCAGAGCAAACGAGACCATAAATTTGACGACGAATGAAATATAGATTTCAGCAGAAATGATGTTGGACGTGCCGTCGGGGTTGAATGCAGTCAGTGCAAAGACCGCGGCGGGCAGACAAATCCAAGCGGTCAAAAGACCAATGAGGAACATAGGTACCGCTGAAAAGATAAACCCCAGTGCGTAGCGTTTCTCTTTCTTATACAGCGCTGGGGTAATAAACGCCCAGAGCTGGTATAGCCATACTGGAGCCGCCAGAACCAGTCCGATGTAGAGAGATACAGTTACCATCAAACTAAACGATGACTGTACGGTGGAGTAATTCAGCAGGGCTTCTCGACCTTGTTTCGCATTGATTTCATCGAGCGGGGCTTTGATAGCTGTGATGAATGGCTGATAGAGAAAGAAACCACCCACAGCGCCGAGCACTGTAGCAACAGCTGCTTTAATGATCCTATTTTTGAATTCGCGAAGATGCTCCATCAAGGCCATATTTGCCTGAGGATTATTCTTGCGGCTCGTTGCCTTTGCCATCATTTACCTTAGAACCGAAAACTTCATGTGCTCGAATTCAACCCGTGTTCTGAGAAGTGAACACGGGTTGAATCGTCAGAAGAGAAAATTAGATATTTCGAGGAGTTTCGTCAGCTACATCTGCACGTGTAGATCCAACGTTCTTGTTATCAACAACTTCGCCGGTGACGACGTCGTCCTGTGCTGAAGAGCGGGGCGCAGAATCATTTTTGTTGTCTTTCTTCATGCCATCTACCTCAGACTTGAAGATGCGCATGGACTGACCGAGGCTACGCGCCATACCGGGAAGCTTGGGTGCACCAAAAAGAAGAATGATGATGATCAAAAGTACGATCAGCATGACTGGATTATCAAAAAGTCTACCCATGAGTAGCACCCTTTCTTGAGTATTTTTGAAGGTCACTCACATTCTGTGGCTGACCAAGTGTTTCTCGTTTATTGATTCTACGCGAGATTCGTCGCTGGGCTCGTTCATTTTTGCGCTCTTCGTACTCGGTATATGTTTCTTTCACCGAACGAAAAATAGCTGGTTCTGTTTCTTCCCTCAAATGATGCGCCTGATAATGAGACGATTCATGAGCAACTTCAGATGCAATTTCACTAAACTTCATGAATTCTTCCATTGCTCGAAGTACTGTAGAGACAAGTCTTACCAGTAACCATCCCAAAACTGTGAGAGCTACTAAAACTAAAAGAGTCCATAGAATTGTCCAAAACCACCAAGGCATGAGCACAATTATAGACATCCTCTGCCCCTCATCCTTTCTGAGGAAGCTGAAAATTTATTGTATGTTTAGCCCTAAATAGACTGAGAGAGTTCTTTGACCTGATTTTTGAGGTAATTACGGAGCCCATTTGGTTCCAGGACTTCGACACTTCCTTGAGATTTCAGCACCAAATCCCAAATCCAAGCAGCTTCACCGTAGGCAATTTTGATGGTCTGAGTATCTTCATGAGCTACCTCTACAGTCGATTGATCAATCAGCGTCTTTAACTCAGGAGTCAATTCCTCCGCTATCTTACACGTTGCAATGTTGCCCTGCTGTTTCAAAGTTTCAATCCACTGCTGGGGGTTAGGTTGAAGAGGCGTTGAATCTGCTGGGGGCGATGGACAGCTCACCCTGTGAATATCGCTGAGGCGATCTACTCTGAAAACACGCGGGGCCTGACGTTGAAAACAAAACCCCGAAAGATACGTAAATTCATGTTGTTGGAAGAGTTCATAAGGCTGAATTGTTCTCTTCTCTATCCGATTCCCCGCCCGATAGGTAGCCTCGATACACTGCCTCTCGCACAGGGCACGCTTCACCTCGGAGATATTGCCTTCTGGCGGGAAAAAACTCAATGAAGTATCCATCTGGGCTGCGCTATCGGTGATATCCCTCCAAAACTCACGGGTTGATTGAAACACCGATGCTTCAGACGAAGTAGATTCTAAGAATTTGAGGACCAGTAGAACCAGAGCTTCTTCTTCCGGGGAAAAATTTATCTGATGTAATGCTTCCCCTACGCCCCTCACATACACGCGATTCTTCTCAACCTCAATATCAAAAAGTGATCCGTCCAAATTGACCCAGAGAGTAGAGAGTCTTTTCTTGACCGTAGCAGGACTCACTCCTGTTCTGCGACTGAGCTCAGCGCACGTAATCCCCGGATTCTCCATGGCTAAATGAATAAGAGATATTAATTCCGCAACCAAAATATCGGTACTGGCGCGCAAACGGGCCTTAGGAGGTTCTCTAAAAGTCAAACTTCCTACAGGGGGTTCCACGTCATAAGTACTCACCAGTCGTTTCAGAATAGATTTCTGTTCATCGTGTGCTACTTTTTGCTGGCGTGGGGAAAGCCTAAACTCATTAGACTCAACTTTGTCGATACCAGACAAAAATATGAGTTTCTGTTTGAAAGAGAGATAAAGAGCATCGTCCAAAGAATAGGCGGGAACCACCCGAAGTTCGAACGTCTCAGATAAAGACCTCGCCACTAAACCAAGTGGTGCAACATCAGAAATCTTTTCTAATGCTTCCTCCATTGAAAAAGAATCCTGAGAAATATCTAATCCATCAACCCGCTCAAGATCTGACATCCGATCTAAACGGAATATCCGCGACTTTCCATCGCTGCTCTGAGCACCAGCAACATACCAACGACCAAAACGATTGCCTATCCCTTGCACATACATTTCACGCAGTGACTCGTCACCGTTCGGCCCCTGATAGAGAAACTGTAAACTCTGCTTTCGCGCCAAAGCACTCAACACTATTAACAAAGAATCCGGTGCTGAAAGCAACGAAGGCTGGGAACCAAAATAGGCCTCCGCACTCTTACGTGACCACCCCAATTTTGACAGGACGGAATCTCCCAGCTTGTGAAAAGACCCGTTCCGCGCCACCAGCATCGCCCAAGCAATCATCAACACCGCTGAATCATTTGCCCGCATACGAGTGAGCCGATCTCTCACTTCGCTGGCATCCCGCTGTTTCAGCACGTAACGAAAGCTCACGCCGTCGTCATTGACAGAAGAATCAAGCAACCCAAGCCCGCGTAAAGTAGCTTTGTCTCGTTCAAACATCCGTTCAAAGGCTAAAACACTGGGAGCCTCCCGATATTCCTTCAAACTCCAACGGATATCATCGCGGCTCAGCCCCTTCGAACTCTTTGCCAACACATCAAAGAGTTGAAGTACCCGCTCCACTGCCTGTTTACTCATAAATACAAAGTAGCCCCCGAGGATCTGAACTGCTCCCCATTAGTTGGACTGAGAAATCAGTTTCTAACTAGTGGGGAGTATTTTTTTGAGAGCAC
>NZ_JBHUCN010000008.1:0-2185 GCF_042677725.1 Rothia amarae
TTTTTGCCGCTGGTGGGGCCGTTGTCTAGTTGGTGGGGTGTGGGTGTGTTCCTACTTTTGAATAAGCCTCTTTATCTTTAGATTTGTCACGCCGGGTCAAAGTCCCTTGGTGGATAGTGACGATGATATTAGCTATTGACGAGATGAGAGCTATTCCTGATGTTATGAGGACAACAATGATGGGTGTTTCCAATGGTACGTGTAGCTCCTTGGCGTTTCTTGCTTATAAAAGAACCCTCCACCTTCATGATGGAGGGCTTTTCTATATCTGCTATTTGCTGAGGTCGTATTCCCAGCCACCATCAGTCATAGGGTCTGAATAAACAATGGTGCCATCAGTTGCTGGGACATCGAGTATTACACTTCCTGTAACTTTTTCATTTGGTCCAATTTGAGCAGGGATTGTTTCGCTTTCGGGGAGGCACATGAAAGAGCTGCCCGAACCTAGCTGACCATTATAAGTGGTCCCATTTGCAGCAATGTACTTCCAGGCTCCAGCTTGCATGTTTACGCTATTGCCGTAGTACTGGTCTTTCATGGTTTTAGCATCAGCAGTGGACACCTGAACATCAAGCTTTACGAACTTACCGTTTTCAGGTTCTTGAGCGTATTCATCTGTGCATTTGAAGTTTGGCTCAATTCCGGTGACTTTGAAGCTGTAAATATTTTCGTTGTGCTCGCCAGTAACACTTCCTTCTTCACCAATCTGCTTTTCAATATTGCCTCGGTCGTTAGTGTCTGCGCTGGTTGTGGCGGTTTCGGATTCAACAGGTGCTACCGATTCCATTGGCTTGTTTTCAGCTTCGTTGCTGTTTGAGCATCCGGTGAGTGCGAGTAGTGCGAGTGCGAGGATCGCAAGGAGATTTGGGGATTTCATGGTTACCTCTGTGTGAGTTTTTAATAAAGTCTCTTTATCGTACAGGTTTCTCTCAGCTTTCTTCCTCGTTCTTTTGTATGAACTTACTAGCCAGACAGATGCTGTATGGCGTTCTAAGACACTTGAGGAATATCTGGGATAATCGTACTTATCACCCCTGAAGTCCTCTCAGAACGGCGCACAATGGCTGAAGAATCCCATAGCAAACTCTCACTTGACCGCAACCTCATTCGTTGGACGGCAGGTGTAGCTGTTCTTGCTATCGTCCTTGGCTTGGGTGCATTTCTTCTGCTGAACTACTTCCTGAAGCCTGTACCTGGTCTTGAGCTGCTGAAAGTCATCCTCACCCTTATCGCTGGTCTGGGCGGTGTTGTGTACTTGGTGGTGCGCTTCAGGACTCAAATCATCAACGAGGCAGACGATAGACGTAAAGAAGCTTCCTCCCAACGAGATGAGGAGCAATTCATTGAGGACAAGCTCTTTCGCGCCATTGAGATGCTAGGTGCTGAAGCTGTCTCCACAAAGATAGCCGGTGTGTACGCCCTTACCGATATCTCAGATACTTATGGCGGTCGATACAAGCAAAGGGTCGTGGATATCTTGTGTGGGTATCTGAGGTCAGCTAGACCTGCTGGAGAAGTTGCTGTTGAATCAACAGTAGTCAGTGCCATATTTAGGAGGACAACGAAGATTAAACCTTTAGATGGTATAAAACCTCAAGAGTACAAAGCATGGTCTAGTTGTTCAATGAATCTGGACGGGGCACATTTTAGAGCGCATATGTACTTCGATGAATTAGTTTTGAGCAAGGCGTTGTCGATGAGTGGGTGCGTGTTCGAGGGGCATCTGATGATTGCAAGATGTGAACTTGAATCCTTTTTCTGTATAGGGTCGCACTTTAAGTATGGGCTATCTCTTTATGATAATAGGTCGGGAAGATTCATTCTCAGGGACTCTCGTTTCAGTAAAGCAAATATCCAAATCGACCATCCTCAAATTGACCTCAAGCATACTGCCTTTGAGAGTTCCGATAACGTAGAGATAGCTGGATATACATTGGAAGAAGAATTCAATGAAGAATTTGAATTATTTGAGTATTATCCCGTGCAGAGAGGCTTATTCATAAGGGGTCCGAAGCCGTAAAAAATATCAGCCTCCGCACCAGAAGAAAACACCCGCAAATAAACACCCAGCGGCCGACGGAAGCCCGTATGTAAAACCCGCCAGGTCTTCACCTGCGCAATCGTCCATTCAACCACCGAACGTAACCGATTGATCCTCCGATTATTCTCCTTCACCCTAGCCCTC
>NZ_JBHUCN010000008.1:2211-101306 GCF_042677725.1 Rothia amarae
ATGACTTGGTGATTGAAACCGGTTCTTCTGTGCTTACCTGAAAACAGTATTTGCCCTTGTGAAGACCAGTTCCAGATGGGAATTAACGTGCCGTCTATTACGAGTGAGCCAGGGACATTCTTGAGCGATTCAAGCTCGGGAACCTTCAACTCAGTCAGCTTCAATAAGGCACTTTCGATGCGGTTGATGATTCTAGAAACGGTGGCTTGAGAGAGACCAAAGAGATCAGCTAAGAGGTCTTCGGTGATGTTGTGGCGTAGATAGATGAGGGTAATTTTCAGGGCTTGTGTCAGGCTGGTTTTGCGAGGTCTGGTGCCTGGTTGATTCCAGATAAGGTTCTTGTTCAGGGCTGTGGCGAGTGTGGCGAATTGTGCGCTAGTGAGCCCAGTTGTACGCTTGTTGTGCAACGGTTCTTCCGGTTTGGTTTGAGGTTATTTGTGATGATTTAACGCTCATTTTTGCCTTCGGTGGGACTGTTGTCTAGTTGGTGGGTTTTACCCCTTATGAATAAGCCTCTCACTAAACTTTAAGTTATTTTCGAATAAATTATTTTCTGGACACACGGCATCGTGTCTTGAAATACGACACGCTCCCCGCAAATTTTTCTCCCCTCCCGGCGGCAGAAGTGCTTATCTTGTCAGTGGACGTTGCTAGGTTGGAAACACCAGTACCCCTCGTCGAGAGAAAACTATGTTCTTCTTGCCTACTTCTGACGGAACGTCTCAGCGTCACGCTGTCTTTTCTGCCAGCGATCTTGTGCTCGCTGCCACTTGTGAGTATGCCTCGCTTCAGGTGCTCGATGAAAAACTCGGCAGAATCCCCCGCAGCGATTTTGCAGAAGATGCATTACTGGTACGCACCAGTGTCTTGGGAGATCAGCATGAAAACGCGGTTTTAAAACAGTTCAAAGAACGGTTTGGGCAGTGGAACCCTGAGACCCATACCGGAGTATATGAGGTAGAGCCTGCCTCAGACTATTCGCGAGAAGCACTGGAAGCTAAACACCGCGAAACTATGCAGGCGCTTGAAGCTGGCGCCGACGTCGTCTTTCAAGCATCGTTCTTTGACGGCGAATTTCACGGGCGAGCAGACTTCCTCGTCAAAACTGGCCCCGGAGAATTCGCGGTGTACGACACTAAACTGGCCCGCCACGCTAAAGTAACTGCGCTCCTTCAGTTAGCAGCCTATGCAGATCAGCTCCTCAAAGCAGAGTTCGCTGTTCATCCAGATGCCGTGCTGATTCTCGGAACCGGAGAAGAATCAACCCACAACATCTATGAGATTCTGCCGGTCTTTCGCGAACGCCGACGCCGCTTCCTCGACACCTTAGCGCGCCATTCGCAAGAGGGCGTAGAGGCGGTGAGCTGGTTTGGGTCGGAAGATGTTGCCCGCTGTGGCAGGTGCGAGCGGTGCGCCGTTGAAATTCAGAAGCACCGGGACATGCTGTTGGTGGCTGGCATGAGCGTGCGCACCCGCAATAATTTGTGGGCAAAGTATGGGATTCGCACTATTGATGAGTTGGCTACTTTAGAGCCGCAGCGGGGGTACTTGCCGACGTCATATCAGAAGCTTAAAGATCAGGCAGCCCTACAGACTGGGCTAGCTGGGTTCGATGGTTCGCGCACTTTCACTAAAAACGGGCAGTCACATACTGTGTCCTACGCTCTTTTGCCCGGTAGCACATTGGGTTCGTTACCTCGTGCTAACCCCGGTGATATTTTCTTCGATTTCGAAGGTGATCCGCTGTGGCAGGATGGCGAAGGTTCGTGGGGGTTGGAATACCTCTTTGGGGTAGTTGAAGCCAATAGCTCCGCAGAGACGGCTCGGTTTATTCCTTTTTGGGCGCATGACCGGGTGGAGGAACGTCGCGCCCTCATGGAGTTCTTAGAGTACGTGCGCCAGCGCAGGCAGCAGTACCCTGGGATGAAGATTTACCACTATGCAAACTATGAGAAACGCGCGCTACGGAGCTTAGCGGCACGCCATGGCGTGGGCGAAGAAACCGTGGATGAACTCTT
This sequence comes from Rothia amarae, assembly GCF_042677725.1. Classification (NCBI taxonomy): domain Bacteria; kingdom Bacillati; phylum Actinomycetota; class Actinomycetes; order Micrococcales; family Micrococcaceae; genus Rothia; species Rothia amarae. The sequence continues at coordinate 4,230 of NZ_JBHUCN010000008.1, forward strand.
GCGAGAAAACGTGCTGGTTGATCTTTTTGAGACCGTGCGCCACTCGCTGAGAATTAGCGAAAATTCCTACAGCATTAAGAAACTTGAACCGCTGTATATGGGTGAGAATTTACGCGGCGGAGAAGTAACTGACGCCGGTGCTTCCGTGGTTGCCTACGCAGATTTTTGCACCGCTAGAGACACCGGCAATGCAGAGCTAGCAGAACATATCAAGAATTCGATTGCTGACTATAACGAGTACGACTGTGTTTCCACCCTGTGTTTGCGTAACTGGTTATTGGAGTTGGCGGGGCGAAATGCTGCTGAAGAATCCGCAAACGTTCTGACTCATTCGAGCGGGGACGACGCCGCACACGGGTCGCTGGAGGAGCTGGTAGCGGCATCGGGTAAAGACCGCGAAGAAGCGTCTGCAGCAGAAAAAGCCCTCATTGAATTTGTAGAGAATCTTGACCCTGAGCAGGGGCTGGGTGCAGATGAGCAAGCCATTGCCATGGTTGCTTCTGCCACCGGTTACCACCGCCGCGAGCGCAAACAGTTCTGGTGGGATCACTTTGACCGGTTGGCATCTGCCGTGGAGGAGTGGGAGGAAACCCGCAGTGTGGCGCTATTTGAACGCGCCGACGTCGTCGAAGATTGGGCGAAGGATCCGGATCGTCCGCGTGCTCAGCCTACGCGGTTGTTGGGGGTGCGGGCTCGGGTGGCTGAAGGTTCCTCGCTTAAAGAAGGCGATAGTGGTCTGTATCTGATGTACCAGGATTCGTTTCCACCTTATATTGAGGCAAAGTTAGCGGAGCAGGCAGAGAAGTTCGCCGCTTCGAATGACGGGATAGTTCCCGATGTTCTTCGGGCCGGTGATTTCAGGGGAACGATTGAGAGTATCGAAGCTCAGCTCGATGGAACGGTGAATATGCGTATTCGGGAATCACTCCCCCGCGGTGCAGAAGAATTCACGCAGATTCCTATGGCGCTCACTCCCCCGCAGCCACTGCAAACCAAGGCACAGGAGCAGTCTCTCCAAGGTCTAGCGGAAGAGGTAGGCGCGTATCTACCTGAGATTCCCGATGCGCCGGAACTAGATATTCTGCGGCGTCGAGCACCCCGGCTCAAACCTGGACATACCCTAGAGCGCCCTAACGTCGAAAAACACGGCTCTTTTGCCACTATCGAGGCTATCTATGCGGCAGTATCCGCATTGGATCGGTCCTATGTGGCAGTACAAGGGCCTCCCGGTTCTGGCAAGACTTTCTTAGGCTCGCATGTGATAGGTCGTTTGATTCAGGACGGCTGGAAGATTGGGGTGGTCGCTCAATCTCACGCCGTCGTCGAAAACGTGTTGCTGGGCTGTATTGAAAAAGGCAAAGTGCGCCCCGAACAGGTCGCAAAATTTGCCGGCAAGACTCAGATGTCCCAGGCACCCTGGGTGGAAGTGGACCAGAATGCGTTGGCTCAGGCACTCAAAGAACCTGCTGGTTTTCTCATCGGCGGCACAGCCTGGGATTTTTCCAGCGATAAGAAATTTGATGCACGAGTACTCGATCTTTTGGTTATTGACGAGGCCGGTCAGTATTCGCTAGCCAATACGCTTGCGGTTGCACGCGCGGCACAAAACATGCTGCTATTGGGGGATCCCCAGCAGCTTCCTCAAGTCACCCAAGGCACCCACCCCTACCCGGTGGATGAATCGGCTCTCGGCTGGCTCTCTGCTGGGCATGACACACTGCCCGAGAAGTTAGGCTATTTCTTGGATGTCTCCTGGCGTATGCACCCAGCATTGTGTGCCCCGGTTTCGCTACTCTCCTATAGCGGTAAGCTCCAATCGGCGCCTGCCGGTGCGCAGCGAGAGCTTGCTGGGTGGGCACCTGGGATTTTTGTGCGAGAGGTTGACCATCGAGGAAACACTACCTCTTCAATAGAAGAGGCACTGGAGGTAGCCCATATTGCGCGGAGCTTCATCGGCGCTCAGTGGACAGAAAACTTAGCTCACCCCGAAAAGTACCGCTCCTTAGAACCCGAAGATATTTTGGTAGTTGCTGCTTATAACGCCCAAGTGGATCTCATCACTGAAAAACTAGAGTCGGCAGGGTTGAAGGACGAAGACGGCGGAGTGCGCGTAGGCACGGTCGATAAGTTCCAAGGGCAAGAAGCTCCGGTAGTGATTGTCTCCATGGCGGCGTCCTCCGCCGGCGAATCGGCCCGCGGGGCAGAGTTCTTGCTCTCCCCCAACCGACTCAACGTGGCGATATCCCGCGGTCAATGGTGTGCTGTGCTCGTGAAATCTTCCTCTCTCACCAATTTTCTACCGACGACCCCCGCCGGGTTGTCTCAGTTAGGCGGGTTTGTGCGTCTTGCAGAAGATTCTTCTCCCTTCCCCGCAGAGTAAAATAACAGCAGGCCTTGCCTGTAAGAGCTCGAAAGGAGCCACCTGTGCCATTGCACCGCACTGAACGCGCACGCACCCCTTACCTCTTTCATTTCAAGGGGCAAACGGTAGCTTTGGGCAACCCAGAATTTCTCTTTGGAATCAACGATTTACTGCTAAAAGCGGGAATATCTACTCGTCCTACTTTCTGGGATCAGGCATATTTTGAGGGACCTTCTGGCGAGTATATAGAGCTCAAAGGCACCGGGGTAGAAGATTTTGGGGCAGCGAACGATAAAAGTATGCTCAACTCGGTGGGCGCTAATTTAGAGCGGGAAGAATTTTGGGATGCCATAGAAAAAGGTGTTTTCTTAGGGACTTCCTGGCCTGTTGGCAACGCACCGTTGGTGCTCAATGAGATGCCGGTGTGGCTCAAAAACGCGCGTTCTTGGGAGTTTGATTCAGTATTGCCACCCGATGGTCCAGGAGAGATGGGCGGCTGGGCACGATTGGACGAACGTGCCGGCGCTGGTTACCCGGTAGGACTTTTTCAGCTCACTTCAGAAGATTCTTTTTGGGTCCTTGGTTCTGCCGATGACCTTGACGGCATCATGGAGCTCTGCCGCGAACTCGCCCCTATTCGAACAGGTTTTAGCCAAGCCACCGGTTTTATCGGTACCGACGCGCGGTACAACTGTTTGGCACTGCCCATGGGGTGTCGGCAAGTATTGCAGGAAGAATTATTCGCTGCGGGAGTATATGCAGAAACGCTTTTCTGGGAGTAACACGAGAGTTACTTCATCAACCCTGCCCGGTTGATTTGGCATACTGAGGGGTGTGTATGTAGTGACCCTTATTTCTCGTTCCCCCGAGAGCCCAGAAAATTTCTCTGAATTGCTAGAGCAGCTCAACGCCCTTGAGCCAGCCATCCCTTTCATTCAGACATACCCCGATGAAGTTCAAGGTGGTTTTGAATCCGCAGAGCCTGCGCTTCGAGCCATGTTGTTAGCTGCCCCAGAGGCTCGTTTCTGGGCAGGTATCGGCGTCGGCGCGGTGAAAGCACCCCGATTCGCCGCAGCACTCGGTGCGATTTCCACCCCAGAGTGCTCAGGCGACGCGCTGGATTTCTCCCGTCTTGCCGTCGAACAAGCTCAAACAGGGTCCCCTGCGCGCGGTGTCGTCGTACTAGGGCTTCATCGAGCTTTTTCAGAGCAAGCAACCGGTTTAGCGCGGCTCATTTTCCGCGTAGCTAGCGAGCGCACCGACGCGGAAAATCGGGTGCTCTCGCTCATCGTTCCAGGGGTGCGTGGGCAGCAGAAAGCTGTAGCTCAGGCGCTGGGAATATCTGCACAGGCGGTTAGTAAAACGCTGGTGCGTTCTTACTATCACGAGCAAGAAGCAGCTTTGCCAGCTCTGGCAGAGATACTCATCAATCTCGATCAAGACAGCTAATTTAGCGCAAAGTCACTGCATCAAGAACGAAGTCAGCAACATGGCGGGAACTGCGGCGCAGGTAGAAAGCAGTACGATATCGCGGGTCAGCACGACTGAAATTTGGTAGCGCAACGAAAAAGGCAAAACGGTTGAGCACCACCCCGGCGTTCGAGGGAAGTATTTCAACACGGGCAAGAACATAGCCCACAGCTACGACTACACCAATAATGGTGAAGCCTTCTAAAACTCCGAGCATCCGTTCTCCCTCCTGAGTTCCCCGATTGCGCAGGCACCAGACCTAGCGCATCGAACACGTCGAACCGGGTAACTGGCCGCGGTGGTCTGCCACCCAACCGTAGATTTTCTCGGCGACCTTACGGACGGGTCTAAAAAGTAGCAGGACGCCGGTTCCTCGCACCCAACGCTTGTGACTTGTTTTCAGTGCCAACGCAATACCGACCACCCCGTAAGCAACCTGGCCGGTCGGTAGCACAAAGGGAATAGCCCGCTCAAACCTCCGTAAGTCAACGCCATGAACAATAAGCTCCTCGCGCCATCCCGGCTCAATATCTGCACGCAGGTCGAGCCGCCGCAAAAGAGCGGCGGCTCGTGTACACAATCCACAGTCCGGGTCGAAAAGAAGGGTACTCATAGGAGAAACTTTACTCTGCAAAGGGGAGCATTGACCGCTCGGCACAGCATCGGATGGAGGTACTTATAGACGGCGAACTCATCTACTTCGCTGCGGAGATAAACCCTTCTTGTACCATCCAGTCGTAGGCAACCTGCGCCGGATCCTGCCCCTCGACGTCGACCTTGTAGTTCAGGTCCATCATGACGTCATTATTGAGTTTTGCCGCTACTTGGTCGTAGGCGCCTTCCAATTCAGGGTAACGTTGCAACGTTTCGGTGTTGAACACGGCGGCGGCGTTGTAGGCGGGGAAGTACTGGCGGTCGTCCTCTAGCACGGTGAGATCAAGTGCCTTGATACGTCCGTCGGTAGTGAAGACTTCGCCAAAGTTACATGAGCCATCCGCCGTGGCGGTGTAGACCGTGCCGGTATCCATGATGGATATGTTTCCATCGGGCAAACCGTTGGCTTCTCCGCGGGGCATGTCGTAGGTTTTGAGCATCCCGTTGAGACCATCAGAGCGGGAGTTAAACTCGGCTTCTATGCAGAGAGTGCGATCTTCTGCTGGGAGCTTGGCGATATCCGAAAGCTTGGTCAGATCGTGTTCCTTGGCGTAATCCGAGCGGACGGCAAACGAATAAGTATTGTTGAGCTCGCTCGGCTTACCCCAGGTAAGCCCATTTTTCTTATCTGCTTCGGATACGGCATTCCACATGGCGGTTTGATCAGCGATGCTTTCGTTGTTGCCCATATACGTCATCCAGGCGGTACCGGTGTACTCCCATTCCATGTCGACCTCGCCGTTCAGCATGACCTTGCGGGCAGGTTGGGAACCGGGGATGTTCGTCATGTCTGTGACTTCGAACCCGGCGGCGTCAGCCACCAGCACACCAATTTTGCCGAGAATCACCTGTTCAGTGAAGTTCTTAGCACCGACGGTGAGTTTCTGCCCTTCGGCGCCGTCAATCGGTTGGATAGAACCGGCAGAGGCAGCGGGAACCTCTGAGGTTGAGGGCTTCAGACCGCAACCTGTCAATCCCAGCAGAGAGATGGTTGCTACTGCGCCGATTTGGTGGAGCTTAGAAAATTTCATGCTTAGAGTCCCTTCGGCGTAACGGCGGTTTCTATCACGCGTGCAATCCAGTCAACAGCAAGTGCAAAGACAGCTACCAGCAGGGAGCCGAAAATGAGTACACGATCCAGTGCCAGATTGACGCCGGTGGTGATGAGCAAGCCCAAACCGCCACCGTTGATAAAGGTTGCCAGAGTTGCGGTACCAACCAGTAGGACGAGCGCGGTACGAATACCTGCGAGCATCACGGGAACCGCCAGAGGTAGTTCAACTTTCCACAGCACCATGCCAGGGCTCATGCCCATGCCGCGGGCAGCTTCAATAGTTCGCTTATCGACAGCTTCTAGTCCGACCATGGTGTTCTTGAGAACCGGTAAGAAGGCGTAGACCACCAGGGTTACAATCGCAGCGGTAGTACCAAAGCTGAGCCAGAAAGCGAAAAGCACAATCAGACCCACCGGAGGCGCTGCCTGACCGATATTCGCCAGCGCCATCACCGGCGTCGTCAACTTACGGAAGGGACCGCGCGTGAGCAATATTCCCACGGGGATTGCCGTCACGAGCACAATAACCGCTGAAATAATGGTTAGTTTGAGGTGCTCCCATGCCAGCGTGCTGAGGTAAGAAGCATTCAGGGTGACGCGCTCAGTCTCGGTGAGGTCTGCAGTGCTCATCCACCAGAACATCACGCCCAGAATAACCAGCAAGACGATGGGCTGAATCAGCAAACCCTTCCACGAGCTAGCTTGGGTCAGCGATGCTGTGGCTTCTTTCGTTTCGGTTTGCTCTTGAGTAGCTGAACTCATGCACGCTCACTCCCCCGGTGGGTCTCAGCAGGGTCGGATTGTTCTGCCCAGGGAACAGAATCGTTCTCTACTTCAGTGGCAGTTTCTTCTTCATCCATAGCGTAAGAGATCACGCCGTTTTCGCCCGTTGCAAGCTTGGGAATCCCACCGGTGTTGTGACCAATGGGTGTGGAGACTTCTTCGGGGTCAGCAGAGATATGGTCGATAGCCTTAATCACGGTTTGAACAGTGATAATGCCCTGGTAAGCACCGCGCGAACCGGTCACAGCGGCATCCGAGGAACCTGCCACAAGCATGGTGTCCAGTGCGTCGTCGAGAGTTGCAGAATCGGATACCACGGGGAACTGACGGGCATGAGCTACCCCGACGGTAGTCATGCGTTCTAGCTGACGGCGAGTCACCCAGCCGATAGGACGGTCACGGGAATCAAGCACAATAGCCCGTAATACCCCGGCTTCGTTCATGTGGGCGACGGCAGTTGCGGCGTCCTCTCCCACGGTGAAAGCCGGCGCTTGGCGGATATCGACGTCGCGTACGCGGGTGAGGCCCAGCTGCTTCAAGCCGGCACCCGAACCAATGAAATCCTCTACGAATTCGTTGGCGGGATGAGCCAGAATCTGTTCAGGTGTGCCGTATTGTTCGATTTTGCCGCCTTCGTTGAAGATGACAATCCAGTCGCCGAGTTTCACGGCTTCGTCGAAGTCGTGGGTCACGAACACAATTGTTTTGTGTAATTCAGCCTGTACGTGAATGAGTTCTTCTTGCAGGCGCTGGCGGGTGATGGGATCGACCGCGCCGAAGGGCTCATCCATGAGCAAAACGGGCGGATCGGCAGCTAGTGCACGAGCCACACCCACGCGCTGCTGCTGACCACCGGAGAGTTCTTTGGGGTAGCGGTCGCGGTAAATTTCAGGGTCGAGGGAAACGAGTTCGAGAAGTTCGTCGGTTCGATCGGCGATTCGCTGTTTATCCCATTTCAGCATTTTGGGAACTAGCCCCACGTTTGCCCCCACGGTCAGGTGAGGTAGTAATCCGCCTGCCTGAATGACGTACCCGATACGACGTCGCAGTTCGTCACCGTTCATGGTCGTGACGTCTTCACCGTTGATAACGATTCTGCCGCTGGTAGGTTCAATCAGGCGGTTAATCATTTTTAACGTGGTGGTTTTACCACAACCAGAAGGACCAACGAACATGACGGTTTTACCGGCGGGAATCTCTAGGGTGAGCTGGTTGACCGCAGCTTTTTTGGCGCCGTAAGACTTGGTGACGTTCTCCAACAGGATAGTTGCACCGGTAATTTCGGTCATCGAGGGGTTGAAGGCAACTTTGTTGCCGGTACTTGAGTTGTGATCTGCAGTGGAGTTAGGCACGGATACCTCGCGAGATGGTGAGACGGCCCAGCAGGAGCAGGAGCCCGTCAAGAATAAGAGCAATAATGACGACGGCGACCACGGCGGTCACCACGGATTCAAAGGAGTTCGCCCCGCCCAGGCGGGAGAGCCCGGAGAAGATGAAGCTGCCGAGTCCGGGGCCCAAAACATAGGCGCTAATGGCGGCAACGCCCATGGTCATTTGGGCAGAAACGCGCATGCCAGCGAGAATAACTGGCCATGCCATAGGTAGCTCCACCTTGAAGAAGGTTTCCATAGATGACATGCCGATGCCGCGGGCAGCTTCAATGAGCGAACGATCGACGCCCGCTAACCCCACTAACGCGTTACGCAGAATGGGGAGAAGGCAATAGAAAGTTAAGACCACAACTGCAGGAGCCACGCCAAAGCCGAGCGGCGCAATCATCAAACCAAGGAGAGCGAACGATGGGATGGTCAGCCCCACGGCCGACACTGAGTTCGCAACACCGGAGAGGGTTTTACTGCGGTAGCATAACGCTGCAATGAAAATGGCTATGACGGTAGCTAGCAATAGGCACTGGGCAACCAATGAGAAATGTTGCCAGCTCGCCGAGAGTATCTGTGGCCAGCGGTCGGAGAGATAGGAACCCACTGGTTTTCCTCACGTTGAAGATTGAATGATTGGGGATATATAACTCATCAAGAATAACAGTATGCTTATCTTTACCCAAGTGATGGGGGCTCATAGGCAAGTAGTTTGTATCAAAAAAGCCGGTAAGTACCACCATAGTTCTGGTACAAACCGACTTTTCTGATACATACTCAGATTACTGCGATAGGGGCCTCTAGAGGAGCTCTTGGAGAATCGGCACGACGCCGTCCTTGTACACGCTGAGGGTCACGTCGTTGGCCGCCTCAATGATTTCATCAGGCGCCTCGCCCATCGCCACTCCGCGCGCTGCCCAGTGGATCATTTCTTTGTCGTTGTGCCCGTCCCCCATGGCAACGGTGTGCGCGGGGTCGATATGAAGGTGACGTCGAATCTGCTCTAACGCCGACGCCTTAGAGACGCCGTGAGCGGCCAAGTCCAGCCACGCAGCCCATCCCACGGCATAGTTCACCCCATGCAGACCTGCCTCATAGATGGACTTCTTGAAGGTTTCCGGGTCTACATCATCAGCAAAGACCACCACACGAGTAGCACTCTCATGCTGAAGCATTTCTTCTTTAGTGACCGGTGTGGTTTTGGCACCGAACGAGCCGTCTTCAAAATCGTCGGTAGCGAAAATTTCGCCCGACGGCGATTCCAGCGCCATCTGCGCGTAAGGCACCTTTTCTTGCAAGAGAGTAATAGCGCGGGTGGGATTGAATTTCACGGTGTCTAGTACTCGGTATCCGTTGTCGAATTTGGGGGAAAGTTCCAAAGTGACCGCTCCGTTAGAAGTCACCATGTACCCGTGTTCAATCCCTAGCATCTCGGCAATCGGGAGAGCCGCCTGTCGAGAGCGCCCAGTAGCAATTACTACCGCGTGCCCAGCACTGACAACATCCTGCACTGCCAATTTCACGGCGTCGGTCATAGTGCCATCGTGGTAAACCAGCGTGCCATCAATGTCTAGAGCTACTAAATATCGTGCTCCGTCTTCTTTGACCCAGTTACTCCGAACCGGCGGATGCACTCGTACTTGTTCCATTACACTTATCACCCTCGCTACTTTTCCAGTGTGAATTATCTATTTCTCAGCGTACAGATTGACTCCCTGCAAACGGAATGTGAATCTTTTGAAGCGTAAAGAAGCATGCATTCCGTACCCTAAAAATCCTTTGCCAAGTGTGCTCTAAAGAACTAGTTTTCCCCAGAATTGATATACCTTTAACAGCAGCATGCACCCCAGGAGAGACAAAGATGTCAGATAAAACTTCCAAAATTTTAAAGGCGGCTTCAGCTACCGCTGGTATTGGCCTCACAGGACTCGCAACCTATGACGCCTTTCAGAAAAAGCACTCTATCCGCCGCAACTTCCCAGTAATTGGCTGGGCACGCTTTGGATTTGAATTCATTCGCCCCGAATTACGCCAGTATTTCTTTGAGAGCAACCGTGATGGACGCCCCTTTAACCGAGATACCCGCACCATGATTTATGAGTACGCCAAGGGTCTTAGCGGCGAGAAAGCGTTCGGTACCGAGCAAGATATTTCTGAAGTGGGCTACGACATCGTACGCCACACTATGGCGCCTGTTCCCATGATGGCAGAAGAACCTTTCCAGCGCCTGGGCGGCCCCGATTGCACTCAGCCCTACGACATTTCACTTTTCAACATTTCTTCGATGAGCTTCGGTGCTCTCTCAGCTAACGCCGTAATGGCAATGAATAAGGGCGCTGCCATGGGCGGTTTCGTTCAAGAAACCGGTGAAGGCGGAGTCACCAAATACCATTTGAAGCACGGCGCGGATCTCATCTGGGAATTCGGTTCGGGCTACTTTGGTTGCCGCGACGACGACGGCAAGTTCGACCCCGAGCTCTTTGCCAAGAAAGCTGCGACCCCTGAGGTCAAAGGCATTATGGTGAAGATTTCCCAGGGCGCAAAGCCCGGCTTGGGCGGTCACCTCCCCGGTGAAAAAGTTACCGAAGAAATCGCTGAGGCACGCCATGTTCCTGTAGGTCAGGACTGCATTTCACCGGCGGCTCACAGCGCTTTCACCACCCCGGTAGAGCTCATGCAGTTTGTGGGTCAGCTCCGCGAACTATCCAACGGCAAACCTATAGGTATTAAATTCTGTGTAGGTTCGGAGATTGAGGTTCTATCCCTCTGCAAGGCAATGATCGAAACCGGCATCTGCCCCGACTGGATTACCGTTGACGGTGCAGAAGGCGGAACCGGTGCAGCTCCTCTCGAATTCGAAGATTCAGTAGGCGTACCGCTGACCAACGGTCTGATTATTGTTCAGAACGCACTGGTTGGCGCAGGTTTGCGCGACCGCGTTTCTATCGGAGCCGGCGGAAAGATTACCGGCGGCGCCGACGTCGTTCGTCGTATTGCCTTGGGCGCCGACTTCACTAACTCAGCCCGCGGTATGATGATGGCGACGGGCTGCGTACAGGCGCAGAAGTGCCACACCAACGAATGCCCCTCCGGTGTAGCTACTCAAAACGCATGGCTACAACGCGGTATCGATATTGATGACAAGGGTGCCCGCGTGCGTAATTACCACGTAGGCGTGATGAACTCAGCAATGCGTATTCTTGCCTCCATGGGCTTGGATTCTTTCAAAGACCTGGGTCCCGAGCACGTATTCCACCGTGTAGACTCCACGCACTCGTTGTCCTACGCAAAACTCTACGATTGGTTCGAACCTGGCGCTTTCCTTACCGGCGACGTACCCGAGGAATGGCAAGAGCGTTGGGAGCGCGCCGACGCCCACTCCTTCACTCCAGAGCACGCAAAACACCAGCGCGCCTAAGGAAAAAGTCTCGACAGTTTTTCTGCCGAGGCTTTTCTTCTTTAAGGCTCATTTACTAACTCACCCATAAGAAGGACATATTTCTAGGCAATCCACCTTTCCCTTAGGGTAGGTTTTAGATATAGAAAACTTATAGTCGCGGCCAATCAACACGGCATCTTCAGACGCGCCGTTTGAGTCCACGGGAAACATGAGGGACCATGCTATCTGAATCTTCACGCCAAATTATTGAAGAAACGTTACCTGATATGCAAGAACGTATCAGGCGAATTACCCCTGCGTTTTACGATGAAATGCTCACCGAACGCGAGGACTTACTCGATGGTATGTTCTCCCGTGTCGATCAGGCAGTAGGAACTCAGCCGCAAGCGCTGGCAGGTTCTATCACTTTCTTTGCCTCTTATGTACTGAACCATCCCGGCTCCAGCCCCGATGAGATTCTTACTCGTGTAGCACACAAACACGCCTCCCTGGGTGTTCCCGCTGAAGAATATGTGACGGTCTACCAGTTCCTCTTCAAAGCCATCGAAAAAGAATTTGGCGAGGAATACACCCCTGAATTCCGCGATGCGTGGACGGAAATCTACTGGATGATGGCAGATGCTCTCATTCGCATTGAACGTAGCCTCTACGATAGCCAGGCGAACGACCAGGTTAACGCACCTTTTACCCTGGTGAAAAAAGAACAAAAAGCAGACAAAATTTTCGACTTGGTATTCGAGCCTGCCGACGACACTCCCCTCAGCGATGTTAAAGCCGGACAGTACCTCTCGGTCATCGTCAAAACGAAAGACGGTTTGCGTCAGCCCCGCCAGTACGTTGCGCTACCCTGCGGTCTCAACCAGCGTCGCATCGCTGTGGAACTAGATAGAACGGGAGAAATTTCCCCCATTCTTACCGGACTGCAGGTAGGCGATACCGTAGAGATTTCTAACCCCTATGGAGATCTCACACTTGAGAAGACCGTCACCGACGGCTTCAGTCCCCTCTATGTCTTTACTCAGGGAATCGGCGTCGCCCCTGCTCTTGCTTTCGCCCACCAGTTGGCACGCGAGCACGCGGCGCGCGACGTCATTTTCGTACATGCCGACGAATCGCTGCGCACCTGGGCATACCGCGAAGAGCTAGAAGAAGCCACTGGCAAACTCCCCCACGGCAAGCTCATCAGTTTCTTGCAGGCCAGCGGTGAAGGAGACTTCACCGGAAATATCAACATGAAAAAGCTAGAGATCACTCCGCGTAGCTTTGCCTACGTGTGCGGTCCTGTTGATTTTAAGCAGACGGTGCGCTCAGGTTTGATTGCCAACGGCGTTCCCGGTAAAAACATCCATTTTGAGACCTTTGGGTCTGACCCTTACATGCACACGGCAACCCGCCGCACAATGCACAGAAGATACTAACCTCTTCCCCCTGAACCCAATAAATATGCGCCCATCTCGTCCACGGGTAGTTAGGTTTCCCCGTCTCACTTTTGGTTACTGCACCGTGGGGATGGAACGCATTAGAAAGGTAAATCCCCACCTTGCTCTCTGAGAAATCACGCCCGGTTATTGAAGCTACCCTCCCCGTTATTCAAGGCCGAATCAACACTATTACCCCAATTTTTTACGAACGACTTTTCAAGAACCACCCTGAACTCATGGACGGCATGTTCTCCCGTGCCGATCAAAAAGAAGGCATTCAGCCGCGAGCGCTAGCCGGCTCTATCCCCGTTTTCGCCAGCTATATCTTAAACAACCCAGACTCTTACCCCGATGAAATTCTTTCGCGAGTTGCCCACAAACATGCTTCCCTCGGAGTGGGGGAAGAAGGCTACGAGATTGTTTACAAGTATCTTTTTGAGGCAATTGCTATTGATTTGGCGGATGCTCTTACCCCAGAGATTGCCGAGGCATGGACCGAGGTTTACTGGTTGATGGCGCAGGCTCTGATCAAAATTGAAAAGGGTTTGTACGATAGTCAGGCGAACGACGTTGTCAATGCCCCTTTTACCCTGGTGAAGAAAGAGGAAGTCGCCCCGAACGTCTACGATTTCACATTTGAACCAGCCGATAACACTCCGCTGACTCCCGCTGAGGCAGGGCAGTACGTGGGAGTGGTTGTGAAGACCGCAGACGGACTACGCCAACCCCGCCAATATTCTTTGTTGCCTTCCCAGCCAAATCAGCGCCGTTTTGCCGTAAAAATCAATCCTGCCGGTGAAGTCACTCCGATGCTGAAAGATCTACGAGAGGGCGATACGATAGAGCTCTCCAACCCCTACGGGGATGTGGTGCTCAGCAGTATTTCCCCTCTTGAGTTTGGGCCGCTCTACCTCTTCACCAGCGGAATCGGAATCGCTCCAGCGTTAGCTTTCGTTCACAAGTTGGCATCTCAGGGCAACGGTCGCGAAATTATTGCGGTACACCGCGATCAGTCTCTGGAGAGCTGGCCGCTTCGCCAGGAATACGCTGCCGCAATTAATTCTCTGCCCGATGGCAAGCTCATCTCTTTCTTACAGGCAGAGGGCGAAGGCGATTACGACGGCGATATCGACATGAGTCGTTTCCAGCTCTCCCGCCAGAGTTCCGCATTCATGTGCGGTCCACTGAACTTTATGCAGACCGTACGCTCGTCCTTAGTTCAAGCTGGCCTGCCGGGTAAGAATATCCACTACGAAGTATTTGGGCCTGACCAGTGGATGCACCGAGCACGACGTCAAACGATTCAGGGTCGCCGCTACGCCAGCTAGATACGCGAAGCTTTTAAATAAAAATGTGCCTCACAGGATTTTCCTGTGAGGCACATTTTTATCCGTGCAGTGAGAAATTACTTCTTCTTCGCCACGGGGATGACCTTGAGACCGCCCATGTAAGGCTGTAGAGCCTCAGGAACGTTCACTGAGCCGTCTTCATTCTGATGGGTTTCCAGAATTGCAACCAACCAGCGGGTAGTTGCCAGCGTGCCGTTGAGGGTTGCTACCGAGCGGGTAGCGCCCTTCTTGGTCTTGCCGTTGGCATCCACGGTATCTGCGGTACGCTCGCGCACGTTCAGACGACGTGCCTGGAAAGTGGTGCAGTTTGAGGTTGAGGTCAGCTCACGGTAAGTCTCCTGGGTAGGAACCCATGCTTCACAGTCGAACTTACGCGCAGCAGATGAGCCCAAATCGCCAGCGGCGGTATCAATCACGCGGTAGGAAAGCTCGCACTTCTGCAGCATTTCTTCTTCCCAGCCCAACAGCTGATTATGAAGATCCTCAGCCTGTTCCTGGGGCGCGTAGATAAACATCTCTGCCTTATTGAACTGGTGCACACGAATGATGCCGCGGGTATCTTTACCAGCAGAACCAGCTTCACGCCGGTAGCAGGAGGACCAGCCGAGGTACTTGATGGGGCCGTCAGAGAAGTCCAAAATCTCATCGGCATGGTAGCCCGCGAGGGCAACTTCCGAGGTACCTACCAAGTAGAGGTCATCGCGTTCAAGGCGGTAAATCTCGTCGTCATGCTTGACATTAAATCCAGTACCGTTCATGGTCTCTGGGCGTACCAGAGTAGGGGTGGTCATCATAATGAAGCCGTTGGCAACTGCCTGATCCAACGCCATGGTCAAGAGTGCCTGCTCCATGCGAGCAACGTAGCCCTTGAGGAAGTAGAAACGGGAGCCGGACACCTTGGCACCGCGTGCCATATCGATGCCGTCTACCAGCTCACCAATTTCTAGGTGATCTCGAGGCTCAAAACCCTCAGCGGAGAAATCGCGGGGCTCACCTACGGTCTTCAGAACCTTGAAGTCGTCTTCGCCACCGGAAGGGATTCCTTCGATGATGAGGTTCTCGATGGTCATGAGCAGGTCGTCCAACTTCGCCTGAGCGTCGTCGGTAGCGGTCTTTGCCGCAGAGACTCGCTGGGAGAGCTCTTTGACCTCTACCAGGAGAGCCTGCTTCTCTTCGCCTTGCGCCGCAGCGACCTTCTTGCCAAAAGCCTTCTGCTCAGCGCGCAGATTTTCAAACTCAGAGATGGACGAGCGGCGGTTGGAGTCCGCTTCAAGAATCTGGTCTACCAGTGATACGTCAGCGCCGCGTGCACGCTGCGATTCACGGAATATTTCGGGGTTTTCGCGCAGAAGATTAATGTCAATCACAGTTCTAAATTTACCGCATTTGCCGCGCATTCGCAGGGTTCGCAGAAGCCTTAGCGGTGGGAACTTAAGTTGAATGTGTTTTAAGGATGTTCTCAGCCCCCACAGCCGCACAACGTTCTCAAGCTTCTTTGCACTGTAAAGTAGTAAGCATGCAGAGAAATAAGAAAAATATCGCCGCCATCAGCGCACTGGCGCTAGGCGTTACTTACACCGCGGTTTCGTGGGCTGTGGTCAAAGCGGGCCAAAATAAACGTCCGGATATTTTTCCGACTTACCGCCCCTGGCACGTGATGCTTGAACCCACCGAGCCCAAGCGCGTGGCAGTAATTTTCAACCCCATCAAGTTGAACGCCCAATACGGGTGCAAGGTAGTGAAAGAGCAGCTTGCAGAAGCGGGCTGGGACGAGCCCATCTTCTACGAAACCGAGGCTGATGACCCCGGTTATTCGATGGCGAAAGACGCCGTGAAGAACGGCGCAGAGATTGTTATCGCCATCGGTGGCGACGGCACCGTGCGCGAGGTCGCAGCAGGTATTGCTGGTTCCGATGCCGCGCTCGGAATCGTTCCCCTGGGCACCGGCAACTTACTGGCGCGTAACCTCAAACTGGAGTACTGGGATATTGAGGCATGCGTAAATTCAGCCCTGCACGGTTACACTCAGCCGATCGACATGGTGCGCATCAGTATGCGCAATGAAGCTCGCACTGAAACTGTGCGTAACTTCCTGGTCATGGGTGGCGCAGGTTTCGACGCGCAGATTATGACCGACGCCAACGAGGAACTCAAAGCACGATTCGGCTGGGTTGCCTACGTACAGTCGGGCCTGAAGAACGTGGTGGCACCGCGCCGACCAGCCAAGATTGTTCTCGACGACGAAACTATTCTGGATCGCAAAATTCGCACGGTACTCATCGCTAACTGTGGCGAAGTCCAGGGCGGAATCAAACTCACCTCATCTATTACCGCGCGCGATGGTCAACTCGAAGTTATTGTTTTGACCCCTCGTAGCCTCATGGGCTGGCTTCGCGTATCTGCACGATTCATGCTCGGCCCCAGCGTCTTCGACCGCCGCACCCCCGTGGTGGAACACTTCATTGGCAAGAAAGTTTCTGTTGATTTTGAAGGCGTGCCCCTGCCTGTTGAGGTCGACGGCGACGTACTGGAACCCGCCACCCATCTGGATGCCGAAATTGTGCCCGCAGCGGTGAACGTGCGCCTTTACCCCGAGGACAGAGTACGCACGCGTCCGTGGAACGAAATACCCCAGGAAATTCTCGAATCCCGCGAAAAACTGCAGCAAAAACTCGCGGATTCTAGCGACACCATCCTGCAGGAATTCGTGGACACTCTCGAAGATCGCTCCCGCAAAGTGCAGAAGTGGTTCGATAAGTAAGGTTGATTCGTGGAGGTGAGAGCCACAGCGTAGCTTCGGCAAACTCTCACTCTCGGATCAGACCTTAGTGTTGCAGATTTTCCGGGCGCCCCTGTGGGAAGAGGGTTTCCACCCAGGCGCGGGCGGCGTCGAACGAGTCTTCGTTGTGGATAGGGTCGATGTTCGTCGGGCGCGAATCAGCCCGAGGGTAAGAACCCAGGAACTGGATACCCGGCGAAACCCGGTGCAGCCCCCGCAGGGCGTCGCGGACCCGCGCGTCATAGATATGCCCGTCAATATCCACCGAGAAAAAATAGGAGCCTAAGAAGGCACCGGTCGGTCTTGATTCAATGCGCGAGAGGTTGATACCGCGTGTAGAGAACTGCTCTAGCAGCTCAAGCAGGGCGCCGGGGCGATCTTCGGGAAGAGGAATGGCGAGAGTGGTTTTGTCTGCCCCGGTTGCGGCAGGGATTTCGGGGTTTTTAGCCACCAGAACAAAGCGAGTGACAGCGTGTTTGTTATCGCCTATGTTCTCTTCCAGCACTTTGAGTTCTGAGTGGGTTTTGGCGACTGCAGGGGCGCAAATTGCTGCGTCGTAGGGTGGATGCTCGGTAAGCAAACCCAGCGCGGCACCAGCGGTGGACGGACCGGGGATGTATTCGGCGTCAGGCACGCGTTGCTCTGCCCACGCACGAACCTGCGCCCAGGCATGGGTGTGGGTAGAAATTTTCGTGATGTTTTCAGGAGAAATGTGTTCGCGCGCCACCAGCACGAATTGGATGGGCACAAGAATTTCCCGCACAATGCGCAGGCTGTTATCGAGAGCAATGGCATCAAGGGTCGCTGTCACACCGCCCTCCACCGAATTCTCAATAGGCACCATCGCGGCGTCGGCGTCCCCAGCACGGACGGCGTTCAACGCGCCGGGTACAGAGTTAGAAGGAAAACGCTCGGAAGTTGCCACCTCAGGTACAGCAAGAAGAGCGGTTTCGGTGAACGTGCCGGCGGGGCCGAGGAAGGTATAGCGCATGGTTTCCAGTGTAGATTCTCTTTTACTTTAGATTGCGTTCGCGCCTGAAAGTATGGTCAATTTTGTGGCGTTTTGAGCGCCAAAACACCAAAAAATTGACCAAACTTTTTCCACAATTAAAAATAATCTTCAAAACAGCTCATGTTTATCCACAGATTTAGATCTTCCCGTCCCAGAGGCACGATTCTGGGTCATTATGTACTCATGGTGAACACTCCAAAAGTAGACGACTTACCGCCTATCTTCACGACGAATAATTTAGTCGACGGCGTTTCGCCCTATGCTTCCCATCGAGTGGAAGTGCGACGGCTGGGATATAAAATCTATGCTCTAAATCGAGCTGAAATCTCAGCAGAACAAAAAATCCACGCATTTGCGCAAAGCGTGGAAAGTAGCGTTATCGCAGGACCATCAGCCTCTGTAATTTATGGATTCCGGACGCCTCCAGAACAGCAAGAAACAACTGATGTTTATTTATATACCCTTAACAACAAACGGGTGAGACGCCGCGGTATCAAGCAGTTGCGAGGCAAGCTGAGCCAGTCTGAAATCACCGAAGATGACAGCCATTGCATCACTACAGTCGAGCGCACTTTTCTAGACCTGGGATTGATGATGAGCGCTCGTCAACTAGTGTATGTGGCGGATGGTTTGTTGCCGGCGGCTCAAAGGCGACGAGTTTCTCTTACTACGAAGGATTCTTTGCTGGAGTATCTCCAACACAAGAAAAATCATCGCGGCAAAGAAGTCTGCCTTCAGGCACTAGACCTTGCAGCAGAGGGGGTCGATTCTGTCAAAGAAACAGAGCTGAGGCTACTTTTAGGCGAATATGGCATCACAGAGTTAGCTGTGAATCCGGTGATTCGTGATGGCTGCGGCAGGTACGTGTGTGAGCCTGATCTGGCAGATTTTGCTCGAAAGATAAGCATCCAGTACGAAGGGATTCATCATACTGGTTTACGGCAGATGCGATTGGACGAAGAGCGCAGAGCACGCACTCATATAGCGGGATGGGTTGAAGTGCGTATTTTTGCGGCTGATCTCTACAATTTTGAATATTTTCGTGGGGCGATGATACCCAAAGCAGTGATGAAAGTTCTGCGGGCGAGAAACTCCTAAAATTTGGTCAATTTTTGAGAGTTTTGAGCGCCAAAACGCCAGAAAATTGACCACAGTTCGACGCGCGATGGTGAGCATTGGGGATGCCACCGATAAGAACCTTAGATTCTCTGGGTCTGCCTTCCTTTAAGTGACACCCCTTACAATAGGAGGAACACCACGTGAGGAGGCAGTTTTGAGCGAACCACAGCTTAGCGCCCAGGAAAAATCGCCTGGGCCGCTCATCAACGGAACAACGTGGCACGCGGCGTATGCTCGTGGCGCGGCATATTCCCTGCTCATGTATGCATTTTTGGCGCACGTCCCCACCATAATTTTGGCTATTGCTCTTGCCGGCCATCTGGGCACTATTTTTGTTCTAACGCGCTGGAATCACGATGGATTTCCCAACGAAACTCGAAAATCGAAAAATGCCCTTAACGCGTTGATTCTATTGTTTTCTTTCATTCTTACAATGGTTTTCACGGTACTAGAAATATCCGAGTTAGCAGTCGAGATATGGGTATTTTTAGTTTTTCTGGCAGTCACCCTGAGCACTAAATATTTGCAGCCTACCGTTTATACCGGTTTTTGATTCTTATGGAAAGGAGCAAACATGGAAAGCTACTACCCCGGTTTCGAAACTCCTTCCGAAGAGCCACCCGACAAAACGGGCGTGTTTGACGGCATCCGCTATGAGGAACGCTATGGTATGCCCTGGCCCAATGCGTTAGGTACCGCAGCCGTCATGGCATTCCTTCCGGCGGCTGCTTCGTACGGAATTCTCTGGCTTCTCGTAGTGGCTGTTCTGAGCTTTGCGGTGATGGTGGTTCTCGCTCGGATAGACCCCCTGAATTACCGCTGGTGGGGAGATAAGGGCTCCTATCCCCGCACCACGCAGTCGACGTCCGGCGTCTTTCTGGTGTTCATCCCCTCGCTGGTGCTGGTGCTCACCATGACGTCCTCCGGCGGTGGTTGGTTCGCTAGTCTCGTTTTTGGTGGCATCATTTTTGCGCTCTCGCTTTATTACTTCCGCAAGCTCATCCCCTGGCGTTATCCTCTCAAAGGAGAAGAACACCATGCCTAAACCACGCTCCGTTACCGTTACCAACGACGTTAAAGTTCTCCGCTCAGGGAGTCCTTGGCTTCCCGCGATTATCTACGGAATAATGTTCGCACCGGTGCTCTGGCTGATAGTGAGTAATTTGTTCCCCATCATCCTGTGGGTGATTCTCTTCTGGTGTGTGCAATCAGCGTTCAAACAGTTCAATTGGTTCGGTGGATATGAGTACGACCTTAAACGTACTGATCCCCGCAAAACCGTGATATCGAATGTCTTTCTTATCCTCTTACTAATGGTTATTCTCTTCTTTCTCTTTGGCCTCGAAGAGCCGTCGTTGATTTTAACCATCCTGGCAAGCGTTGGTGTGGGCTGTAGCTATATGTTCCTCACCAAGTACCTCAGCCCCTGGGTCTACAAAGAACCCCGATCCGAGCATTTTCCAGCTATGGAAGCAGAACTGTAGTCTGTCACCGGGCGTCAAACTATGGTCAATTTTGTGGCGTTTTGAGAGCCAAAACACCAAAAAATTGACCACACTTCACATTGAGAGGAACAGTTGGTTTCGTCCTCAATCTGCGAGAGGATTAATGAACAACCACTACCCAACGACGTGAGGTGGAAAGAAAATGCGCATCGGCGTACCCCAAGAAATTAAGCCCCAGGAACAGCGTGTAGGCATGACTCCCGATGGAGTCTTCGCGCTCACCGCAAAAGGCCATGAAGTTTTTGTTGAGACCGGAGCTGGCGAAGGCGCCGGATTCTCCAACGAGGAATACGAGAAGGCAGGCGCCCAGCTCGTTACTCAGGACGACGCCTGGGGCAAGGCGGAACTTCTCGTCAAAGTAAAAGAACCCATCGAGGCTGAGTACAAGTATCTTCGGGAAGATCTCGCTGTCTTCACATACCTGCATTTAGCGGCGGATAAGCCCCTCACTGAGGCTCTTCTGAATTCCAAGACTCTCTCAATCGCCTACGAAACAGTGCGCGACGGGCGCTTGCTCCCCCTCCTGCTACCGATGAGCGAAGTGGCAGGCCGGCTAGCCGCCGGTGCCGCAGCGCAATACCTGCTCGGCACCGAAGGAGGCCCCGGCGTCCTGCTCGGCGGAACCCCCGGTGTTGCGCCCGCCCGTGTGGTCGTTATTGGCGGCGGAAATGTTGGCACCCAGGCAGCTCAAATTTCTGTTGGCTTGGGCGCTGAAGTCACCATCCTTGAAGGCTACGGCTCGCGCGTGCGCCAGCTATCCGACCAGTTCGGTTCTTCGGCTCGCGTGCTCACCTCGAATCCCGCAAACATTCGCAGGGAAATTGAGAACGCGGACGTCATTATCGGCTCCGTACTGGTCCCCGGTGCTAAAGCGCCGCACGTTATTAGCCGCGAAGACCTCAAGCACATGAAAGAAAATACCCTGTTGATTGACGTTGCAATCGACCAGGGCGGCTGCTTTGAGACCTCCCGCCCCACCACGTATGCAGACCCCATCTTTGAGGTCGACGGTATTCGACACTACTGCGTGGCTAACATGCCCGGTGCGGTGCCGCGCTCGTCCACCATCGCGCTCACCGACGCTACCCTCCCCTACGTTCTCCGCTTAGCTGACGGCGTGCGGGAAGCACTCGAAGCGGACCCCACGCTACAGCTCGGGGTGAACACCGACGGCGGCAAAATCACTTTTGCCGGAGTAGCCGAAGCGTTCCCCGAATTGCCTGCCGCATAAATCTCTGGTTGGCGTTTTGCGCTGGTGAAAAAGTGAAGCCCTGCAATCTTTTACGATGCAGGGCTTCACTGTATTAAGAAACGATACGTTTAGGCGCTTTCGCCTGCGAGCATCTCTTTAGCGGTGGGGTCTGAATCGTCGAGAAACTTATCGATTCGTTCAGCTTCGTCAGTCTCCCCAATTTCTGCTGCCGCCTGGCCTAGCAGATATAGGGCTTTGAGGAATCCTTGATTAGGAACGTGAGAGAAGGGTACAGGCCCGTGACCTTTCCAGCCGTTTCCGCGCAGCGCATCCAAGCCTCGGTGATAGCCGACGCGCGCGTAGGCGTAACCTTCCACGGTGTTGCCAGCGGCGAGGGCCTCTTCTGCAAGGTTTGCCCAAGCCAGAGAAGACTTGGGAAAGTCTTTGACAATTTCTGCGGCAGGCTCTGCCGATTGAATGCGGTTCTCTAGCTCAGCCTCACGAGGCAGGAAAGTGGGGTCTGGGCCGTCCAGAAGATTTTTACCAGCAAGTGACATTCTAAATATCCTCGTTTCTTCGTTGTTTTACAG
Organism: Rothia amarae; assembly: GCF_042677725.1. NCBI lineage: Bacteria > Bacillati > Actinomycetota > Actinomycetes > Micrococcales > Micrococcaceae > Rothia > Rothia amarae. Next base: position 26,299 of record NZ_JBHUCN010000008.1, read on the forward strand.
TCCCATGCTACCGAGATTCCTCCTCAGGAAAAAGAAGTGGGTAACCAGCAAAGACACAAAAATGCCCGCCCTCCTCCAGGAGAGCGGGCATTTTTCTAGCGTGCGGTTACTTCAGTGAAGTACCTACGGAGCCAAGCTGCTGAGCTGCTTCAACCACGCGAGCGGTCATGCCAGCTTCTGCCTTAGCACCCCAAACGCGAGGATCGTAAACCTTCTTGTTACCAACTTCACCGTCAATCTTCAGGACGCCGTCGTAGTTAGCCAACATGTGACCTGCAACGGGACGGGTGTATGCATACTGGGTATCGGTATCGATGTTCATCTTAATAACACCGTAGGAAACTGCATCTGCGATTTCCTGCTCGGTGGAGCCTGAACCACCGTGGAATACGAGGTAGAAAGGCTTATCCTTGCCGTACTTCTCGCCAACTTCATCCTGAATCTGCTTGAGCAGTTCGGGGCGTAGGTGAACGTTACCGGGCTTGTAAACGCCGTGAACGTTACCGAAGGTAAGAGCTGCCATGTAGGTGCCCTTTTCGCCCAGACCAATAGCTTCTACAGTCTTAATAGCATCTGCAGTAGTGGTGTAGAGAGAGTCGTCGATAGCGCCTTCAACGCCGTCTTCTTCGCCGCCCACTGCACCAATCTCAACTTCGAGAATCTGGTGGTTCTTAGAGGTACGAGCAATAAGCTGCTGTGCGATCTCGAGGTTTTCATCGAGCGCAATAGCTGAGCCATCCCACATGTGGGAGTTGAAGATGGGGTCTTCACCGCGAGCAACAGCCTTCTCGGACTCCTCAATCAGGGGCAGAACAAAGCCGTCTAGCTTGTCTTTAGGGCAGTGGTCGGTGTGCAACGCAATGTTGACGTCGTACTGCTTAGCAACTTCGCGTGCGTAAGCTGCGAATGCGAGAGAGCCAGCAACCATGTCCTTCTTAGAAGCACCAGACCAGTAAGCTGCGCCACCGGTAGATGCCTGCACGATGCCGTCAGAACCAGCTTCAGCGAAGCCCTGAAGTGCTGCGTTGAGGGTCTGGGAAGAGGTTACGTTGATGGCAGGGTATGCGAAGCCTTTTGACTTAGCATTTTCAAGCATTTCTGCATATTTTTCCGGGGTTGCAATAGGCATGCTGACTCCTTCGGGTCAAATGTTAACCACCGTTTTGATGGTTTCTTCAATAAAGCACATCGCACCGAGCTAGCGGTGAAGCCCTCCCAGCACGAGGTGCTCATCTGCTCTAATTCTACCAAGGAGAGGGGCAAACTAAAGAGTTATCGACATACTATTTCACACATAAACCCACCTAATACCAGATTATTTGTGTGGGATTGGGGCATTTGAACCAAGAATTCCCCGGTAAAATCCACTTACAGGTTGGGGATTATGGGTTTATGCGAACAAGAACTTTAGCCCTGCTGATTTTCAGCGACCTCACGACGTCGGTCGAGGAAAGTAACCGACAGACCAGCCGCTAGTAACACCAGAATTCCGCCGAACGCGGCGGCAAAGCCTATATTCCAGTGGTATCCCGCCGCCACCATTCCGTACATAATGCTGGGAATGAGAGCGGTACCGATTGCCGTACCCATACGCTGACCCAGCGAAAGAATGCCGCCGGCAACACCACTGATATTGGTAGGTACCGATTTGAGAGTCAACGTTTGGTTGGGAGAAATCACCAGACCACCACCAGCGCCAAGCAAGAGCAACGGGATCGCAAGCGCCCACACGGGAACTGCCCCAGATTCAACCGGGCCAATCATTGCCATAGCCCCGGCAATGGAGAGCATCGAGCAGATAAATCCAGCCATCACCATACGGCGTCCGGCACCGAGCACACGCTTACCTGCCCACGGTGCGGCAAAAGCCGAGAGGATGGATGAGGGAATACCGATGGACGCCGCCACCAGCGCGCTCTGATGCATATGCGACTGCAGGTAGACAGGAACAATCAGCCATACGCTCGTGTTACCCAAGAAATAAAGAGTCACAATCAAAATGCCGTTGCGGAAGGCGGGTTCTTTGATAAGGTCCATGTCCACCATCGGAGGGCGCCCGGCCTTCTTATAGCGACTTTCCCACACCACGAAGAAGACCAGAAGAAGAATACCTGCGGGAAGCAAAGCCCAAATCAGCAGGTTTTGGCTACGCTGTACGAAGGGGAACAGAACCGCTAAAGTTGCCACCGCGAGGGTAATCATGCCTACAGGGTCAAGATCCATATGTCGTCGGCGGGGATTGCTACCCAAATCAGCTGCATGACGATCGTTAGGGAGCCATTTCATCGCCAAATAGATACCCAACAAACCGATAGGCACGTTCACCAAGAACATCATGCGCCAGCCCAAAGATTCGCCAAAGAGCTGAATGAGGAAACCGCCCATCACAGGCCCCACTATTACCGCAAGAGCTACTACCGTTCCAAACATCCCGTAGGCACGTGCCCTCGCTTGCCCGGAGAAATTACTCTGAATAATGCCAGTGGTTTGAGGATTGAGAAAGCCTGAGCCAAGCCCCTGGAGCACGCGCGCAGCAATCAATACTTCTACGTTGGGGGCCAAACCGCTTATCAACGAACCCACGGTAAACGTCGTGATGCCAAGAATAAACATGCGACGCCGTCCAGTGGCATCGCCAAATCTACCCGCAGCAACCAGCGGAACACCAAAGGCGAGCGCGTACCCGGAGACCACCCACTGGGTTTGGCTCGAAGAAGCTCCCAATGAATTACCTATAGGAGTGAGAGCCACATTCACCACAGATACAGCCAAAAGCGCCATAAAGAGTGGGATAAGAAGAGCTGATAAGAGCTTCTTAGAGGAAATAGCGGGTTGAGGTAAGGCCATTCATTCTCCAGCGAATTATGGTGGTTAATCTATCTCAGCTTATAACGCATTTATAGGTACAAGTATTCTCGATGTCCATAGCTTGATTCAGCTTTGCATAATAAGCTTTCTATAACGTTCTTCATGTAGAAAGGTCACCAATGAACACCATCATTATTGGTGCAGGAATTTCCGGTTTAGTCGCGGCACAAGAGCTCAAACGCCAAGGTACTGACTTTGTAATTATTGAAAAAAGCAATAGGGCCGGTGGGCGTATCACATCTGAGAAAATTGAGGGGTTCACCTGCGATGTAGGTTTTCAGCTTCTCAATCCTGCCTACCCAGCGGCACGTTCACAACTAAATCTTAAATCCCTGGGTCTACAAGCTTTTGATCGCGGGGCTACAGTGTGGCATCAGGGCAAACAGATTACTCTCGCAGACCCCACTCGCGCCCCACACAATGCTGGTGGATTACTGCGCACGCTCAAAGGTCAAGACGCGCGGGCAGCTCTCGAATTTTTGAGAGTTCCCTCCGAAATCACCCTTGCAGATGCGTTAGACAAATCGCAGTTCAGCCCATTGATGAATCGCACGATTCGTACTTTTCTTGCTGCCGTGGTAGCGGACGAGAAGCTGTCTTGTTCTGTGAAATTCGCCAGGGATCTCATGAAGTACTTCGTGCTGGGTTCGCCTTCCCTGCCCGCTCAGGGTATGGAAGCTATAGTAAAGCAACTTCTGGAGGGCGTGAAAGAATCAATTCGGTTTAACACCGCAGTCGAAAAAATTAATGAAGCTCCTGCCGGTGTAGAAGTAGTTTGCTCTGACGGATCTACGCTCACCGCTAACCGCGTGATTGTTGCGGCTGACCCTCTGGCATCGTCTTACTTAACTGGCATCAATAAACCCGCCACGGGAGCTCTTACTACCTGGTGGTTTGCGACCTCGACTAGACCAACCGAATCCCGTTACCTTCATCTTGATCTCTCGGGACAGCCTCTGTTCAATCACACGGCCGTAGTATCTAACATTGCTCCCTCTTACGCGCCCTTGGGCAAGCACCTGGTGGAGGTAAGCGCTACCGGTTTACGCAACGATGACCCCCAACAGATTGCGGCACGTTCTGCCCAGATTCTAGGAGCCGATAACGCTGATGATTGGAAGCTGCTGACGACCCATCATATAGAACATGCTCTTCCCATCATCGGCGCAGACTCTAACCCTGTTCCAAAAAGCAACAAGATTACCCTCGCTGGCGACATACGCCATGCTTCTATCCAAGGAGCATTAGCAAGCGGGCGGAAAGCGGCTAATTAACTCGCTGACCGAACTCGAACTTGCGAATCCACGCGTGCATGGCGATGGCGGCGGCTGAGGCGGCATTCATCGAGCGGGTAGAACCGTACTGTTCAATGCTGAGGGTATCTTGGGCGACTTCATACACTTCGTCGGAAAGCCCCGGACCTTCTTGCCCGAAGACAAAGACGCAGTTCTCTGGCAGATCATAGGTTTCCAGTTGCTTGGAATCGGGGAAATTATCGATGCCAATAATCGTGAGCCCCTCCCCCTGCGCCCACTGCACGAACTCCTCCACGGTGGGATGGTGGCGCACGTGCTGGTAGCGGTCGGTGACCATAGCGCCGCGTCGATTCCAGCGTTTTTTGCCGATAATGTGCACTTCTTTGGCGAGGAAAGCGTTGGCAGTTCGCACTACGGTGCCGATGTTGAGGTCATGCTGCCAGTTCTCAATCGCTACGTGAAATTTGTGGCGCTTGGAATCAAGGTCGGCGATAATCGCATCCATCTTCCAGTAGCGGTACTGGTCGACGACGTTGCGGCGGTCGCCTTTCTCTAACAGCTCGGGATCCCAGTGGTCGCCTTCGGGTAGCTCACCCTCCCACGGCCCCACACCCACGTTGTGTTCAGACTGTTCAAACTGGGCGGCGGCGGCGCCGTCGGTTTCTGGGGTAGGTGTCTCTGTGAGGGGAACCTGTGGAGAGTTCGAGGTTTCGGGGTTCTCTGAGGGGTTTTCGGGGTCAATCATGAAAAAGCTTTCTGCTGCGTTAACGCACATGAGAGGGCAGTTTTCCGCCCTCTCATGTGAAGTAAAAATCTTAGTCTTCGAGTTCTAAATCAGTCTTTGAGTATGCGTAAAGGCAGGGTACGCCCGCTACTTCTTCAATGTGTTCTTTGGCGCCGGTTGCGCGGTCAACAATCACTGCAACAGCTACCACGTTCGCGCCAGCTTTTTTGAGCGCCTCTACTGCGGTAAGGGCTGACCCGCCGGTGGTGGAGGTGTCTTCAACAGCTACGACGTTGCGCCCTTCAACGCTGGGGCCCTCAACCTGGCGTCCCATGCCATAAGACTTCTGAGCTTTACGCACCACGAAAGTATCGATAGCGCGGTCCTGGTCACCTGCCGAACGCATGATGGCGTTGCCTACGGGGTCTGCACCCATGGTGAGACCGCCTGCGGCGTCGAATTCGATGCCGGCGTTATCCAGGAGGTCAAGCATAACCTGTCCGACAAGGCGTGATGCCTCATGATGCAGGGTGATGCGGCGAAGGTCGACGTAGTAGTCGGCTTCTTTGCCGGAAGAAAGGGTTACTTTGCCGCGGACGACGGCGAGCTCCATGATGAGTTGGCGCAGGCGTTCGCGAGCTTCGTCAATGGGCAGGGTTTCAGAAAGCTTAGTCATGGGTTTAAGTGTAGCGAACGGGGTGACTTAGCGGGGGTGGGTCACTAAATCAGTAAAAGTGTAGGTATTTGGGTGCATTTTTACGGATTTGGTGACCCGCTCCCCTGCGCTACTCCCGCAATTATTATTTTTTCCTTGCCAAGGGCGACGTCGTAGTCTAGGTTAACTACATAAGTAACTAACCAAGTAACTCACCTTTTACTAATACTTCGAAAGGAGGCACCTTGCTCACCGGCGATAAACCCATCTTCCAGCAACTCGCGGATCACATCACCGCAGAAATTCTTAAAGGAACATACCCCGAAGAATCTCAGATCCCCTCTATTAACGAGTTCGCAGAGTTCTTCCGCATCAACCCAGCAACCGCCAATAAAGGCATCAACATTTTGGTCAATCAAGGCGTGATTTATAAGAAAAGAGGCATCGGCATGTTCGTGGCAACCGGCGCACGCGCCATCCTTCTCGACGAAGGTCGACAGGAATTCATCCGAGCGTTCATTTCTCCGCTCGTCAACGAAGCATCAACTTTGGGGCTGAGTAAGGACGACGTTCTAGCCGCCGTCACCGACGCCTTCGAAGCTAAGAAGGGTTAAGCAATGACCAAACCAATAGTGAGAGTTTCACAGCTCGCTAAGACATACCATCACAAAGATCCTCACGTATTAAACCGTGTGAGTTTTGAGCTTTATCCTCATACAATTTATGGGCTAATTGGGCGCAATAGCGCCGGCAAAACCACCCTCCTCACCGCCCTGATGAATCAGATTCAAGCTGACTCCGGTAGCTTCATCGAATTATTTGGCGAGTCAGGCTTCTCATCATCAGTCCTAGCAAAAACCCACCTCATGCGTACCGGGCAGACTTACTCCGACGACACCCGCGTTTTCCATGTACTGCGCATGGCAGAAATCGCCTACCCGATGTGGGATGCAGAACTAGCTGCCGAAGCCGTCGAGCTTTTTGAGATTCCACTGAAATTAAAGGCCCGCAAGCTATCAGACGGCCAAAAGTCTGCACTAGGAATTGCGGTTGCACTGGCGTCTCGCGCTGAGCTCACGCTCATGGACGAGCCCTACACCGGGCTTGACCCAGTAGCCCGCCAGAAGTTCTATGACCTCGTACTTCGCGATTTCAGCGAAAACCCGCGCACCTTCGTGATTTCTACTCATCTCATTGATGAAATTGCGCCGCTGCTAAATCACATCATTTTGTTGGAGAAAGGCAGTATCCTGCTGAATGTTCCTGCAGACGACGCCACCGCATACGCCCACGAAATTTCGGGAACCGACGACGCCGTCGCTGTTTATCTTTCACGTAACAACCTGGAACGCTCGGTAGCAAGTTCCCGCTCGCTCGCTGGTCGATCTACAGCTCTCGTGGCAGCCGAACTCACCGACACCTGCGTGCGATGTGCCCAATCCCTTGGCGTTGCAGTATCTTCCGTTTCCCTTCAGAACCTTGTGGCGGCATACAGCCAGGCTACGGAAAGGCAGGCTCAATCATGAGCTCCATAGCAGTAGAAAGAAATGACGCGCGGACGGCGGGCAGAGTCAAAACAGGCGGCCGTTCTCGCACAGTGGCAAAGATGTTACTGGTGAACCGCCGCAGCACAATATTTTTGGCGGCAGGATTGCCAGCTTTGATAGGCGTTTTATTAGCAGTAACCGGATTAATAATTGCCGTCTCGACAAGGTTTACCACCGGCAACCTCAGCCAGTTTTACACGGAAAACACCGTGCATCAGGTTGTAATGAGTGTAGTTTTCGCTTCAGCCTCTTTCATGGCAGTCAGGCGGAATATATCCCTCATATTAGGAATGGGTTTCTCTCGTCAAAACTTCTGGAGGGGCTTCGCCCGCACGTCGGCTCTCTTAGCCACGGTAACCATGAGCGTTTACATTATTTTTGCTGTGGTTGAAAAGCTCACTTTAGGATACTCGCTTGGATGGCAAGTCATGGCTCCAAGTTTTGACGGAATATTTATGTTTGCCGATCCTCTAGCATTCCAGTTTTTGGAACTCTTACGATTTGCAGTCATCTGGTTTACCCTCTTGTTTATTGTTCAGATGCTGGGTGCTTTTCTGGCTTTAGCTTTTTCAAGATGGGGCGCTGCAGTAACCGGAATATGCTGTCTCATCTTCTTGGGGCTATTGCTGGTAACCAGCCGCGAAATGTTCGGCACAATCTACTATGACTTGGGGCTCAGCCAGTTGTTTCACCCCTACTATTACACCGAAAGTCAAGAGGTCTATTACACCAGCGTTTTAGACATTGTTGCCATGATGAGAAATGAACACGCGCCTTCACCTCTCTTACCACTATCCGCAGATATTTATTACACCGGTAGATTCATGGTGATTTGCCTAATTGGCATTGTCTTTACGTACGCCATCGGCGCAACCCTCCTCAAGAAAGTCGACTTCCGCTAGGCCTCTCCCCTCGCCTGGGTCATTAAATCAGTAAAAGTGTAGGTATTTGGGTGCATTTTTACGGATTTGGTGACCCGCGAGGTTCGGTAGTCTAGAACCATGAGCATTTTTTCCAAAGATCCCAGCGAATCCACCGGCCAGAAACTCACCCGCCTCGGCATGGGTGCGGGGCTCACGATTATGGGTGCCCTTCACTTCAAGCAGGACGCCGTCGAAAACTTCGCTTCCATCGTCCCCCCATGGGTTCCCGGCAAAGCAGAAGACATCGTCTACCTCTCGGGCGTCGCAGAGCTAGCTCTGGGGCTCGGAATGCTGACTGCCCCGCGCGCACGTCGAGCAACTGGGCTAGGCGCCGCAGCCCTCTTCACTGCAGTCTTTCCCGCTAACGTCTACCAGTACACCGCTAAAATCGACATACCCGGAGTATTCGACACCGACGCCAAGCGCCTGCGCCGTCTACCCATGCAGCTGCCCATGATTGCGGGCGCCCTCTACATCGCTAAGAAGTAGGGACGCCGGGGACCGCCGCCCGCAATTTAGCGAGCATTTCTTCGTACTCGGCGTCGGGATCAGAATCGGCAACAATCGCGCCACCGGCGCTCAGCGATACCTCGCCGCTGGGTAAAACCACCAGCGTGCGAATGACAATCGAAAGATTCGCCGCACCCGACGCCGAAAAGAATCCCAGCGACCCCGAATAGATTCCGCGGGCACGTTGCTCTAATCGGTCAATAATTTCCATGGTGGAGGGCTTAGGCGCGCCGGTCATGGAGCCACCGGGAAAACAAGCGGCGGCAGCGTCAACCGCAGAAACTTCGGGGCGCAGCAACGAGGAAATCGTAGAAACAAGCTGATGCACCGTCGAGTAAGATTCCACGCCCATCAGCACCGGTACTTTAACCGTGCCGGGTTCACTAACCATCGATAAATCGTTGCGGAGTAAATCCACGATCATGAGGTTCTCCGCGCGTGTCTTAGGATCTTCCCGTAACCAGGTGGCGGCGCGGAGGTCCTCCAGCGGGTCGGCAGCACGTTCAACCGTTCCCTTAATGGGCTTTGTCTCGGCGCGACCTGCAGCAGATACCGTGAGATACCTCTCGGGAGAGGAACTCAGAACCCAGTGGTCCTCGCACTTCAAAAATGCAGCATAGGGCGCCGAATTATGCTGACGTTGCGCGCAGTACAGATCGAATATGCCGCGCGGGCTATTTATTTCACGGGGTAATGACGTGCGGGTCTCTGCGGTCATGCAGACCTCGTAGGTGTTACCCTCATAAATCTCGTGCAGAGAGTCTTCAATAGCGGTTAAATATTCGGCGCGGTCGGGGTCAGCAAAGTGAAGCCCCGCCTGCGGCTGAGTATCGCCCCAAGACGCCTCATTTTCAGATGAACTTTGCTCCGCGATTTCCGCTAGAGCTTGCGCCGTTGTCTCAATCCACTCGCTATCTCCCACCAGATAGGCACGCTGCACAATGTGATCGAGCATGAGATAGCGGACGGCGGGCATCCAGAGGGCATCGGGAGTTTCCGCGCTATAGGGTGTGGAAAATCCCAGCGCACGGCGCGACTCGTAACCGAAATACCCTACGTATCCGCCTAACAGTTCACTTACCAAGTGGTTGCGTACTTCCACAGATACATCTTCAAAATCCACCTGCGGTGCAGATGCCAAAGCTTCAGAAAGTAACTCCCACGGATTCTGCTCACCCGCCTCTTCCACCCTCAATACCTGGGCGGGATTAGGCACTACGCCCACATAAGAAAAGCGAGACATAGGTGATTCAGGGCGAGCAGAATCCAGCCAAAAGGCATAGCTAGAATCGCCAGCAATAAGAGGAAAAGCTAGCTGGGGATTCACCATGAAATCGAGGGCACGCAGTCTAAGAGAACGAGTCACCTCAACAGTCTAGGTGAAAAACGGCAGCTACATTACGCGCGCGTCTTCACCGTTTTCAGAGACCATAGGCTTCTCGGCGTCCTGCCATGCACCCATGCCGCCTATAACGTTCAGCACGTCAAAACCGGCATCCTGAAGGTAGGCGGTTGCCTTCAATGAGCGCCCACCAGAGCGGCAGATGATATACACATCTTCATCCAGGGGCACCTCACCGTAACGGGCGGGAACATCGCCGAGGGGAATGTGCTGGGCGCCTTCAATATGGCCTGCTTCCCATTCCATGTCCTCGCGCACGTCCAAAATCTTGGCATCTGCAGGGATTTCGTCCACAGTTACCTGGCGCAAATCGTCGTTCATGTTTTCTCCTTAGGTTGATGGTCTATCAAATCTAACTTTTCCACGGACGACGACGCGGAGCAACACGGACAACAAAAAATCCGCCCCGGTGAAACCGAAGCGGATTTTCTCAAGCTAAAAACTATTACTGGTTCTGGAACTGGCGCATCTGTTCCTGGAAGTCAGGGTTATTAGCCAGCATAATGAAGCCAATAATACCGAGTACGATCCAAATCAGCGCAATAACAATTGCAATGATGCTCATAATTTTGCCGCCCTTAGCAGGGATACCGAAACGTTGAGCTTTCTTTGCTTTAGACATTCCTACGATACCCAGCACGATTGCAATAATCTGAGTGACGGGGAAGAAAATAGGAATGATGGAAAGAATAAGAGCAATAATGCCCACGACCTTGGAAGTCTGTGCTGCACTTACGCCAGCTTCGTTAGCCGCATTAACCTGACCATACTGATGTTCGTTCACGTAATGGTTGTTGTTCTCCGTGTACTGCGGTGCGACGGGCGCGCCATTTGCCTGAGCCCCGTTGTGGTGCTCACCGTACTGCTGAGTGTTGTTGGGGGTTCCAGCAACGGAATCGTGAACAGAATCGGAATTCACAGCTCGGCTGCTACCCGCATTATTCGGATTTGAAGGAATATTATTTTCATTCGAGTTATGAGGTGTAGTAGTCATAACTTCAGTCAACCATAATCCGCATCCGGAGTGTGGGAAAAATATTAAGGTGGCGTATTATTTTTTGAGGTATTCATCTCTCTCACCTTTTGCACCGGTCAAAGGGCATCAAAATAGCCCCTTTCACTATCCCCCAAGTGTTACTCTCCCCCGGATTCTCATTTACCCAGAACGTAAATTTATGCATCTCATCGCATAGAAAAGATGATTCCGAAAGCAATTAAGGTTTAGAATTACACGGAAAAACCATTGCACCGGAGCTCGCTTTATCCCCTGCGCGTTCCCTGTTCTAAGTTGAAAAAATGACGACATCTCCGCACGATACCGGCTCCCAAGCCGCAGTTCGCACCACCAGCGAGCTAAACCCCAGCGGTAAAACCTTCTTTGGTCACCCGCGCATGTTAGCAAACCTGTTTTCCGTAGAAATGTGGGAGCGATTCTCCTACTACGGCATGCAGGGCATCATGATCTTCTACCTCTACTATGCAGTAACTGAGGGTGGATCTGGACTGGTCAACGAGACCACCGCAGCAGGCATCATGGGTGCCTACGGTGGCACCGTTTACCTGCTTGCTATCTTGGGCGGCTTCATTGGCGACCGCGTTCTTGGCCCCGAACGCACCTTATTCTATTCCTGCATTTTGATTATGGCGGGCCATATCTCGCTTGCTTTGCTGCCCGGTGCCGCCGGCGTCATCGCAGGTCTACTTCTCGTAGCTATCGGATCCGGTGGTCTAAAGACGAATGCCTCGGCACTCTTGGGCACCCTCTACGCCAAAGATGATCCCCGCCGCGACGGTGGCTTCACCATCTTCTACATGGGTGTAAACATCGGCTCCCTCCTAGGCCCCTTGCTCACTACTTTTGGGTGGGGTCTCTGGGGCTTCCACGCCGGCTTCTTACTAGCAGCGATCGGTATGGCAATTGGCCTGACCCAGTACGCGCTGACCCGCAAGAACCTTCCTGAATCAGCGCATGAGCTCTCCGCACCACTTACTTCTTCAGAAAAGAAGAAGTACTCACTACTGGGCGTAGCTATTCTTGTCGTTATTCTTCTTCTGGTGTTCACCGGCATCATTACCCCCAGTAACCTCGCCAGCTGGGTTATGGGGTTCATCGCTATTGGTGCGGTTTCGCTGTTCACCGTTATTTTGAGGGACAAGCAAATCACCTCGGTGGAGCACTCCCGCGTGGTTTCATTCATCCCCATGTGGATTGGTAACGCCGTCTTCTGGGCTCTATACCAGCAGCAGTTCACTGTAATGGCACTGTATTCAGATACCCGCTTGAACTGGAACATCCTGGGCATGGAGCTCAAGCCCAGCTTAGTGAACTCCATTAACCCCATTTTCATCATCATTTTCGCGCCCCTCTTCACCATCATGTGGGACCGCCTCGGCAAGCGCCAGCCCACCACTGTGGTCAAGTTTGCCTTGGGCATCATCGGCGTAGGTATCGCGTTCCTCATCTTCCTTACTCAGGCAGGAAACATGAGCGTGAACGTTGGCTGGATCGTTTTGATTTTGTTCGTATGCACCATCGCTGAGCTTGCAATCTCTCCAGTGGGCACGTCGCTCTCCACTAAGTTGGCTCCCGCACGTCACAGAGTGAACATGGTGGCGCTGTACTTCACCTCAGTTGCTTTAGGTACCGTGCTCGCTGGCTGGTTGGCTAAGTTCTACTCGGTAGAAACCGAAGTTCCTTACTTCACCACGCTGGGTATCGGCACCATTGTGGTCGGTCTTTTGCTTTGGGGTATGAACAAGTGGATTACTCAGAAGATGGCTGGCATTCGCTAAACATCTTTGCGGTTTTTGCCCCATCTAAGCAAGGGGGTTCCTCGATGTTTCGAGGGACCTCCTTGCTTTTAAGTTACTGAGAGAGCCTCTTCAACACCTGTTTTTTAAGAAGATACCGCGGTAGGTTTAAGAAAGTAACATGAAGCAGACTTAGATTCTATCCGAGATAAAAGGAGAATAACTTCATGGGCACCTACGCACTAACTAACGCAAACACCGGTGAAGTCGAGCAGAAATTCGACTCCATCAACCCCTCCGAAATCCCCGGAATTATTGACACCGCGGATAAGGCATACCAAGAATGGCACAAGAAACCTGCAACCGAGCGCGCCGCAGTTCTCACCAAAGCCGCCGGAATCTTCCGCGATCGTAGCGCAGAACTTGCTGAAATTATCGGCAAAGAAATGGGTAAGCCAGTCAACGATGCCAAGGGTGAAATTGAGCTCGTTGCTAACATCTTTGAGTGGTATGCAGACCATGCTGAAGAACTTCTCGAAGACGAAAAGCTTGATGCCAAGGGTGCTCCCACCAACCTGGTTCGCCACGAGTCGATGGGCGTGCTCATCGGCGTCATGCCCTGGAACTTCCCCTACTACCAGCTTGCCCGCTTCTCCGCACCAAACCTTCTGCTGGGTAACACTATTTTGATGAAGCAGGCATCTATCTGCCCCGTTTCTTCCGCAAAATTCGAAGAAGTTCTCTCCGAAGCAGGTTTGACTGACGGCGCTTACCAGAACCTCTACCTCAACGCTGAAGACGTAGAGACCGTGCTAGAAGACTTCCGCGTCAAGGGAGCATCTGTTACCGGTTCTGAGCGTGCAGGTACCGCTGTGGCAATGGCAGCTGCTAAGAACGTCAAGAAGTCTGTGATGGAGCTGGGCGGCAACGACCCCGCTATCGTTTTGGATTCAGTCAAGGACGTCGCCAAGGTAGCGCAGAAACTCACCTCCCTGCGTTTTGCGAATGCTGGTCAGGTCTGCACCTCACCCAAGCGCGTTATCGTGTTGGAGAGCATCTATGATGAGTTCGTTCAAGCTGCGGTTGAGACCGCTCAGAGCGTGAAAGTAGGCGACGCTTCAGACGAATCTACCCAGATGGGTCCCCTCTCCTCGGAGGGCGCTCGTGATGAAGCTGTAGAGCGCATTGCCCAGGCAGTGAAAGACGGCGCAACCCTGCACTTCGGTGGCGAAAAGCTTAACCGCCCCGGCTGGTTCATGAGCCCGGCGGTACTGACAGGTGTTGATTTCGACGCGGACCTCTCCTGCAACGAGCTCTTTGGACCCGCCCTGGTTATTTACAAGGTTAAGAACGAAGAAGAAGCTATCAAGTTCGCCAACAACTCCGAGTACGGCCTGCAGGCATCGGTCTGGACCGACGATGTCGAACACGGCTTTGAGGTTGCGGATCAGTTAGTAACGGGTATGGCCTTGGTCAACGAGCACGTAACCACCCAGGCAGATCTACCTTTCGGTGGCGTAAATAAGTCCGGTTACGGGCGCGAACTCACCCAGTGGGGCTTCTACGAGTTCTCCAACGAGAAGCTCATTCGCGGTGGAGCTATCGACCGCTAATCGGTTGTGGGAGCTGGACTTAACCCAGTTTGTATCAGAAATGTGAAAGCGGACCGCATAGAATGCGGTCCGCTTTCATGTTTCTGGCCCAAAGTCCCCGCGAGGCTCCCCGCCTCGAGTTCGTACGATACTTTCCGCGCTGTACCATGACTTTCCTGGTACAGCCCCAAAAGTCTGTTACAAACTGGGGAAACGGAAAAGAGCTACCTCGTCAAGCCCATGTTAACTTTCTTTGCACCAAGTTACTTCTTATAAAGAACCTCTAGCATCTGCCCTTGCAGGTGGCGTACATTCTCCAGTGAAACACGTTGATTATTACAGAACTCGACGTCCGAGAAAGGAAACAACCATGGCTCTTTACCTCGTAGAGCTCACCCCGCAAGACGCCTCCAAAGAGAACGCAACCGCGCTCATTGAAGATGCCGGTCAGGCGCTGCAGCAGACCGAAGCTGAGCTCATTGAAACCCAGGTAACCTCTGACTTCAAGACCATCTACGTCATCGTAGAATCAAACAACCCCGGCGTATTTGCCGATGCTTTCAAGACTGCTTTCGAGGGCAAGGCCTCCTTGGCAGGGCCGGACGAAGTTCGCCTCGTCGGCGCAGATTTGGACGATATCAAGAAGCTCAAGTCCAACGCCGAATACCTGATTGAGTGGGACATTCCCGCGGAAATTACCATGGATCAGTACCTCGCTCGTAAGAAGGCAAACTCCCCTAACTACGCAAAAGTTCCCGAGGTTTCTTTCTTGCGCACCTACGTCCGCGAAGATACCGCAAAGTGCCTCTGCTTCTATGACGCCCCTGATGAAGATGCTCTGCGCCGCGCACGCGAAGCAGTCAACACCCCTATTGACCGCATCTTCAAGCTGAACGAAGCATAAGGGTTTCTTTTAGCAACGCCGCCGCCACTTGTGATAAGTCTGCGCGGCGGCGTTTTTACACCCTTTTTTCGCATTTATACCCCGCTTTTCAAGAAGTTTTGCCGCTAGAAAGAGCACGCCATGTCTGATTTCACTCTTGAACCTCTCTTTGATTACCCCCAGCGCCAGCAGGTACTCGATCTGGCGCGAGAGCACGCCGAAGACGTCGATCACGATAAGTATTCACCTTTTGATACGTTGCGGACACTCGGTTCCCAGGGATTGTTGACCCTGGGCAGGGAAGGCTCACTACTGCCCCAGGTCGCAGTGGGATTTGATCTTGCCACACAATGCGCATCTACAGCTTTCTCGCTCTGGGCGCACCGCTCAACCATCGCGTTCTTTGATGCACTTGATTTGCCGCTACCGGACGGTCTAGCAACCGGAGAAACCACCGGCACTACCGCCATGGCGGCGGCGTTCAAGGACTCCTCGGGAGTCGGTGAAATTCAGGTACACGCCACCCACGTAGAGGGCGGCTTGCAACTCAACGGAGTTATCTCTTGGGCATCCAACCTCTACCCCGGCGGCGTGGTGGTTCTCCCGGTCATAGTGGACGACGCCGCAGCAGGCGAACCCACCAAATACATTGTGCAGACCCATGTAGACGCCGACGGTTTCAACGTGAAATACCAAAAAGGTCTTCTAGCTCTGGATGCCACCGAATCCGGTTTTATCAAGATCGAAAACCTCTTCGTGCCTGAAGCCGACATCATGACCCGCGACGTCCCCGGTTTTCTCCAGAAAATTCTCGCCCCTTTCCTGTTGGTGCAATCCTCTTTCTGCCTCGGGCTCGGCGCTGCCGCACTGAACTCTGCAGCTGATCACCTCGACGTCGCCCAGGGTATATTCCGTGATGAATTCGCCACCATCCGCGCCGAATACGAACGTCTACGCACCGAAATCACCGAGCTCGCTGAACATCCCCAGCAGGTTGAACGACGCCGCGTGTTGCAGCTTCGACTTGACGCTGCGCATCTTGCCACCGCCGCCACCCGTATCGAACTGGCGACCGTCGGCGGCAAAGCCTACAAAACCAACAGTCCCTCAGCACGCAGACTGCGCGAATCACAGTTCTTGCCGGTGCAGTCGCCTACTGAGGGCCATCTCCGATATGAACTCAGCCATGCCCAGTAACAGCCACAGCAGCAACTCATGAACACTCCCGCACTCACCATCGCTAACGCCTTCAAAACGTACCCCGGTGCCAGTGAGCCAACTCTCCACGACGTCTCGCTAGACCTCAATCCCGGTGAAGCATTCGTCATCCTCGGACACACAGGGTCTGGAAAATCCACCCTTTTACGTGCTGTCGCAGGACTTGAAGAACTAGATTCAGGAAGCGTGCACGTAGCGCCTGGAACTCGCCATGCGGTCGTCTTTCAACAGGCTGCGCTGTTCCCCTGGCTCACCGTACGGGAGAATATCGCGCTCGGTGCTCAGTACAAGAAGAACGCGCGACGAGTCGATGCTCCCACCGTTAATCGGCTGATCGAACGGTTGGGTCTGCAGGGGTTAGAAGATCGCAAGGTCAATGAAATTTCAGGGGGTCAGGCACAACGGGTTTCGATTGGTCGGGCTCTGGCGATTCAACCGTCGCTCTTGCTCTTAGATGAGCCTTTCTCCGCTCTCGACCCCGCTACCCGTAGCGAACTACAGGGGTGGTTACGCAGTCTAATTGAAGAACTCAACCTCACCGTACTGATGGTTTCCCACGATATTTCCGAAGCGCTCACGGTAGGCGATCGAATCGGTTTCTTCCGCGCCCAGCAAGGCTTTACGCGATTTTGGTCCCCCGCTCATGAGCAGGTTACCCACGAGGAAATCCTCGAATACTACCGGAATGATGGGGATAGCGACCGCGCTACGTTTAGTGGTTCACTACGCGATGAGTCAGCGAAAGATCTGCCCGATAAACCTGCCCACTCCCCAACTTTTTAGGAACAGACGTGTCCCACCAGAAGAGTAGACGTATCTCTCGACGCACAGCGCTGTGGGCTACCGGCGGCACCGTGGCAGCCGGAGGCTCCCTGGCGAGCGCGGCAGCATTAGGACGAGCGTCGGGTAAGGAAGCAGCGGGTGTCGAAGTGGGTGGAGCGCTCAAAATCGGTTACCTTCCCATTACCGATTCCGCTCCTCTCCTGCTGGCTCACAAGCAAGGTCTTTACACCCAACACGGAATCTCGGTGGCGAAACCGGTCATGTTCCGTTCCTGGTCGTCGCTGACCGAAGCGTTTATTTCGGGTACGGTGGACGTCATTCATCTGCTCATGCCCATGGCGGTTTACCTGAAGTACGATGTGGGTGCTGACGCTCAAATCGTCGCATGGAATCACGTCAACGGGTCCGCTTTCACGGTTGCGCCCTCGATCGTGGAGACCGCTCAACTGGCGGGTAAAACCGTAGCTATTCCCGGCTGGTTTTCGATTCATAACATTTTGGTGCAGAAGATTCTGCGCGAGGCTGGGCTCACCCCGGTGATCCGTAAAACTGCCGACGCCGATCGGGGCGAGGTGGCCCTCGTCGTCATGGCTCCCTCTGACATGATTCCCGCCCTTGCCAACGGCACCATCGCCGGATTCACCGTAGCTGACCCGTTCAACGCAGCGGCAGTGGCATCGAAGGTAGGTAGGATTCACCGCTTCATGGGCGACGTCTGGCGCGACCACGCCTGCTGCGTTACACTCATGCGTGGCTCGCTCATCGAACAACAAGGCGAGATTGCCCAACACTTTACTAACGCTCTCGTCGAAGCACAGATTTTTGCCCGCGAGCATCGAAAAGAAGCGGCAAAAATTCTCTCAGATAACTTTTTGCCGCAAAAACCTAAGGCTATCGAACGTGCCATGACCGACCATCTTTCAGAGCACCGCGACGCCGTCAAGAATCCGTCCTGGGGCGGGCAACTCTTGCAGTTCCAGCCTTACCCGTACGCAAGTTTCACCGAAGATTTGGTGGTTCATATGCGCGAGACGCTCATGGATGCTCCTACTGACTTCTTGAACAAACTCGACCCTGTCAGCGTGCACCGGGATCTAGTGAATGAAGAATTAGTGACCCAGGCGATTGCATCGGTGGGCGGATTCGGAGTTTTTGGGCAATCAGGAACTACCCGGCAAGAACAGATCGACGGCGAAACAACTTCAGGAGTTACCCCATGAGCCTACTCACCTCTGAGCAGCCAGAAGAAGCGGTTTCAGCTACCCCGCATCAGGTAAAAAATCGGCGAACCTCTACCGTTCCAGGGTGGGTGTGGGGCGCCGCAGGAATTATTTTTGCGGTAGCTCTTTGGTGGGTTTTTACCCATTCAGCTCGGGGAAACACCATGCTCACCGCTTTCGCTCCAGAAAATATTCCCTCAGCTTTTGCGGCGTTGATAGGGCGCGGGGTGCTGCTCTCTGATATTGGGGTAAGCCTCTGGCGACTACTTGCCGGGCTTGCAATCGCCGTACTAGTCGGCATTCCGCTGGGGTTACTCATCGGTTTTTCTCAAACCGCTAACCAGTTTTCAGCCCCGCTGGTCCAGTTTCTGCGCATGGTGTCACCCCTCTCCTGGGCGCCCATTGCAGTGGCACTCTTTGGCGTAGGTTCATCACCGGTTATTTTTCTCGTGGCAATGGCTGCAATCTGGCCTATCACGCTGAACACGGTCTCTGGCGTGCGTGCACTCGACCAGCAACATCTCCAAGTAGCCCAAACTCTCGGGGCAACCCCGTCAGAGGTGCTCCGCACCGTCGTCGTTCCCAGTATTAAGCCTTACGTGCTCGCGGGGATTCGGTTGGCGTTGGGAATTGCCTGGGTCATTATTGTTCCCGCAGAGATGCTCGGTGTTTCTTCAGGGCTGGGCTATGAAATTCTCAACGCACGCGACCGCTTAGCCTATGACGAGATGCTCGCCGTCATCCTGGTAATCGGTGCGCTCGGTATGGTGCTAGATTGGGCCGCGCAAAAAGTGCTGCGGTAGTAAAGAGATTTGATACAAAGTCTGTGAGCAGTAAGGAAATCTATGAATCGTTTAGCGCTAATCACCGGAGTCGGACGCCGCAATTCCATTGCCTACGCCGTCGCCCAGCAACTCGCATCCGAAGGCTGGGACCTATTGCTGAACTACTGGCACCCCTACGACGACCGGCTGGAGTTACCCCGCAGCAACGCTGACCTCGACGAACTTGTCACATTTGCTCGCCAACAAAGTGTAAACGTTGAGCTGCTCCCAGTCAACCTCGAAGACCCTTCCACACCGCAGAAGCTTATTGACCACGCAGAAAAACTCCACCGTGAGCAAGGATTTGGAGAACTCACTGGGCTTGTTCTTTCCCACTGCGAGAGTGTAGACAGCGACGTCCTCAACACCACAGTGGAGAGCTGGGACCGACATTATGCGGTAAATGTGCGTGCTAATTGGCTTCTTATCAAAGCTTTCGCAGAGTCAGCAGATACAAACCCGCAGAATCTCAAACGCGTAGTGGCTCTAACCAGCGATCACACCGCACATAACCTGCCCTACGGCTCGTCTAAGGGAGCTCTCGATCGCCTGGTGATTGCCAGCGGAATCGAGCTGGGTGCACGAGGTTTCCGCTGCAACCTCATCAATCCTGGCCCCATCAATACAGGGTGGATGGACGAAGCAACAGAACAATATCTCGCCGCCCAGACCCCCGCAGGGCATCTGGGTAAACCCCAAGACACCGCAGATTTAGTCAGTTTCTTGTTCTCCGACGCCGGCAGCTGGATCAACGGCCAACTCCTCCACTCCAACGGCGGTTTCGGGGCAAAATAACGGGGTGCGACGTCCCCACCCCGAGTTTGTATCAAACTCGGGAGGTACTACGAAGTCCGCATAGAATCGACGTCGCTCTCCGGCTGCGAATCCTCACCCTGGGGGTCTGTCGCGTTCTCTTCGGCTTCTGCCTCTTCGATGACGGTACGCAGATCATCCTGTTTCAAGTCCCCTGCGGGGAAGTGCTTGTTACGGTAACCGGAGCGGCCCATCATATGCGCAGAAATAGGAATAGTCAGTAGCTGCAGCAGGAGCGAGACCACCAACACCGGCAGATACGCCCAACTGCGAGTATCAATCAGCACAGCCAGCAAGAGAAGCATCAGACCAAAAACCTGAGGCTTGGTGCCGGCGTGGAGGCGGGAAAGAATATCGGGAAACCGAATCAGACCGATGGCGGCGCCCAAGGACATCAGGCACCCGAGAACCAAGCAAACTGCCTCTAGAACATTGAGAAAAGCATCCATCATTTACCTTCCTTAATCTTCTTGCGTTTGCGAGCTTTCGCCACACGTTTAGCTTCAGCCAAGCGCTGGGCAGCCTGCGGGTCATTGCGGTTAACTTCCTGAATACGGGAAGGTTCCAGGCGTTTCTCGCGGGAGGGCGCATTGTTAGCGTAGAGGGCAACGGTCACTGAGCCAATAAAACCCACCATCGAAATCAGCAGAATCAGCGTGATGAGTTCGTAGGAATCCTTAGCCACCATATTCACGCACAGAACCGCCACGATAATCGAGACGAGAACGTCGCTGGCAAGCACCCGGTCTAGAAGCGTGGGACCGCGCCAAATGCGGTACACGGTCCCGCAAGCCGCTACGGTCAAAATCAGACCGCAGATCCAAATCACGGTAGTACTCATGCGCGGTGACTTCCTTTCGCCGTCTTGCTACGAGATTCATCCGCTGTAATCATGGCGAATTCTTCTTTGCTCCCTACCGCTTTGAGAATCATCGCTTCAATCCGATGGGCTTCAACACGAAATTCTTCCGCGGCGTCTTGACCCGAAGCATTCAGTACGTGGAAGTAAAGAATCGAGTTGCCGCGGTCAACATCAACGACGAGAGAGCCCGGAATCAGCGACATAGCATGCGAAATCGCGGTAATCCACAGGTCGGATTCGGTGCGAAGTTTCACCGCAACAACTGAGTTACGCAGAGGTGCTTTGTAGGTCAACGCGAACCAGAAAACTTCCATACTGGCTCGGGCAACCTGGTAAGTGAAGTACCCCAAAAACACCAGGGCATACCAGATGTTAAACCTGTTGGAGAGGTACAGCGTGGGTAGGCGGAAGACCAAGAGCACTAGAAGCGCTAGAATCGCGCCGAACGCTACGCTAGGTAGCCCGAAATCTCGCCAGGCGGCACACCATACGAAAGTGAGCCACAGAAAAGAGGGGATTCCGTGGAGGAATCGGGTCAACAGTGAATGATTGGAGTGAGTCATTATTCGGTCACCACTTCGCCGTCGTTACTTGCGTCCTCATTATCTACGGCGTTTTGCTGGTCCAGGAATTCACCGAGGTAGTCCTCACGGGTAGGCGTTTGAGGTCCTAGAACCGATTCGATATAGCGGTCAGGATGCATGAGGTTATCTGATGCATGTTCAGCGAGCTGGAATAGCGGCGCAGCGAAGAAAGTAATTGAAGTACCCACTGCTACTAAGCCCACGGTTGAAGCAACCATCGAAACGGGGATTGGCTTGTGGTCGTGACGATCCAATTGGTTCTTTCCCTTTGCGGTGGCATCGTGCTCAGCTCGCAAAATAACCTTGGTGGGTTTTTCTGCTTTGGTCGCTGAGCGCCAAAATACTTTGTTCCAAACGCGGGTGAGGGCAAGCAGAGTCAGAAGCGAGACCAAGACGCCCACCCCAGACATGGCATAGGCCATTCCGGTATTAGCTTCAACAGATGCCTGGAGCAAGCCGACTTTTCCAATGAATCCTGAGAACGGCGGAATACCGCCCAGGTTAATTGCTGGGATGAAGTAGAGAACCGCTAGCCAGGGGGCTACCTTGAGCATGCCGCCGAGGCGTTCAACGTTCGCTGATCCGCCGCGTCGTTCGATGAGCGCGACCACCAGGAACAGTCCGGTCTGAATCACGATGTGGTGGGCAATGTAGAACACGACGGTAGTCATGCCTAGCTGGTTATTCAACGCGATGCCCCAGATCATATAGCCGATATGGCTAATCAGAATGAAAGAGAGCATACGTTTGATGTCGCCCTGAGCCAATGCGCCCAAAATTCCTACGATAAGGGTCAAGATAGCAACCACGCTGAGCAACCCGTCTAGTGCCCCCCCGGGGAAGAGAAGAGTTTCTGTTCGTATAATCGCGTACACACCCACCTTCGTCAGCAAGCCAGCAAAGACCGCAGTAACAGGAGCCGGCGCCGTGGGGTAAGAGTCCGGAAGCCATAGCGAAAGCGGGAAGACAGCCGCCTTGATACCAAACGCAATCAAGAGCATCAGATGGAGTTGAAGCTGAGTACCCAGAGGTAAAGTCTGCAGTTTCAGCGAAAGATCTGCCATATTGACAGTCCCCACCGAGGCATAAATGAAGCCGATAGCAGTCAAGAACAGAATCGAGGAAACCACCGACACCACAATGTAAGTGGTACCCGAGCGGATGCGCGGTGTATTCGCGTTCATCGTAATGAGCACGTAACTTGCCATCAGCAGAATTTCAAATCCCACGTACAGGTTGAAAAGATCACCTGCCAAGAAGGCATTGGAGACGCCCGCTAAAAGAAGCAGATAGGTTGGGTAAAACACCGAAATCGGCACTTCGTCATCATCATCCGCAATGTCCTGACCCGAAGCAAAGATTAACACGGCAAGCGAAATAATAGAGCTCACCACCAGCAACAGTGAGGAGAGCTGGTCGACCACCATGGTGATACCAAAAGGCGCTGGCCAGTTAGCCAGCAACACTGCCTGTGGTTCGCCGTCCCACGTCGAAATCACCAAAGTGGCTTCCAAGGACAGAACAGTCACCAGGGCAACGAGCGAGACCAAGCGTTGTAAACGTACGCGGTGCGAGAGCGTAAAGGTAAACGCTGCCGCAAGAAAAAGAATTGCCACGCACAGGGGCGCTAAAGCTACTGTATTCATGCGTGTTCCTTCTGCCCTGCTATATCAGAACTATCTTTAGCGATGTGCGCCGTAGTTTTCTGCGATTCGCGACCGGAGGATTTTCTTTTCTCCTCTTTGATTTTGAATTCCCTTTCGCGGGTCTGCTCATCACCATCAAATTCTGAGCTGTCAGTCGATGCCGGAGTGTCTTCTTCCGGGTCGTACGAAGGTTTCGTTGCCACCTTGCGGTCTTCGGCGTCGTCCTTAATTTCATCGCCACGG
Source organism: Rothia amarae (assembly GCF_042677725.1). NCBI lineage: Bacteria > Bacillati > Actinomycetota > Actinomycetes > Micrococcales > Micrococcaceae > Rothia > Rothia amarae. The sequence goes on from NZ_JBHUCN010000008.1 coordinate 49,603, forward strand.
GAGAGGACCCATGCGCGGTAGATGAGACCAAGCATTAAGGCGGTCACAGCAAAGGAAATCACAATCGAGGTGAGAACCAGTGCTTGCGGTAGGGGGTCTGAGTAGTCTCCGGCTGCTATATCTTTATTGAAGATAGGAGCCAGACCGGCAGGACCACCGGCATGGAAAATGAGCAGGTTGGTGGCGTTAGTCAGCAACATAAGGCCAAGCATCACGCGGGTCATGGTGCGGTCAAGCACCAAGTACACGCCAACGCCGTACATGACACCCATGACAAGAATGAGGCTAAGATCAATTGCCATTACCGGTTGCCTCCTTCTTCAGTGACTAGAACTTGCGTGGATTGCTGACCGGTAGCTGCCTTTCTATCTGCGATCTGTCGTTTTTTCTCCGCCACCGCATTGTTGCGCCGCCGTGCTTCTTGTTTGCGGTTTTCAGCAATTTTCACATCGATCTTTTCGCCGAAGGAGCGGATGACGTCGAGCGCTAGCCCAATAACCAGCAGGTACACACCGATATCAAAGATAGTTGCCGTAACGAACTTGACGTCGCCAAACACCGGCATAGACCATTGGAGCGTGTAGCTGGTAAATACGGGATCGCCAAAGAGTAGAGGTGTGGCAGCGTAGAGCGCGGCAACGGCAAGACCCGTTCCCAGGAACACGCCGGGAGGAATCGGGGATGCCGCACGAAGCTCACGCCCACCGCCTGCCAAATACCGCACGGCAAAGGCGAGACCGACCAGCAGACCGCCAGCAAAACCGCCACCAGGCAGGTTGTGACCGGCCACCAGCAGGTAGAGCGAGACCATAATCAGCGTATGGAAGAGCAGGCGTGTCATGACTTCTAACAGAATTGAACGACGCTCGGGCGGCAGGGTTCGACCAGCAACGATGAAAGGATCGCGGTGCACGCTAGAGAAACGGCCGGCAACCTTCTGTTCAGCGGTCAAATTCGTGCGTGCAGCGTAGCGCTTCTCAAAGATTTGAAGCACCTGAGTATCCAGGTTCTTAGAGGCGCCGCGGTCACGGCGCCCTTCAATGAAAAGTAGGGATGCCACACCGGTTGCGGCAAGAGCCAGTACTGAAATTTCGCCGAAGGTATCCCAGCCACGAGTGTCCACGAGAATGACGTTGACGATGTTTGTGCCGTCGCCTATTTCGTACGCCATCTTGGGTAGTTCTAGTGAGATGGGCTGCAGACTCCGCGAGGAGAAGGTAAACATGGCAAGCGCCATCGTCAAAATGCCGAAACCAATAGCGATGACGATTCGGATACTCTGGTGGGTTTGTTCGCGCTTGCCCGTCAGCTTCTGCTTACGGATGTTTCGAGGTAGTACTCGTAGAGCCAACACAAAGGCGACGAGCGAGAGGGTTTCTACTAGGAACTGAGTAATAGCAAGGTCGGGGGCGGCACGCACAGCGAAGAGTGCTGCCATGCCGTAGCCTGTTACCGAGACCATCAAGATCGCCAAGAAACGTTTGCGTGCCCAGAGCACTACCAGTGCTGCGGTAATCATCACCAGCGCGATAGCCCATTCAGCGGGGTTCACGTTCACGCGAATATTAGCAAGCGGAGGGGTTTCTGCCAGGAAGAGCACAATAGTCGGCACGGTCACCGCGGTGCTCAGAATAATGCCCAGGTAGAAGCCGAGTGAACCACGCTGAGTTTGACCGGTGACCCATACTGCTAGGCGATCCAAGGCGTCAACAATATTGCGGTAGACGGTGGACGCCGCTGGCCAGGTGGGAATACGGTTTTGGAACGTTTCTATGGGGTTGCGAGCAAGAAAAAGCACCATACCCACCGTCATGATGCCGAGACTGGTGAGGAATGCGGGGTTCACTCCGTGCCAGAGGGCTAGGTGAAGATCGTATTCGCCTATTTTCTTCAGGTGGCTAGAAATCCAGTGGTGTACCGGCTCGGGATATAGCCCGAATGCGATGGTCAGTAAGGTCAAAACCACCGGCGATGCAATGAAGGTGAAGTTCACACGGTGGAAGAGAGTATCGGGGCTTTTTTCGAGGTGAGCAAGTTTTGCAGGGTTGCGGTCATAATAAGTCTGGCAGAACTTGATCTCATCAATATTCTCCATAAAGCTTGCAGGTTTTGTAGCGAAAGCGCCCCACACAAAACGCGCAGAATAGGCGAAGGTAAGCATGGAGCCCACCACGATAGCGCCCACAGTCACGAGGTCGAGCAATAGCACGCTACCGTTTTCTGCATGCATGAGTCGTTCAAGGTAGGTTTCCAGTACTGCTTCTTTGGCCACGAAACCAGCCAGCGGAGGGATACCTGCCATGGACGCCGCAGAGATAAGACCGACGGCAAACAGTACAGGGGCTCTGCGAAAGATACCCGAGAGTTTGTGGATATTTCGTGTGCCCGACTGATGGTCAATAATTCCTACGGTGAGGAAGAGCGCTGCTTTGAAGAGTGAATGCGCCAGCATCATAGCCATAGCTGCGTAGAGCGCATTAGGTGTTCCCGCTGAGACAATCAGTGCGAGAAAACCGAGCTGGCTCACGGTGCCGTAAGCAAGAATGAGTTTGAGGTCTGTTTGCTTGAGAGCAACCCAACCGCCAAAGACCATCGTGAAAGCGCCGAAAATAACCAGCGTGTTTTCCCAAATGGCAACCATGCCGTAACCGGGTGAGAGGCGAATCAGCAGGTAAATACCCGCTTTCACCATTGCCGCTGCGTGCAGGTAAGCAGAGACGGGCGTAGGTGCCGCCATCGCCCCGGGGAGCCAGAAATGTAGCGGGAACAACGCCGATTTACTCAGCGCACCGCACAGAATCAGAAAGAGAGCGGCGGAGAGCTGCACGCCCGTCAAAATTCCGTGCCCGGCTTCGATATCGGCAACAAGAACGGGTCCGCGAGCTACCAATTCTGCCAAGCTATAGGTGCCGGCGCTCTGACCCAACATGATAATTCCGACGAACATGGCGAGGCCACCGGCTGTTGTGACCGTCAAGGCCTGCAAGGCAGATCGACGAGCGGACAACCTGTTATGGGCGTGGCCAATGAGCAGATAGGAAAGGATGGTGGTGATTTCCCAGAAGATGAACATGACTATAAAGTCATCGGCCGTGATTAACCCGAACATAGCCGCACAGAAGCTGAACAGGTGAGCGGCGAAACCGCCAACGCTCTCCGAGGAGTGACTGAAATACGAGGTGCAATAAAAAAGTACGAGCGAGCCAACGCCCAGTACAAGCAAGCTCATCACCCAAGACAGCACGTCCATACGAAAAGTCAGCTCTAGATTGAGAGCGGGAATCCACTCGAATCTTTCAACCCAGGGCTCACCATTCATAATCTGGGACGTTTTGGTGAGCACATAGATGAGAGCACCGGCAGGAAGTAATGCCAGTGCGTAGAAAGTCTTATGACCCAAGCCTCGATAGATAAGCGGCGTGCACAGCCACACCACGAAAAAAGCTAGAAGAATTGTTACCACAGAGATAGCCTTTGGAATCGTGGGCAGAACCTCCCCTAATTGTAAGCCATCTGACCATTTCGGGGGAAGGGAAAGATAGTGTAAATCACCCCCAATTTCGCTTATTATAGGTTGATACACATGGTGCAATAGGTAATACATTCAGCGGCTGAAAATACACTGACTTCTTTCCTGCCACTTTTCCACCTCGCTAGATACTCTACGGTTAGCTACATCCCTGCACTTTTTATTCAGGCGCGTAGAATAATCAACGATTCTCACACCCCTGATTTTTGGAGCATTTCTATGAGCTCAGAACATTCCGAGCGCCATTCTGCCTTTGCCTGGCGGCTACACGGCGACGGCAAAACGGTAGCACCGGGTGCCGTCGTCGCACCTTATGAACGCCTCACCTGGGGGCGAACCATCGGCATTGGTGCTCAGCATGTAGTGGCAATGTTTGGAGCGACCTTTCTCGTTCCTCTCCTGACCGGCTTCCCGCCGTCCACCACCCTTTTCTTCTCGGGTATTGGCACTATCCTTTTCTTGCTACTCACAGCCGGCCGTGTACCGTCTTACCTCGGTTCGTCCTTTGCGTTTATTGCGCCACTAGCAGCGGCCTCTAACCAGTACGGCCCCGCCGGTTCGCTCGGTGGCATCGTGATGGCGGGTATCGCGCTCTTCCTCGTGGGGCTCATCGTGCAAATAGCCGGAACCGGATGGCTCACCAAACTCATGCCACCGCTGGTCACCGGCGCCATTGTGGCGCTGATTGGTTTCAACCTTGCTCCCAGCGCCAAAGCGAACTTTATGAAAGCTCCTATCACAGCGCTCGTCACTCTGGTCTCGATTATCCTGATTTCGGTTCTCTTCAAAGGAATCTTCGGCAGACTCTCGATCCTACTGGGCGTAGTAATCGGATACATCACCGCCGTCATCCGTGGCGAAGTAGACTTCACCGCTATCCACGAAGCCTGGGAAAACCAAGGGCTCTTTGGACTACCGCATTTCCAGACTCCCGAATTTCACTGGAATCTAGCGGGCCTGTTCATTCCCGTCATTCTTGTTCTAGTGGCAGAAAATATCGGACACGTAAAATCCGTAGCGCTAATGACCGGTGACAACCTCGACAAATACTCCGGACGCGCGCTCATGGCAGACGGTCTAGCAACCACTATTGCGGGCGCAGGCGGCGGTTCAGGTACTACCACTTATGCAGAAAATATTGGCGTTATGGCAGCCACCAAGGTGTACTCCACCGCTGCTTACTGGGTAGCCGCAATCTTCGCCATCTTGCTTTCCATCCTGCCCGTCTTCGGCGCCGCAGTAGCATCAGTACCCGCCGGCGTACTCGGTGGCGCCGCCACAGTTCTCTACGGCATGATCGGCATGCTGGGTGTACGCATCTGGGTAGAGAACAAAGTGGATTTCTCCAATCAGGTGAACCTCACCGCCGCCTCCGTGGCCCTCATCGTGGGCATCGCCGACTACACCTGGGATATTGGTAACCTGCAATTTGCCGGTATCGCGCTAGGAACTGCCGCCACCCTGGTTACATATCACCTCATGGCTTTCATTGCCCGACGCCGCAACTCGGCGCCAGAACCGCTGGAGCCACGAGTCGATTCACTCGGTAAATAACCTTTCACGTTAAAAGCAAATGGCCGCGCTCCCCAGCACGGCCATTTGCTGATTCACCTACAGAAACGGTGAATCACTCACACACATTTCGCTTCTCAGCTCGGTTCTCTCAAACCGTTACTTATATATAACCCCATTTACCTTGTAAGAGGATTGGTAGACCTTGGGAAAAGCCTGTGATTTCATGTTTTTCTAAAATAGGGCTTTAGGCGGCGTCTAACACTTCACGCAAAACGTCCGATCGGTTGGTCACGATGCCATCCACTCCAATTTTGAGTAGGTCACGCATTACCTGAGGATTATCGATAGTCCATACCTGCACGGTCAACCCGAAACGGTGAGCGGTTTGTACCAGTTGGGGAGTAACCACCGTAAAGTTTTTGCCCAAAAACTTATAAGTCAGTGGAATCTGCATTGACTCAAAATCTTCGAAGAACGGACTTGCCAGCCGTTTCATCACAGGCCACAACGCGGGCACGGTATGCGCCGCTACGTAAAATCCATACATAGCGAGCTCAGATGCACTGGTCTTAATAACGCTATCTGGTGCAAGTGCTCGCATTTTTTTGACGGTCGCAGCTCTGCGCTTCTCTGAGAAAGAAGCAATGCGAACACGATTTATTGCCCCGGTTTTTGCCACTACCTCAGGCAGAGCTTGCGCTGAGGCGTCGTCCTTCACATCGATGTTAAAGAAAAGCTCGGGGAGCTCAACCAGCGTTTGTTCTAACGTGGGAATTTTGTGGCCACCTGGCAAATCAAAAGCTTGAATTTCAGTCCACGTTTTGTCGCAGACCTTCCCAGAAATTCCCACCATCCGGTTGAGAGTGCTGTCATGAAAAACGATGACGACACCGTCGGAGGTAGTATGAACGTCAATTTCCATCCACCGCACGCCCAGCGCCGCTGCTTTCTGAAAAGCGGCGATAGTATTTTCGGGTACGTCCAGCGCAAAACCGCGATGCGCAAAAGGCTCAAAAGATGCGGTAAAGGGGACAGGTTTGCCGAAAGTATTCATACTCCTAGCTTACTACCGGGCAGTAACTTAGATTCGACTATAGAAGATTTTTATTGCATAAATACCCAAAACTGACCCTTCATTAGGCAATATTACGGTTAAGGAATGCATACTTATCCACGCTGCATCAGTTAAATAACTTTGGGCTGACTAGCTACAACGCGCTCAATCATCTGCGCCACGCCGTCCTCATCAAATCGAGGGCAGGTTCTACCCACCGCTTCAATAAGCCGCGGTGATCCCGATGCCATGGCGTAGCCCTCCCCCGCCCACTGCAACATCTCTAAGTCATTAGGCATGTCACCAAAAGCAATGACTTCACTAGCTTTAATGCCGCGTTCACTGGCAAACTTTGCCAGCGTCTGCCCTTTGTGCATGCCCTTGCGTGCCATCTCCATCAACGGAACACCGTTGATTCCGATGGTGAGAGCAAGGTAATCCTCCACCAAAGGCAAAGTACGCAAATAGAGAGTCTCGGGGTCAGCGCCGTCCACCTGCATCAGATATTTCACGACGCCGTCCGCGCGCTCCAGTACTTCATCGAATGAACCCTCAACTATTTGGGCTCCCTCTAGCACCGGACCGTACTCGTATTTCCCCTGGATAAATACGGTGTCCATTGTTTCCAGGGTAAAAGACGCCTCAGGAAATTCTGCCGCCAGCGTGGGATGCACAGCGGCGACGTCTTTCATATCTGTCAGCTCAGTGGAAACCACCTCATCGGTACCTAGGTGGTAGAGCACCGCGCCGTTAGAGCAAATTGCAAAGGCGTCATGTTCCATCTGATCACGCAACGGATCCAGCCAGCGGTGCGGGCGACCGGTCACGAACACAATGTCGATACCGGCACCCGCCGCTTCCTCTAAAGCGGCAAGCGTGCGGGGGCGAAACCTAAAATCTTTTCCCAGCAGCGTACCGTCTAAGTCGCTGGCGATCAGCTTGATCATGAATTATTTTTCTTCGTGAATCACGGTAAGGAATGCTCGCGCAATACCGTGAGTAAAGAGATTGAAATTGACGACGGCGGGGGTGGTGTTCTCGTCGACATCCAACTTTGCGGTATCTACGGCGGTGACACAGAAGGTGTAGCGATGCGCGCCGTGACCGGCAGGAGGAGCAAAGCCGGTGAATTCCAAGGAGCCGCCGTCATTCTTCTGGGCAACAACACCTGCAGGGAGCTGATTGCCGTGACCGCGCTCTAAGGAAGTGGTGGAAACGGGAAGATTAGCCACGCTGTAGTGCCAGAACCCTGAAGGGGTAGGGGCGTCCGGGTCAAAGCAAGTCACCACAAATGACTTGGTTTCTTCAGGAAAACCGCTCCAGGAAAGCTGCGGCATGGTATCGGCACCCTTTTCGATTCCCATCTTCGCTGAAAGCATCCAGTCTTCGGCCAATCCGCCGTCTTCTACATCGCTGGAACGAAGCTCGAAGGTAGGCAATTCGGGCAAATCTTGGTAAGGCTGGCGGTCAAGCATTTTTCTCCTTAGGTAAGTTTCATTACTGGGTTAAGTCTAGCGAAACTAACCCTGGCTTAGTACTTCTTCAAGCTCTTCGCGCGAGGGCGGGTTAGCACCAGCACGCGATACTGTAATACCTGCGGCGGTTGTGGCGTAGGTCAGCATTTTCTTCAGCTCATCAACAGAGAGAGCAGCCAGCTTTTCAGCGGCAGCGGCCCCTTCAATGTCTCGGTCTAGCAGATAAGCAATAAGTGCTGCCATGAGAGAATCACCGGCGCCTACCGTATCTGCAACTTCAACCCGAAAGGCGGGAATCTCAACACCAGAAGGAGCCATGGAGGAATTGATGGCGTACACTCCCATCTCACCGCGCGTCACCACTACCAACGAGGCGCCTTTTTCAAGCCATGCCTGTGCGGTCTCTTCGATAGAGCGATTCGGGTACAGCCACAGCAAATCCTCATCGGATGCTTTGATGAGGTCGGTGTGCGGCACCACCGATTCCGCCCACGCACGAGCCTGCGAAGAATCCGGGATGATAGTGGGTCGGCAATTTGGGTCATACGAAATAAGCGCGGTCTCTGCGGCATCTTTCACCGTTTGAACTACCGAAGATGCACCGGGCTCCAACATGGCTCCGATAGACCCCACGTGGACGGCGGTGGAGTGGCGCGTAGCATAAGCAAGCTCATCCTGGGCAGATTCCAGCGACCAGTCAATATCGAACTCATACTCAGCCGCGCCAGACTCACCAATATTTGCCTGTGCAACAGAGGTTTTCTTGTCATCCGCAGAAATCGGAATTTTCACGCCTGAATCTTTCAGGTGAGCCACGATCATCTGCCCGTGTTCATCGCGACCAAACCGACCGATGAACTCCGCGTCATGGCCCAGTCGAGAGACCCCAACTGCCACATTCATCGGGGAACCACCCGGGTGCGCCTGCAACGGCTGGTGGGGCTTATTTACAACGTCTACAAGGGCTTCGCCAATAACTGTCAGCATGCTCACATTCTACCCGTGCGCAGGTGCGGTTATGTCTGAAAACCGTCTGTGTTATCTCTCAACTTCACACACTCCCCCACACAAGACCAAACAGACAAAACACCGGCAACAGATTCATACCCCACAGCACCTGAAACATACAGAACACGCCGCCCAAACCAGTTATGCTTGATGTGCAATTCGATTCAAAAACGTCTCGAACGTGTGCAGACACATCGTGCGTTTTGAACGAATAAGATCCTCCTGCACGCTAACCGATCGATACAAAGGCGTTCGATCGAGGAAGAAGGTTTTTCAGTGGCCACTGCGCTAGAAAACGCACACGAAAAATGGCTCGACCGCGAGGCTGATGCCGAAGCGATGATTCCGCTCATCGGCAAACTCAACCGTGAAAACGGCGTGGTGGTAAGCATCCACGGCCGCTCACTGGTCAATCGCTCTGTCATTCAGATTCTCAAGCTACACCGTTTTGCCCGTCAGATTGATGACGAAGAGCTAGACCCCAAGAACTCCCTCGCCATTCTCAACGAGCTCCTTGCACTCAACCTTGGCCCCTGCTCCATCGGCATTGCCCAGCTCTGGCACAAGTTCGTTGAATCCGGTTCAGATGACCTTGCAGGTTGGCTTCGCAACGAACTCTCTGAGGTCGTCGACAAGAAGGGCGAAGTCGAGCTAGCTCAACAGGACGTCGTTCTCTACGGTTTTGGTCGCATCGGGCGCCTTCTCGCTCGCATCCTGCTGGAACGCTCCTCCGGTTCAGGCCTGAACCTTCGTGCTGTTGTGGTGCGCAAGAACGGCGAGAATGACCTTCACAAGCGTGCTTCCCTCCTGCGCCGCGACTCCGTACACGGCGCCTTCCGCGGAACCATCCGCGTGGATGAAGAGAACAACGTCATCGTAGCGAACGGTGCACCCATTCAGTTCATCTATTCCTCTGACCCTGCCTCCGTTGACTACACCGAATACGGCATCAATAATGCCATAGTTGTAGATAACACCGGTCGCTGGCGTGACCGCGAAGGTCTTTCCCAGCATCTGCAGTGCCCTGGTGTCTCCCGCGTTCTGCTCACCGCTCCCGGTAAGGGCGATTTGAAGAACATCGTGTGCGGAGTCAACGACAACATCATTACTGATTCAGACCAGATTCTGTCTGCCGCTTCCTGCACCACCAACGCCATCACCCCCGTTTTGAAGGTCATGGGAGATGAATTCGGCGTGGTTCACGGTCACGTAGAAACCGTTCACTCCTTCACTAATGATCAGAACCTCATTGATAACTTCCACAAGGGCGACCGCCGTGGACGTTCGGCAGCGCTAAACATGGTCATTACCGAAACTGGTGCGGCTAAGGCAGTAGCGAAGGCTCTGCCCGAGATGGAGGGCAAGCTCACCGGTAACGCGATTCGCGTTCCCACCCCCGATGTCTCCATGGCGATTTTGAACCTGCAGTTGGAGAAAGCTCCTGAATCTAAGGACGCTCTCAACGAATTGCTCCGCGAGACCTCCTTGCGTTCCCCGCTGCGGCGGCAGATTGACTACACCGATTCCCATGAGGTTGTTTCCACAGATTTCGTTGGTTCACGCACCGCGGGCATTGTTGACGGTTTGGCAACCATCGTCACCGGCAAAACCGCGATTCTCTACGTCTGGTACGACAACGAATTCGGTTACTCCTGCCAGGTTATCCGGGTGGTAGAGAAGATGGCTGGCGCTACCGTGCCGACTTTCCCCAAAGTTGGCTAGGGATTAGCGGGCGCCAACCGCTAATGGGTCACTAAATCAGTGAAAGTGCACTTATTTGAGTGCACTTTCACTGATTTAGTGACCCACTTCTTTACCGGTTCTTGGGAGAGAGGCATTTTCAACCTTCATACTGACAACCTCCTCGTTCAGACCCTCTTGCTGGTTCACTAGCAGCTCATGCTAGCCCCGAGACTGTTTACTTCGTAGCATGTTGGAGAGCGAATTTCTTTATATTTAGACCGGGAAAGACAAAAATGAATGATTATAAATTCATACCGCCAAATATCACTCGAAAAATTGTCTCAAAAGTAATGATGTACATTTTTGATGAAAAATACGATTCTATTTTGGTATTTACCCAACCGCAATTTCCTGAAGCGGGCCTCCAAATACCGGCAGGAACTATTGAAGCTGAAGAATCTGTTGAGCATGCTGCAGCTAGAGAACTTCAGGAAGAAACTGGATTAGGCAATTCAGTTGGGCTAAGTTATTTTGCAGTCACATATTTTGATATGCAAGAGTTCAAAGACGAAGTACACATTAGACACTGGTTCACTGGAGTGTATAAAAGTGAAACACCAAATAGTTCATGGATTTATCTCGAGAACCAAGGCGAAGATTTACCAGACCTCGAATATTCATATTCATGGATACCCATTGAAGAAGCTCATCATCTAATAGCAGGTCATGGCCACCTTGCAGATTTAGCTCATTCTATTCTTTTGCAATCAGAGCTAGAAAACTAAGATTTCAAGCCCAGACGTGAGAGTTCGAAAATGCCATATTTTATGGGCATAAAGCATCTGGGTCACTAAATCTACGAAAGTGCACTTATTTAAGTGCACTTTCACTGATTTAGTGACCCTCTTCTTTCCGGAACCCAAACAGCACAAAAAAGCCCGGCACCGCCTGCAACGGAACCGGGCTTTTCTAGCGCCTCACCAGATTTACATCATGTTGATGCCCAAAGGTTCTAGTCGAACAACAACCGACTTGTAAACGGGGGTGTTGGATTCTTCAGCAGAGGAATCCAACGGAACCAGCACGTTCGCCTCGGGGAAGTACGTGGTCACGCAGTCACGGGCATGATCGTAAGCCACCACGCGGAAGTTAGGCGCACGACGTTCGCCGTCCTCCCAAACAGAAACGATATCTACCAGGTCGCCGTCCTTCAGACCACGCTTTTCGAGATCCTCAGGGTTCACGAAAACCACACGACGTCCGTGGCGAACACCGCGGTAACGATCGTCCAGACCGTAGATGGTCGAGTTGTACTGGTCATGTGAACGCACCGTGGACATCAAGAAGTAGTTCTCAGGTAGGTCAATAACGTTGGTCTCGTTGACCGAGAAATGAGCCTTACCGTCGGAGGTGTTGAACACGCGCTGACGAGGACCGTTAGGCAGGTAGAACCCGCCGGGGCGTTCGATTCTCTCGTTGTAGCGGTCAAAACCAATGATGGTTCCCTCGATTGCGTTACGGATGTTGCCGTAATCGTCGATCATGGGCTGCCAAAAATCGTCCCCGAAGGTCTCGCGACCGATGGAGCAAATGATGTCGACCTCTGATTTGAGGTTGAGATCATTATTCGCGGTGCGCTTACCAATCGAAGCGGAAACCACACCAGCAGAGTTTTCTACGGTAATTTTCTGCGGGCCGGTTGCCTGGATGTCCTCATCGGTACGAGCACGCACAGGCAAAATCAGCGATTTCTCACCAGGCCAAGCATGAGCGCCGTTGGGCTTAGTGGAAAGATGAACGGTCATTTCCTGCTGACTCATGCCACGCTCAACCGCCGAGGTATCAGAGGCAACACGCACCAGGTTACCGCCCAGAGACATGAAGAATTTATTCTTGCCGTCGCGAATCTGCTTCAGTGAATCCACTGAATCCAGACCATTTTCGCGCGGAGGATTAAAACCGAAGTAATCCTGCAGCGCATCTAAGAATCGGGGAGGCATTTTCTCCCAGATACCAACGGTACGGTTACCCTGCACGTTGGAGTGACCGCGGAAAGGCGCGGTACCGGCACCGGGCTTACCAATGTTGCCGGTCATCAACAGGAAGTTCATAACTTCACGCAAAGTGGAAACAGCGTTCTTGTGCTGAGTAACGCCAAGGGTCCACGAAACAATGACAGACTCAGCCTTTTCAACCATGTCCGCGATACGGCTCACCTCGGTTGCCGAGATACCCGAGCCGCGTTCGAGGACGGCGTCGTCCAACGACATCAGGTGCTCAACAGTCGCATCAAAACCGGAGGTGAACTTCTCGATGAATACCTTATCGATGGCATCGCGGCGCAGAAGTTCGCGGTTGAGCTGCTGGAAGAAAGCACGGTCGCCGTCAAGACGAACCTGCAAGTACTCGTCAGCAAGCTTCTCCGAAACACCGAGCATGCCCTTGACCGACTGAGGTTCTTTGAACTCCATCAAACCGGTTTCGGGCATGGGGTTGATAACAACCATCTTGCCGCCGTTTTCTTTGAGCTTCTTGAAAGAAGTCAACGAACGGGGGTGGTTGGTGCCGGGGTTCTGACCGATTGAAATCAGCAAGTCTGTGGTTTCAAGGTCATTAATGGTGATGGAGCCCTTACCCAAACCAACAGTCGAGGAGAGCGCTACACCGGTTGATTCATGGCAGAGGTTGCCACAGTCAGGCAGGTTGTTGGTGCCCAGACGACGAGCGAGAAGCTGGAAAGCATACGCAGCTTCATTGGACGCACGGCCCGAGGTGTAGAAAACAGCCTGGTTAGGATCGTCCAGAGACTTCAACTGATCCTTGATGAGCGCGAACGCTTTTTCCCAGGAGACGGGGCGGTAATGTTCGTCGCCAGTGGAGCGATCGTAGAGCATGGGTTCGGTAATACGGCCCTGCTTGCCCAGCCAGAAGTCAGTCTGGTCACGCAGTTCCTGGACGGTGTACTTTGCCCAGAAATCGGCGTCGGCACGGTCTGGAGTGGTTTCTTCTGAAACAGCTTTTGCGCCGTTTTCACAGAATTCGACCACGTTCATGTCATTCTGGTTTGGCTCAGGCCAAGCGCAAGAAGGGCAGTCGATACCGCCGTGCTGGTTCATTTTCAGAAGCGGGAGAAGTCCGCGGTTTTTACCTGCCATTTCCATGGCGTGGTAGACGCCGCCGAGTCCGGCTGCGGAAGTTACGCGGCGTCCAATTTTCGGGTAGTCGTAGGCGTTAGCAACTTCGCTGACGCTACTTACCGTAGGAAGTGTTGAGGTTTCGTGAGGCGCATTCATACTTTCAAATCTAGCAGGTTGCTGAGGGGAAATTAAGGTTCTAGCAACTTTTAGAGACTGCGAAAGGTTGATCAGGAAAATGAAGTCACAGGGGGAGACGTCGGAACGCTGCCTGGGGTTTCTGTACATTTTCGCGTACATCAGTACAAGCTCAAGCATGTATTTTCACTGGAAGAATGTACTTTTCTTTTGTTCTCTTGACGATTTCAAAGCACAAGGCAATTTTTCTTGCTTAAATGGAAAGTATTCTTTACATTTAAAGAAAACACTCTATGAAGAAACTTTCTCAAACATGGATGAAAAACCCCCTAACTCAGTCCGTAGGTGGCGGCGATGGAACGATATTTCACAAAGTGAATTAGCAGAAAAAGTTGCAGTCTCTCGGCAGACCATTGCAAATATCGAAAAAGGGAATTACTCGCCCTCTGTACACCTTGCATTAGAAATTTGCCAGGTACTGGGGAAATCAGTGGAACAAATTTTCGGGAAAGAACAGGAAACTCAGTGAGCGTACTCATCAAACGTTTTGGAGATTTTCATACTGAACTTGTCAAAGAATATGTAGATGACGAGTACCAAGAGAAAATCGAAAATCAGTCAAATACAGTTTTCGTCAGTACCTTGCCCTACACGCTCTACTCAATGGGAGCAGTCCTGGCTTGGACCATTCCTGGCGTCCGTTCGCTACTCTCGCTACTCGTATTCTTCCCGCTGTTAATTGGCATCGCTTTTGGCCAAGGGTGGAGTAAACATTATGCTCCTCGCCCCAAACCCATTATTCTGCCTGGGACCTTAGCGATCGTCGTCGTTCTGGAGCTGATTCAAGGAGTGGGAATTTTGTACAACGTCGTACTCCGCCAAACCTCAAATTTTGAACTCTTCCCGCTCTTGATAGGAGGAGCAATTACCGGAGGACTCCTTGGTGCGTTTATCGGTGGGACGGGCGCCGTGAAAAAGATGAACCGAGTTCGGGCGTCTGACACCGCGCGTCTGGAAGCAGAATTAGAGGACTAACTAGCCGAGTGACCGGCGTAGCTCGTTTTGACCACGTATACCTGGTCAAAACAGGCTCAGACGGTCACTCGCCGGTCAAACCTATATATCCAGTTCTCCGGAATACAGGTTGAACCGGTTTTCGCGGGTGAAAGCCACCAGCGTCAGTCCGGCTTCCTTTGCCAGCTCAACAGCGAGAGACGACGGCGCCGACACCGCAATCAGCGCCGAGAAACCCGCCATAATTGCCTTCTGCACCAACTCGAAAGAAGCGCGCGAACTCATCACCAGAATGCGCCCGGGAGTATCAAGGGTATCTTCAAGCATTAGATGCCCAATCACCTTATCGGCAGCGTTGTGGCGACCAATATCTTCACGGGCCACAATCATCGTGCCGTCAGATTCGAAAGCACCGGCAGCATGAATACCCCCGGTACGGCGGAACTGTTTCTGCTCCCCGCGCAACACTTCCGGCAGAGAAAGGATCAAATCAGGGGAAAGTTTGACCGGCTGAACGGGGCGGTAGGCTTTGTCCATAATTGACCCAATGGATGCTGACCCGCACACTCCGCATGCAGAGTTAGTGGTAGTCAACCGCAGGTTTTCAAGACCGGGGGCACGCACATAACTGGCAGTTTGAACGTCCAACACATTGTAGGTGTTCTGGCCATCGGGACCGGTAGCACCAGCACAATAACGGGCATTCGAAACATCCTGTGCCTGGCGAATCAGACCCTCCGAGTGCAAGAAACCATGCGCCAGTTCCAAATCATTACCGGGGGTGCGCATGGTGGTAGTGATGGTGGCACCTGAGAGCCGAATTTCCAGCGGTTCCTCTGCGGTAATCGCGTCCGCACGACGGTCTACCGAGTACGAGCCGTCTTCATTTCGGCGCACTTTGGTGGCGGGAACCGATATGTTAACTCTGCCCATGCGAGAACTCTTTCATTGCTTCTTCTACTTTTTCGATACGGTCACGCACGCCCTGAGCGTCGGTGGCACCCGCGGTTCCTGTTGCCAACCCCACCAAGAAAGCCGACAGAGGCGCTGCGGGGCGAACGGCGTCGTGGGCTACGTGCTTGGTCATGCCCAATAGGTAGGGCATGGTTTCTTTCACGATAGCGGGGTCGAGGTCCAGTTTCTCTGCAACGCTCACCAAAAATTCTTGCGCCTGTTTGAGGTCATCAGGTTCATGTTTGCTCATGCTGGTCTCCTCCTTTGTTCTGCGGTAGGTGTTTTATCAGCATTTTTTACCCGGGTTGTATAACGCGCGGGACAGATTTATTATTTCTTGTCCGGCAAAGACGCCGAGATTAGTAGTCTTTCAGCCCAAGACCTGCGATGCCGTCTGGCTGATTGTAGAAACTAGCGGCATAGGTTTCGCTGACTTCTTCAAGGGTCGCAGGATCCCACTGGGGGTCACGGTCTTTGTCAATGACTTGGGCGCGAATTCCCTCTTTCATATCGTGTGATCTCATAGCGTTAACTGCCATGTTGTAGTCACGGTTGAGAGTCTCTGCGAGGGTCGCAGTCTTTGCCCGGCGGATACCGAAGAGGGCTGTTTTAATTCCCGTGGGGCTGTTGTGGCGCATTGCTTCGATGAGTTCTGCCGCCAGCGGGTTGCCCTGTTCTGCGTGCTCTGCCACGGCGTCGCGAATTTGTTCGGCGCTGTTCCCGGCGAACGCCGTGTTAATCCAAAAGGCGTTCAAAGCCATCACCGATTCAGGGGTGTTGCCCACTAACTTGGAGATCACCAATTCGATTGATTGAGCGTCGGTGGCGCTTTCGAGATAGGAGATAAGTTCGCCAAGTTTTTCGGTGTGCACATAGTAGTCGGCGAGTCCGCAGACTATCGCATCTGCCGCGCCTACGTGCCGACCTGTCAGCGCCATTGCTGTGCCGAGCTGGCGGGGCGCCTGTGAAAGTAGCTTGAGCCCACCAATATCTGGAGCGAAACCAATTCCGGTTTCCGGCATGCCCAGCCTAGTTTTTTCAGTGACCACGCGGTGGGAAGCATGCGCGGAAATCCCCACTCCGCCGCCGAGAACGATGCCGTCCATGATAGCCACGATAGGCTTAGGGTACTTAGAAATTCGGTTATTCAAGGTGTATTCGGCGCGAAAGTATTCTTCGCCCTCGCCTAAATCGCCCGAGTCAATCAGGTGGTAAAGCGAGACGACGTCGCCCCCTGCACACAGCCCTTTCTCACCAGCGCCTTGAATGAGCACTGCTTTGACGCGGCTATCGCTCTCGCACTGGGTGAGCGCCCGGTCGATTCCTCGGAGCATGTCATAGCTGAGTGCGTTGAGTGCGCGCGGACGGTTGACGGTGATAACGCCCAGAGTTCCGCGGTTTTCAAAGAGAATCTGGGATTCTTGCCCTACGTGTTCGGTCATGACCTGCTCCTTCGCCTAGAGATACTGCATATCTCCACACTTTACCGCCGTCGAAGCGAAGAGAAGGTGCATCAGTGTTTTCTGTTGCGGTAGATAGCTCCCTGGTGGGGTGGGAGCACCACCTTTGAGGGCACAGCTTTGCCGTGAGCGGCTTCTAATCCGGCTGGAACAGGAATGTTGCCGGAGGGGTGGTCTGAAATATTTACTGCCGCCCACCCTTTAGAGAATCGACGGACGAGCGCACCATTTTTCTCCTGGTACTTCCCCTCAGGTTTGCCCAAGTCCCAGGCGAGTTCCTGCACCCACGGTGTGCTGTTGTGGGCATCGTGTGCGGTGCCTGCGAGCGCCGTCCACTCCCCCGCGCCCCACACCCAGAACGCAGCTAATGCGGCTCGAAAATTGGGGTGGCGGTTGGTACCGTCGGTGGACGCGCGCAGGAGGGTGAGCCGCGGCTGTTTCAGGCGGGTTCCATCCGCTTGCACAAGCTTGACCGGGGCATGAGTTTTCATCATCTGATGCGCCTGTGCCATGGTGGAGGCGACGTCGAGAAATTCCTCAGCACCCCAGCCCATAAAGACTTCTTCAAAGCCCCCACCGAAGGCGCTGTGGCGCTCCCATTTACCGGGGTCGCAGCGTGCTTCCGCGATATTGGGTACCAGGATCTTGCCCTGCCGGTTGAGTGCTTTGCCGGCGTCCCGAATCAGCCGATCCAGCCCGCGGTGGAAGGTACGGAGCTGCCGCGCTCCGCGAATGGGAAGGTTCAGCCCGTAGTAGTCGCCAAAGAAGTCGTTATCTGCCATGACGCCGTCAAAGGGCGAATCCGCGAGCTCAGCGCTCACGTTTGCTACCCACTGCTTGCGGTAGGCGGGGTTCCACACGTTCATTTGGAAGTGCCCCGGGTAGCCATCCCATTCGATAAGCTGGCCATCCTTGCGCCGCGCAAACCAGTTCTGACCAGCACGTTCTTGTTCCTGCGTCTCGGCGAATGAGACACCCGATGTAAACGGTGCCTGCCCCTCATACTCGCGGGTTGATGAGAGGCACTTGTAGCACAGCACCGTTATGTTCGGGTTGAGCTCTTTCAGACGACGCGCGGCGTCCACCTCGCGCGGTTGCAGAATCGCCACCGAGTAGTGTTCGGCAGCGAACTTCACCTGCGTATCTGTGATTTCTTCTCCTCCGTAGCGAACCCACAACCCATTGCTCCTACGCTGGTTTGGCAAAATACTCCCTACTGAGATGAAAGGTCGAACAGAACGGGGCTGGTGCGCTCTTTATCAATCCGCCGAGGTTTCTTATGCTCTCGCTGACCTTGGGGAACGAAAGTGTCTGATAGTTGCTTGTTCTCACCGGCTAGCGTAGGCAGGAGAGGCGCAGAAGGAACACTCTTCACCGATTCAATGGTCATTCCCTGCTGCTCAGGTTTAAGTTCCAGACCACCGAGTTCGCGGTAAATAAAGTTATAGCGATCCATCACATCGTGAAGTTGGAAGAACTTAATAACGCGCTCACGAGCGTTGATGCAGAGCTGCTCATAGAATGCAGGGCTATCCATCACCTGCTTGAGAGCAAGCGCAAACCCCTCAGGGTCCCCCGCCTGGGTCAAGATTCCGCAGCGTTCCACCATATCGCCGTCGTCGGTAATGAGAGTGTCATCGAGGAGCTGGGACATGCCGCCGACGTCCGAGCCGATAACGGGGATGGACGCGCTCATCGCCTCCAGCGCCACAATCGGCTGACCTTCGTTGTAAGAGGGCATGACGAGGACGTCGAATTCGCCCAATTTTTCGCGCACATTCACCGTGCCGTGGAAGGTGAAGTAATCTTCTAGGCCCTTCGCCGCGATGGCTTCGCGGCACTGGTCGTAGTACCAGGGCACATGCTGGGTAGGTCCTAAGCAGTCGATGTGCAGCGAATACCCTTCTTCTTTGAGTAGATCTACCGTGTCGATGAGGTCTAGCAACCCCTTAATCGGTACCACGCGAGCAATGAAGACAAACTTCCAGTGGTGATTTTTACCTTGTAGTTCAATTTTTTCGCGGGCGGTTCGACGCATGGCGTAGGCTTCGTTCACATCCGAAATCAGCATTCCATTAGGCAAAATAACAGAGCGTTCTTCGATGCCATCTAGACCCTTCGCTTCTTCAATCGCTTTGGGGTAGAGGTAAGTGATTTTTTCGGCGCTGGGGTAGCAGAAGCGTCCTATCTGAATCCACCAAATCATCCACGCACGCTGTTCTTCGGTGACATCAAAAACATCCGGATCGCCCACCTGCACGGGGTAAGACATATTGCGATCGAGCAGAGTATTGATGGTGTCGCGGATGTAAAGATTATGTTCAGTTAGCAAGAACGAACCACCGTTATCGCGGGCCGCAGCAGCACTAATGAGCGAAGCGTAACCGGTGGTGTGTGCATGGTAGACGCGCGCATAGGGCATGCGCTCGTGCAAGAGGGCATACGCTAGCGAGAAGAAAGTGCGCAGCAACCAAAACGCATCAGAGAAGCTCATAGTCCCCACCGACATGCGACTGAAAAACACCTGCATGAACTCTTTAGTTCCAAGAAGAGCCCAACCGGGGAACTGCCGGCTCTTCTCCGAGAACATACGGTCATAGACCTCCCAGAGTGGGTTCGTATCGGCGTCATTGACCAGCGCCAGCAACGCATCAATAATCGTATGCGACTCCGCCGTACGCTGTCGCGCGTTGAGCTTAAGGTCCTTCGTCGAGTAGGCGAACCCATCCTTATGCTCCTCCAAGCTGATAAAGATAGTCTTCACCCAGCGCACGTTCTCAGGCACACCGTAGAGGTCTTCAGAGGGAGAATTTTTGTTCCAGGCAATGTGGATAATTCCAAAAGAAATATCTGGATTGGTCGTCACGATATCGTGCACCACCGCCGATACCCCGCCCTTCAAAAACGGGTAGGTGGATTCCATGACGATAGCGACGTCGACGTCCTCATACTGAGGATCCGAATAGTGTTCGTTAATTTCAGGGGTGCGAAGTTCTTTGTAAACGGTGGTTGCAGTCAAAGGACTACCTCTTTCAGCGAGTGTTTGTGTTGTTGATAAACGCCCATCCCCAGGCGTTCAGGGGGTTTTACCAGGCCATAGCGTGGCGCCAGAAAAGGTCATATGCAGGTGCTTTCCAGATGCGGCGAAAGGCAACATAAGAAACCATCATCAGAACAACTTCCCCCACCATGATGATGAAGTAACCGCCAGTATGCGGCACTAGACCAAAGGCGATAATGCACAGCAACAGGTGGGCTAAACCAATCATCTGCGGTATCGTATGCGAGCCGAGGTAGTCCACCTGATAGCTGTAAATAGTGACGGCAAGGAACAACCAGGACGAGACGATGACGGCAAGCGCCAGCGCAAAAGATTCGTGAACAAAGATGAACATCAAGAGCGCAACGATTGCCGAACTGACAGCGGCGACCATCAGCGTACGGCGGGTGGAATCAACCACGCGAGTTTCAACCTTGGCAGAATAACTCTGCACCTGGCGGT
This sequence comes from Rothia amarae, assembly GCF_042677725.1. Lineage (NCBI taxonomy): Bacteria > Bacillati > Actinomycetota > Actinomycetes > Micrococcales > Micrococcaceae > Rothia > Rothia amarae. Next base: position 70,069 of record NZ_JBHUCN010000008.1, read on the forward strand.
AGCCCTTGGACTGGATGGTCTCACGCAGACGAGCCACCGCCCGATCAACCTTAGTTGCCTCTGCCGCAAAGAAATAGTTGTAGGCGATAACTGCCGGAACCAGACCCATGTAAACGGCGACGACATCCATGTGCCCGTCCTGAACAATGAACAGCACATACTTATCTGCCCAGAGGACGGTTCCTAGCAAGAAACCGCGCAACATTTCTTTAGCGATATCTGAATAGTTCAGACTCTTGAAAGCGGTGAGATAGCGCAGATGCCGGCGGAGAACGAAAAGCATCACCAACATGCCCATCAGCGGAGGCAGGAACCACACGGTAGGGAACAAAAGCAATGCCAGCGCGTAAGCCAGCCAAGCAAAAGCCCAGGTATTGCGGTTAGTGGTCGGAAGGTTAGCAATAACCAAAAGCTGCCCGAATGCCATATTCAAAAATCCCAAGAGCAGGAAGGCAGATAGGGCGGCGAAATCCCAGTTCAGGGCAAAGTAGAAAGGTGCGGCAAAGACCAGCAACACCGGTAAAACCGCTACGCAGGTACTGAGCCAATACTCGGCAAACCGGCGCATGCAGGCGTCCATTTCGCGGTCTGCGAGCAAATCTCCCATAGACCGGTAGATGGGCAAGCAGATGCTCTGCGACATCCACGGCACCGTAATGGAAACAGCAAGAATGATTTCGGTGAGCTGCGTGCGCCCTACCGTTACCTCAGAAATCCGCGGGGTGACCAGCGGGAATATAGTGGTTAGAAGAATTACCGGGGAGAGATACAGAAGAAACTGATAAAGGAATTTTGTTCGTTTGAACCGAAATTTTGACCTTTTGGTGTTGCTAATTAGCGCGGTTGACAAAGCTGCGACCTTTTCAAGGGGAGTGCGAGATGTAGATAGATAGTTATTTAAAGGTAACCCTGCGCCCTTGAACAGTGAGTGAACTTCGGGTAGTATTCACACAACTTCCACTATAGTGGGGACAGAAATTACTCTTTTCGGGAGTACTTCCGCTTATCAACCCACAGTTTATGACGCAGAGTGAGTCATCTTTTGTAATATGACGCTCCCCTTGGGAAGTAATTTTTGGTGGGGCACCAAACGAATTGAGGTACTCCTTTGAACGAGTACCTCATACCAAATACCAGAAAGGCGTGCCAGATACCGTCTCCACGCGGTACCTCATTTACTTCTCTGGTATCTCAAACAAGCGGTGTCCGGTTTTCTCCCAAACGACGACGTCGAGCGCGTTCTATACATTCCTGCAGCCCCGAAGCGAACAACTCCGGATGCGTAAACACTTCATTCCACCGCACCCGATATACCAAAAGCCCTAAATTCTGTAGCTCTGTTTCTCGAATCCGCTCTTCCATCACTACCGAGTCCGGGGAGCCAAAGTTTTGATATTTCACAGCCCCATCGAACTCCACCACGATGTCATATTGTGGCAAATAGAAATCCACCCGATAGCGCCTGGTGGCGGTTTCAAACCAACGTTGCTCTTCAAACTCAATCCCCATTCTTTGGAGAAGCAACCTAACCAAGCTCTCCCCCGGAGACTCCGAAAGCGCACTCATCTCTCGCCCCACAGCATGAACGATGGAAGAATTGCGCCCCCGATACGCCAGAAAACACTCCTGAAGGGTCTCATACGAAATCATCTGGCCATGCAGGGCGGCATCCGCAAGAACTACCGCGTCAGTCTTCGGAAGGGTCGATGCACAGTCCAGAAGCGTGTTCTCAATATCAGTAACCCTCCTCCCCAGCACCAGGGAATGTGCGGAGCTGCGTTCCCGAGGAAAATGTTTCTGGACGCCGAGAACTTTTCCTCGCGACTTACCCCGCCCATAAACGTGTACCTGAGAAACCGGTCTGATAAGCGGTAACCGGTAAAGACTCACTGCCGATTGATGCGAAAAAAGCGCATCAGGATTGCGCAAGGAATACGCCAGAATGCAGAGATCTGCCCGCTCCCAGGGAGTTAATTCACGTGCAATTTTCCCTTCGACATAGATGCCCCGCCTCAACTCGAATAACGACCCCTCTGCCAGACGCCGTCGAATGGTATACGCCGACACCCCGGCGTCGAGCAGGCGAGAGCGGGTATAAATTACCTGTAAAAGTTCCTGGAGAGTGCGCATGGGAATCATTGTGCAGGGAAATGAATACGCATGGACGGGAATCCAGAAATCTGGGGATAAGTTTGGCGTTTTTCACCCATCTTTGCGTTTTCCACAAGCTCCGGTACCTAAATTTTCTCTTACTGCCCGAAATACTCTTTCAAACGAGTACCTCATACCAAATACCAGAAAGGCGTGCCAGATACCGTCTCCACGCGGTACCTCATTTACTTCTCTGGTATCTCAGCCTCCGCACCTACTTAAAAAGAAAAAGCCCCAGCTAAAGCTGAGGCTTAAAAAGAAATCCACTTGCATGTTAGAAGCCCATGCAAGTGGATTTGTGGCTCCGACCGGCGTCGATCCGGTGACCTCACGATTTTCAGTCGTGCGCTCTACCAACTGAGCTACAGAGCCAGGCATACCCTTAGATATGCCACAACCGCGCTTCTTCTAAAAGAAACACGGTCGGAGCGACCCCGACGGGACTTGAACCCGCGACCTCCGGCGTGACAGGCCGGCGCGCTAACCAACTGCGCTACGGGGCCATCGTTGAAATCAACCAAAGTTTCAATCAACTAGGCCGTAAATCCGAAGATTTACAGTACCCCCAACGGGATTTGAACCCGTGTTACCGCCGTGAAAGGGCGGCGTCCTAGGCCGCTAGACGATAGGGGCTAGGTAGAGTGACCGGCTTGATTTCTCTCGCCCGTCCTTCGAACCTCAATAAGCTTACGACAGTTTTTTTTAACGCGCAAACCGAAAGTTCACCCACCCGCCATTTTCAGCTCAAAATCTTGTAACGTGGAACACGAAACAAGTCATTTATCCGCCAATAAATCGACTAAAAACCGCGGAATATCAAGGAGAAAACCCGCTCGCAAAAAACTTCAAAAAAATTTCAACTTTTTCTTCAGAGACGGCAAGAGAGCTACGCCGGGACCGCAATCCATCAAAAATAGACAACAACCCGGCGCAACTCCCCTGCCCAACTATTCAATTATTTTTCCGAAACCGGTTGAACTCGAAACATAGGCTAGCGCTGTCCAATTCGGTTAGCTCTTACGGCTATGCAAGCTCCGCCGATTCCAACAGATTTTTACTTCCTCGCGCGCTCGGAAAATCTGCTTCCATCTCGCGCGCTCGCTCCCGCTAACCTCATCCCCAACTAATCTCAGCGGTGGGAGCCTCATCCGCACGCTCATCGTCCAACTCAGGCACAATCATCACCGGCACCTCCGCATTATGCAAAACACCCTGCGACGTCGAGCCCAGCAGCATACCCGCCACACCACCACGGCCGCGAGTACCCACTACCAACAAACTCGAATCCTTACCAGCTTCCAACAACACCTGAACAGGCGAGCCGTCAATCAACTTAAACTCAATCTCCAGCTCCGGATAATAACCGCGAACCCAGTGCGCAGCCTTACGCTGCAAATCAGCAATCTCCTTATACATTGCTTCAAAATCAACCGCAGCAGGCACCCAATTCAACGCACCCGTATAAGGAGCCAATGCATTCACCAAAGTCAGCTTTACGCCACGACGATCAGCCTCCTCCGCGGCCTTCAAAATCGCAACGCGTGCCTGATCCGAACCATCAGAACCCACCACAATCGTCTTACTGTGGTTCAACAGCGTACGATCCTTATCAATCTTGTCCCCGTAAGACATAGGAACCGCCACTGTAGGACAGTGAGAGTGAGCGGGCAACGACGTAGAAACCGTACCCAGCAAGCGTCCCAAGAACCCGCCATGCGAACGCGAACCAACAACCATCAATTCAGCACGCTTAGAAAGCTCCAAAAGGACGCCGGTAGCATCCCCCGTTTCCACCGTGGCACGCAGCTCAACATCAGTCTCACCGACACGAGAAATAGCTTCGTCAAGAATCTGCGCCACGCCGTCGCGCAACGCTTCTTCATCCACTACCGAATACCCCGCGTCAAAACCTGTACCCGTGAAAACCGGAAGCGAATAAGCGGTCACTAGACGAACAGGAACATCACGGCGTTTAGCCTCGTGAACCGCCCAGATGAGCGCCCCATACGACTGCTCGGAACCATCAATGCCCACAATAATTTCGCCTGAAATTTTAGTGAGATCTACCCCGGTATCGCGAGCGGCAACAGCCTGGGTACCGAATGATTTGTGCTGTGATGAGTTCTCGGTCATGGAATTCTCCTCGCCTAGTTTCGGTTATTCCAGCTCTGATCTTTTGCTCAAAATTCAAGAGCCGGTCCTTCCTCCATTCTAGAATGGCTCACCTCACAGTGGTACCTTGTTTCGCCACTATGACCTGGGATTTCTTTGAGAGATGAATAGATAAACGACGTCACCCCCTCCTCTTTGAGAGAAGGGGGCGACTTTGAGAGAAGGGGGCGACGTCGTTATAGTGCGGTGTTTACTACAATTTTTTGAGGGTCATTTAGAAAGCTGTGAAATTGCCAGCGCTCTCCCCGTTAGCTCCAAAATTAGCCTGAATAGTGCCGGCTGAAGTCTGCAAAACGGAAGAACCATCGGCAGCAGTGACTACCTCACCTGTCGGGAACCCTAGGGTTTCAGCCCCGCCATTGTTGAGGAAATACTGACCAGCTGCGGTATCCGCATCTACAAAGTGAGCGCCCGTCTGAGGTGACCAGAAGTAAACCACTCGCCCCTGGTCAGCGTAGGAGAAGCTCTGTTGGACGCCGTCCGCTACAGGAATTTCGTTAGTGGTGGGTTGAAGCTGATTCACAGGAGCCACTCCTCGGGCAGGCTGTGAATCTTCATTGACCCACGCCTGATAGATAGCGCCCTGTACCTGATGTGCACCCATCAGCTCATTCCAAAACACAGCGCCGCTTTGGAAAAGCTGATGGCATTCGAGGTAACCAGAAGTTGCTAGGCCATCGCCTGAGACCCCGCACAGCTGAGTGGTGAGCGGATCACCAAAGGTAGGGGGCACATCGCCAGCAGGTTGTAAGGAACCGGCGGGAGAATCAACCGGCGCCTCCGGGGCTGCCTGAGCAGGAGCTACTAGACCGAATCCCAGTAAAGTAGCCACACCAGCAACAGCACCGGCACGTTGTGCAAAACGGGTTGAAGTGAACATTTTTCCTCCTCGCCTGAGCGGCTGTGAACTTGTCTATATTTCAACCACATCATGTTTTGAGAAATAACTCCACCTTTTTAGACGAGAACCCATTATTGTTGTACAACCGTAATGAAGAACCTCAAAACCTTTATAAAATCGTGACTTTAACTCCCTCAAAGTTATAGAAACTACACCGGACTCAGAGTTTTCTTTTCAGGAAATATTCGGGTAGTTTCTAGCACACAGTGAGAAAATAGACTCACCATCAACGCACTATAGGGAGTAGCAATGACGCATCTGAAGAAATCAGAAGATACTGCAGAAGCATCGCAGCACGCATGGAAAACCTGGGGTAACCGGCATATTTCCACGCCCTGCCGCGTCTTTAAACCTCGCACGCTTTCTGACCTTCAAAAATTCGTTGCTTACTGCGCCTCGACCGATCAGCGTTTCAAGGTGGTGGGTGCCTCCAAGAGTTCCTCTGCCATCGCTCAACCCACTGAAACGATGATGAGCCTGGAATATCTGACAGGAGTAGTGGATGTCGATACAGATCAATCCACAGCCACATTCCTTGCTGGCACCACGGTACGCGACGCCAACCGAATCCTGCTGAGCTACAACCTTGCCTTTGAAAACCTGGGACGCCTTGACCAGCAGACTCTTGCAGGAGCGGTCTCCACCGGAACCCACGGTACGGGGCTAGGATTTGGCGGGTTCTCCACACAAGTGACCAGTCTGAAGCTGATTACCGCAACCGGTGATTTACTCGAATGCTCTGAAACCTCCCACCCCGGAATTTTCCGTGCCTCCCTGGTGGGGCTTGGCGCACTGGGCGTGCTGGTATCGCTGACCTTCCGCGTAGTCCCACTCTTTCGGCTTCATGCTTCTGAACGCGGGCGACACTACTCCGATATCGTCCCTGTGTTTGAAGACCGCTCGCGCGGGGCAGACCACTATGAATTTTCCTGGTTCCCGGGATCAAAAGAGGTGCGTACGCGCCGTCTGACCCGCCTGCCTCTACTAACAGAGGGATACATGGCTCCCCATGCCCGTCTTTCTCAGGCGCGACGCCACGGGGGTGACTACGTACTCAATAACGGCGTTTTCGAAATCATGAACAGGGTGGGGGCAACTCTTCCCCCTAGTCAGGGCATGCTGAACAAGGTGTCGAACTGGGGTAAGGGCAACCGCCGCTACGCCGATTTGGCGCCTTCCGTTTTTGTGCAGAACCGCACTGTGCACCAGAACAACATGGAATATGCCTTCGATATTGCAGAATTTCAGGCAGTGATGAAGGACGTGCGCGCCCACCTAAGCGAAGAAAAAATCCAGACGGGATTCCCGCTCGTGGTGCGAACATCTGCAGCAGATGATATTCCACTATCCCCCGCTTTTGGGCGAGAGACAGTCTACATTTCGGCGCGTGAGTATTGGCGTCGGCCCTTTGAAGAATATTTTGAGGGGCTGGAAAAAATTTTCATGCATCATGGGGGACGCCCTCATTGGGGGCAGATTCATACGCAGGACGCCGCGCAGTTGCGCAAGCTCTACCCGGAATTTGAGACATTTACGGCGCTACGCCAGGAGATGGACCCGCAGGGAATCTTCTTGAACCCCTACTTGGAGAAAGTGCTGATTGGCTAACGAAATAGGGCCTGGAATGTTGCCCCGACGTCCGAGTTAAAACGACGACACTCCCACCTGCCCACTTCATCACCCGGGAGCGGAAGTTAGCTGCGGCGACTTGCGAGTTTTAACGCTTTTAGCCCGCCCTGTGTTTTCGAAAACCATAGCGTTCTCAAAAACAATCGGGCGGGCTAAAAGCATTAATGTTTGAGCTGGAACGGTAGTTGACTTTCGCTCCTCTCTCTTAACGTCCGCGCGAGATACGTACCATTTCGTCGCGGTCTGTCACCTTCACGCGCTTACGCGGCTGACCTGAGGCGTCCAGCGCTGCTTCGCCCAGAGACTTCTCGTGGGCGTCGAGTGCGTGCCAGCCTTCCCAGGTGGTGTATTCGATGCCTTTAGAGTCGAGGAATTCGTTGAATTTCTCGGGTGCCGGTTCGTTGGCGGTGTAGAGATTTTCGCGGTCTTCGAGCAGGTGGGTGACCGTTTCGAGGGCGTCAGACTTAGTGGAACCGATGAGACCAACGGGACCGCGCTTAATCCATCCGGTGGCGTAGAGCCCGGGTACGGCTTCGCCGTCGTTATCGGTCACGCGACCTTCGACATTGGTGATGACGCCGCGGTTGGGGTCGAAACCAACATCGGGCAGTTCAGAGCCGAAGTAGCCGATGGCGCGGTAGACAGCCTGCATGGGGTATTCGATGAATTCGCCGGTGCCGTTGATGCCGCCATTGCCGTCGAGTTCATTGCGTTCCATCTTGAGGCCGGTGACCTTGCCGTCTTCACCGAGAATCTCTGCCGGTGACTGCAAGAAGTGCAGGTGCAGGCGACGGGATGCGGTGCCGGGGTTTTCTTTTTGGTCTTCGAGCCAGCCGCGCAGCACCTTGATCATGACCTTAATTTGGGCGTTGTTCTCCATGGCCTCTTCGGAGGCGGCGTCGAACTGGAAGTCCTCTTCGTAGAGCACGATGTCAACGTCGCGGGAGTGCGCCAACTCGCGCAGCTCAAGCGGGGTGAACTTAATTTGAGCGGGGCCGCGGCGTCCGAAGATGTGAACATCAGTGACCGGCGATGCCTTAAGACCTTCATAGACATGGTCTGGAATCTCGGTAACCAGCAGGTCATCGGCGTGCTTGGAAAGTACACGCGCGACATCGAGTGCTACGTTGCCGTTGCCAAGTACCGCAATTTCTTTAGCGTTAAGGGGCCATTCGCGGGGGTAGTCGGGGTGGGCATCGTACCAGGAGACGAAGTCGGAAGCGCCGTAGGAACCGTCCAGGTCTGCACCGGGGATATCCAGGGGTGCGTCCTTGATAGCACCGGTTGCGAAGATAATGGCGTCGTAGTGTTCGCGTAGCTCTTCAAGGGTTACGTCCACGCCGTATTCAACGTTGCCGAAGAAGCGAATATCGCCGCGATCCATAATTTTGTGGAGCGCACCAATGATGCCCTTAATACGCGGGTGGTCAGGGGCAACGCCGTAGCGAATCAGACCGAACGGCGCGGGGTAGCGATCAAAAATGTCGATGGAAACTTCGACGTCGCCGTCCTTGACCTCTTTGGATTTGGTGAGGATATCCGCGGCGTAGACACCGGCGGGGCCAGAGCCGATCACGGCAACGCGCAGGGGGCGTGCTTCAGACACAGTTCTTCCTTTCGCTGCCCGTTCACGCCGATTTTCGTATCGGGCGCGCGGGCGGGTTGGTTTTTGCACTGCCCTCAAGTTTACTCAGCAGTGCTGGGGTTTGCAGGTGGAGATGTCATGTGCAACGAAAAAGGGGAGATTTATGTAACGTATTTCGAAATCAGTAGTTTTATTACACCATCTCACACTCAGCGTCATGCTAAGAAGACTTATTAATATTCGGCGTAAGATTTAGAGTATGGTCTTACCTCTTTATAACGATATTGACGAGGTCACGGGCAACACCCCGCTCGTGCGCCTCCGCCGCTGGGAAGCTAAAAACGGCATCAAAAACACCCGTATTTTCGCCAAATTAGAAAGCTTCAATCCCGGCGGAAGCGCGAAGGACCGCACTGCAGCCGCCTTGGTCAAAGATGCCATCGCCACCGGGCGGCTCACCCCGGGAACCGTAGTTATTGAATCCAGCTCAGGCAACCTGGGTATTGCTTTGGCTCGCCAGGCAATTCTGCACGACTTTGAGTTTCATTGCGTGGTGGATCCGCGTACTAACGAAACCACGCTCGCTCTCATCCACGCATACGGCGGGGTACTGCACCCAGTGAACGAACCGGACCCAAAAACTCACGACTGGCTCACCGCGCGACGTCAAAAAGTTCAGGATCTTCTGGACGAATTTCCCGGTTCTATCAACCTAGATCAGTATTCCAATCCGGCGGCTTTCACGGCACATAGTGAAGGCACGATGGCAGAGATTTTTGAGTCATTAGGTCATGCACCGGCGCGCGTATATGTGGCGGTTTCAACTACCGGGACGGTCGGCGGGTGCATTGCCGAAGTCACCCGGCGGGGCGCCCCCACGCAGGTTATCGCGGTCGACGCCGAAGGGTCGGTGCTTTACGGTGGCGCTCGCGGCGAACGTCTCTTGCCAGGTTACGGGGCAGGGGTAGCTACCGACCTCTCCCAGCGACAAACGCCTACCGGAACGCGCCGCATTCCGGCTGACCGTGCGGTAGAGCAAGCCCGCGAGCTGGCACGCACCGAAGCGATTTTGCCCGGTGCCTCCGGCGGTGCAGTGATGGCAGCGGTTCGGGCAGATATTGAGCAGTTTGCCCCCGGCGAGGACGTCGTCGTCATTCTTCACGACGGCGGTACCGCCTACACGGGCACTATCTACAACGATCAGTGGGTAGAGGACAACCTCTCCCCCGCTGATCCTTCCTAGCCCCGCTCACCTTTCCAAACATCCCTCAGCTAGCAGAAAAGACACCATGACGGACTCAGTTTCAATCGCCATAATAGGTGCCGGCCCGCGCGGATTGTGGGCGGTGGAGGAGCTCAACCGAGCAAGTCTGCTACATCATCTCAGTTTCCACATCACTGTTTTTGATCCTCGACCGCTGGGTTATGGCGCCGCTTACTCTATAGACCAGCCAAACGATTTGGTCATCAACGTACGGTCCTCAGCGGTTCGGACTGCCCTGGGCACACTGGATAACTTCCGGCGCGAAGTTCTGGGTGAAGCAGAGCCGCTCAACGAGTTCCCCGCTCGCGCGACCGTCGGGAAATTCCTTCATGCCTCGTGGCAGCATGCTGTAGAGAACCTGCCTTCACGGTGCACGATAGAGTTTGAACGACGCGCGGTAGAGAATCTGGCGGAGCTAGAGGGATTCGAGCACGTCCTGCTTGCCACCGGTCATGAACCCGCCATCCATCCCCAGGGAATGCTTGACCCATTCACTGGGCTTTCCGGCGTCGCCGCAGGGGCACAGGTGGGAATTCGAGGCGCAGCACTGACCTCCATTGATGCGATGCTGGCTCTCACTGCCGGGCGCGGCGGGCGTTTTACTGCCAACGGGTATCAGCCAAGCGGTGAGGAGCCGACCCGCATGTACCCCACCTCTCGCTCGGGGCGGTTCATTCAGGTCAAGCCAGAACCTGTCACCGCAGCAGAGGAGGTCATTCTCAAGAAATTTGAGCGGAAAATTCCCCGTATCACTTCAGTAGACGAGCTGAAAAATCTCCTCGTTCAGGCAGCGAACGCCGTATCGGGGCAAGAGTTCACCTGGGATATGCTCGCCCCCTCAAGCAATCCCGCCGACGAATTAGCGCACTCGCTGGCGAACCCTCGCCGTCCCCAACAGTCTGTGGGCTTGGCATGGCGAGAACTCTACCCGGCGATTGTTCGGCGAGTCTCTTTCAGCGACCTTGCCGAGAGTCAAGAATTCTATGAGCTTACCCGTACCCTGGAGCCTTTCGCTTTTGGTCCTCCTACCCAGCAAGTACGCAAAGTTCTTGCTCTGATAGATGCGGGATTGGTGGATTTCTCTTTTCTTGCCTCCACCGAGGGCTGCCCGGCAGATATCTGGGTCGACGCCGTCCTGGCAACACCCGGAATTTCGCCAGGGACACTCGGGGCGCAGGTGCTCCACAATGTTGCGCCAGAGCAAGCGCCCACCGATTCGCCCGTCACGGTAAAAATCCAGCCCGACGGTATGCTTCCCGGGCAAACCCGTTTCGCCTTTGCCGGGCGCATGAGCGAACCTTTTGTACTGGGCAACGATTCGCTCTCACGAACCCTGCACACCGTTATTCCCCGCTGGGTCCAAACTCTTTGCGCGCTGCACAGGGATTCCACAGCCTACGGACTCCCCCCACTGACCGGTAGATTAGAACCGTGGGCAGAAGACCTCTTCCACCACCCCGAACAGCTCCAGCACGCCATCGATGAATACGCCAGCCCGCTGAATATTCTCAACTCCGACCCGCTGGTGCGCAACTGCCGCCAGCTCACCCAAGCAGGAGAACACCACGGCGTGGACGTTCGCATATTCTTCGCACGCAAAGCCAACAAAGCACTCACTTTCGTGGAACGTGTTCGCGATGAAGGGCATGGAGTAGATGTAGCAAGTTACCGCGAACTATCTCAGGTTCTAGCAACCGGTATGCCCGGCGAACGCATCATCCTTTCCGCCGCCATCAAGACCGATCAATTACTGCAGTTAGCAATCGATAATAACGTGACGATTTCCGTTGATACCTGCGCAGAATTTGACCGGATTATCGCGCTTGCCGGTGATAGTGACGTGCGGGTTGCACCTCGTCTAGCGCCAGACCCCCAGCGTTTTATGCCCACGCGTTTTGGTGAGCGGTCAGAAGTTTGGCTCGCCTACCTCTCCCAACCGCACCCGCATGTGCAGGTGGCAGGTTTGCATCTGCATTTACATGGTTACAGCGCCCAAGATCGCATTGATGCGCTGCACGAGGCAACCGACCTCATCGAAGAATTGCGCGCAGCAGGGCATGCCCCTGAGTTCATCGATATGGGCGGTGGAGTGCCCATGAGCTATCTGGATGATGCCGACCAGTGGGATAACTTCAAGCAGGCTTTGCACGCACAAAACCAGGGTGATATCGCACCTTTTACCTGGAAAGCCGACCCGCTCAAGAACTTCTACCCCTTCCACCAGAGCCCCGTGCGGGAGCAGTGGTTAGAGGAAATTCTCGATTCCCCCGCCGGTACAAGAGTAGGCGAGTTAGGCTTACGTTTGCACGTAGAACCGGGTCGTAGCGTGCTCGACGGATGCGGTGCGATTATTGCCAAAGTCGCGTTCGTCAAGGAGCGTAGCGACGGACTACCGCTGGTGGGGCTGGAAATGAACCGTACTCAGTTGCGAACCACCTCAGACGATTATCTCGTGGACCCCGTGCATATCCCTCTGGGAAAGACGGCGGCAAGCGAACCCTATGAAGGTTTCCTCGTAGGTGCCTACTGCATTGAAGATGAGGTGATTATGCGCCGTCCTATCTTCTTCCCCCAGGGGGTGCAGGTAGGCGACCTGATTGCTTTTCCCAATACCGCCGGGTACTTTATGCACATTCTTGAGTCAGCATCCCACCAGATCCCACTGGCCAAAAACCTGGTGGCACACGCCGGGGAGCTGACGCTCGACGCTATCGACCGAGGCGACATCAGCTAACGAGGAGCTACGAGGTAAAAGGTGTTACTTGTGGGCAGCGGGTTTTACTGCCTGGTTCACCAGATAAAGAAGGACGCCTAACACCGCCAACGCACCCCCAAGCACTGCCACGCCTGACACCGACCCGAAAACAGTATTGCCGTAGTTTGGTGTCAGCATGTAAATACCCGCCGCAAGAGTCACCGCAAGCATGAGGACGAACATGCCCAGCGCACTCTTTGCACCACCGTTACGGTAATGAGCAAAGATTGCTCCGGCATAGTAGAACCCTACAAATATGGAGAGGCAGTCAATGAGGTCATAGAAGAACCCCTCATTGAGGAGTACCAGCATAAGTATGGCAATAGACAGGACGGCGGTGGTGACCTCCGCTTTGAGCCCGTGAGCGAAGAGGTTGGGTAGGTCGTGCTTCTCCGCCATTGCCTCGACGCCGCGCACAGTCGGAAGCAGAGTCGATCCCAGCGCCATCACGGCAGAGAGCGAGACGGCGATAACGACCAGCGGGTGGGTTACCACAGCATCGATGCCGTAAAGCGAAATAACCACTGCCACCAGCACGAACGTGATGGTCATGGTGATGATCGCCAGCCGTGAGGCAGTCTTGGGCGCACCGGCGTCGGACTCCTCTGCGAGCGCAAAAGCTGTATCGAACCCCCAGAAAGCAAAAACCGCGATGAGCAACCCTTCAATGATTCCTGCAAAGGTCAGAGCGGGCTGGATAGGTGCTTGGTCAGCAACGAACATCAGCACAATCAGCGCTATACCCGCAGCGATATGCGCAATGAGGGCAAGAATCTGCACCACGCTAGTGACTTTCAAAGAAATGTTGTTGAGCACCTGAGCCAGAGCAATCATTACCGCACCGAGGATAAGCGCCGCCGTCATACTGAATACTCCGAAGAGCGAAAGTAGACCCATTGCCGCCACATACGCCAACCCACTGGTTGCCACGATGCCGGTGACCGCCAGCGCATAACCATTCAGCCAGGCAAACGCACCGGTATTCCACGAGTACACGGTGCCGCGGTCAGGGCGAACCGCAGTATTGCGCTCATAAGCTGTCGATACGTACCAGGAAAGAGCCGCAGCAACCAGGTAAATACCAATCGACCACAGCCCACACATACTCACGATAATCGGCGCCGTCACAATCGCCGAATATGCCGGGGCAGAAGAAGAGAGCGTAATCGGAAACAGGTGCTTAGTGTCGAGCATGGGGTGCTTTCGCTAGAGGGCGGGCTGAGAATGCGGTTTAGTTTTTGATGATGTTGGGGACGAAGCGGCAGTAATAGTCGGTGACAGGACCGTCTGATTCGCGGATTCCCACGCCAAACGATTCGCCGTCGACCACCCACGAACCGAGTACAGGATAGTTAGGGCGGCCCTGTTCGTCCTGGAAATTAGGAATCTGCACGTACTCCTGGAAGACGTACCCCTCGCCGCCATAGCGACCAGGCTGCACAATACTTTGGGTAGGGGTATGAATCTCGATGTTGTCGCCTTCGCGACCGTGCAGGGGCTTCTTCACGTACTCGTCCATGAAGCGCGGCGCGTCCACAAAAGTTTTCAGCAAATTCTCGTGGTAGGGGTAAATGTGCCAGAGAGCCGCCGAAAGCATCTTGTTTGAAAGGAACATCTTCCACGCCGGCTCAATCCAGCCCCTAGGCTGCGTATCGCTGAGGGGCTCACCGAATTCTTCGCTGATGAGGTCTTCCCATGGATACAACTTGAAGATGTGGTCAATCGGTTCATCGTGTTCGTCCACAAACCGGTTGGTGTCCCAGTTGAAACCGATTTGAGTCATTTCAATGCGCTGAGCCATCGGGAGCGGGTTGTTGTTGGCATCATAGATTGTCTCGCCGAGAGCATCTCGGGCGGTAAACCCCGCCTGGATGGCGCAATCGCGCAGGTACTCGACAGTCATGACGTCCTCGCCCGAATCGTCCAGCGCCGTATACCCAAAGTGAAGCTTCGGATTAGGGTTCGTATGGACGTCGTAGCGCAGCGAATCACGGTACTTAGCAAAGCGATTCACCAGCGCCTCATGCAAACCATTCCACTGGTCGTACCCGGTTTTACCCCGGTTGATGAACATGTCTTCAAACCAATACCACTGCACGATTGAACCCTCCACCAAACCGGTGGGAGTATCGGCATTGTACTCAAGCATCTTGGCAGGGGTAGAGGAGTCTGAATACACCAAATCAAATCGCCCATACAAATCAGGATCATTACGGTTCAGCGACTCAATAGCGTACTCCAGACCCTCAGGCGAAATACCCATCTGCGCAAACGGCGAACCGGGATTACGCTGCTCAGCCGCCAAAAAACGCGCCGCTTCCAAACTCATACGGTGCAGATTATCGGTGACCTTCTCCAAATGAAGAACTTCCGCCATGCTGAACTGATAAGCGGCGTTCTCGTTCCAATAATGGACGGTACGCCCATCCTTAACAGCATCGTTATAGACCAAGCCCTGGCGCTTGATGGTCTCCTGCCAACCGTCGCGCGGGATCATCGAAATACGTTCCATGTGGCTCCTTAGAAGAATAGAGGATTTATGGAGGGCTGTTGCTTTCAGCCGACGTAGCGTCGGCAAGTAACCCTTCTCGCCTGGCTCACGAAAGGCTAGCACTGTCCAATTCGCTTGCCTTTTATATGCTCGCTAGCTCGCATCCGGCAAACTCATCCCAACCAGCTTGCCTCACGCTACGCCAGCTGTCAGAGAATCTGCCGTATAAACCCTTACGAACCGGACCCGCCGCCCTTAGAGCCAAAGCCCCCGCGAGACGTCCCAGACTTGACCGAGGTTTTACCGTTCTTATTTTTTGACACCGAGCCTCCGGCAGTTCCTACCGTGGTAGTCGACCTATCCCGTTTACGCGGATCCTCGCGCGTGGCCTGCTGGTTCGAGGAAATTCTGTCACCCACAGCGGGGATGGTATTAGCGCGATTATTACCCAAAAAGAACGGAAGCCACATCCACCCAAAATTCGAATGCGAATGAGTATGGTCATCGCACTGGTTGTCGTCAACACGCTCCTGAGTATCTTGATTGACGCAAATCTGCGCGTACTCAGCATCCGTTTCCTGTTCGTCCTCTGATGAGCAACCGGTCAGCGTCACAGCCAGCGCAGTTACCGCGCCAATAGCCACGGTCTGGGAAGACTTACGGGCGGTAGCACTCATCGGAGCCTTTCTGGAGTGAGGGGAGGGCAGTTCAACCTACTTCGATTGTAGGCGGTGGAAACTGTGAGGGCGCAAGTATTACATGAGAACAGATACGTTCTGCGGGAAGAATATTTGCTTCTGTTGTGTTGCATTCTGTAACAAGAACGAAAACCGAAGGAATACAACGATGAAAACCTATCAGGTTCCCCAATACGGCGATATTTCACAGATGCAGTGGAACGAGCACCCCATTCCTGAGCCGGGTGCCCACGAAATCGTGGTGAAAGTAGCAGCGAGCGGTGTAAATCCCGTAGACATCATGATCGCTCACGGTGACTTCAAACTGCTCTTCCCACAGAAAACACCTTTTACTCTGGGCAACGAATTTGCCGGAACCGTCAGCGCGGTTGGCTCGGACGTTACGCGTTTTTCGGTAGGTGACGAAGTTTTCGCACGTCCCAGCGAGAAATACATGGGCACGTTTGCCGAATTTGCGGTAGCGCATGAAGACGACGTTGCGCTCAAGCCGGCTAATCTCACGATGGTTGAGGCAGCTTCAATTCCGCTGGTCATGCTGACCGCGATTCAGGCATTCACCGAAAAAACCAAGGTGGGGCCACGGTCTAAAGTCTTCATTCAGGGCGGCACCGGCGGTCTCGGTTCCATCGCGATTCAGGTAGCAAAGCACTTGGGCGCGTTCGTGGCAACCACCGTGAGCACCCCCAACGTCGAGCTTGCCAAGGAACTCGGTGCCGACGTCGTGGTGGACTACCGTACCGAAAACTATGAACTGGCACTGAGGGAATACGATGTAGTGCTCGATACCCTAGGCGGCGACGAGACCCTGCGCGCCATGAAAGTTTTGGCGCCCGGGGGAACGCTGGTGAGCGTGGTGGGGCCGCCCGATACGTCGCTGGCTGAGGCGGCAGGCAAGCCCTGGTTGAAGCCGCTGATGTTTGCAATGAGCCGCAAGCCCCGCGCCGCCGCGAAGAAGCTCAACGTGCAGTACAAATTCCTGCTGATGCACGCCGACGGTGCCAAGCTCGAAGAGTACCGCCCTGTTCTGGAATCCGGTGAAATTCGCCCGGTCGTCGGATCGGTTTTTGCATTTGAAGATACTGACCAGGCACTAGAACTGGCAGAAGCGGGCAAAATCAAGGGTCAGCCGAAGCCGAAACCCGGCAAGATTGTGGTTGAGATGTAGGGCAGCGCCTGTTTTCCTCAGCGAGTGACCGGCGTAGCTCGTTTTGACCAGGTATACGTGGTCAAAACGAGCGGAGCCGGTCATTCACCTTTAAAGTGTAGGGGGATGGGCGGAGGGAGGCGTCAAGCCTGCATCATCCATAGATGGATTACCTCTGAAATAATCAAGGTAGAAAAACTATTCCGTTGAGTTATTCGAGGATTTTCTTTTCAGAATGCTTTCTTCAGCTTGTAAGCGAACTTTGTCCGCTTTCACCTGAGCTTTATCTGCCTTATTTTGGGCTTTCTCTGCGGCTTTGCGTTGCTTTTGAATAGATTTCTCAATTTTTCTTGTCTCTTTCAACCTTGATTGTTCACCCGTAGAGGTTCGCGAAGGAAGGACTTCTTTGACCTTGGTCGTTACCTTTCGGGCATTATTCACCAGCGGATTAAATCGAGAGTCGTGGTTCTCATCTTGAGCAGTTTTTTTCTCTGCTTCAGTTTCAAAGTCAATGAAAAGTAAGGGTGGAAACTCATCAGGAGGGGTTCCCAAGTTTTCTTGCATAAGAACAACGAAATTTTGAGCAAATCTTTTTTGACTTGAAATATTTCTATAAGCTTCTCTCGTTGCATCGGCGAGGATAGCTGCGGAAGCTAAATATTTATCGGTGTTGTTTTTTGGTATTTTTTTGGATCGGCTTATGAGAACCTTGACAGCGACGAAGAGAGCTCTATCTTCACTATCCACCTTCTTTGACCCAGAGAGATAATTCTCAAAATTTTCTCCCATAATCTGTGAAAAAGCTTGGTCAGCGTTCATAGGATTTAGCCCATATATCAGGGCACTGGCCATAATATAACGCTCCATGATTTTCTTTACCCCAAGATCAGCAACTTGGGATGCCCCACCTTTGGCAGCTCGACCAACGTTGCGGACGTCGGATTTTTGTTTATCAGTAACAACGCGAATAGCTGCACCCATTACAGCTTTTCCGCCGCCTTCAAGTGAAATATTCTTAATAAAACTTTTTTCTATTTTGCCCAGAAGAACCTCAGGACTTGCTTCGGGGTTCTTTAACCGAAGCTTTTTCATACGTTCTACAGCTTTTGAATTTTTAGGCTGAGGGACATTTTGTTGGGGGGAATGCTGGTAGTACGAGTTCATACAGAAAGTATAAAAACTGTATCGGAGCAACCTGGGACGCCGCGCCAATTTTATATGGAAAGAATCGCTTTATCTTGGAACCAATCTTTTCGTTGCATAATGGTCTCATGCCTGAAAATTCAAAGATTCTTGTACCGCCATGGCCTTATTTCATTCCTCATATTTTGGCTGTTCTAGACCAGGCCAATGAGCCTGTTCAAAAGCGGGTTCTCATGCAAAAGGCAGTGGAGCTCGCAAGTCTCAGTGAAGAAGCGTTGGCCGAACGCATTGACTCTGGCACTTCGCGAGCATTCGATCGAGCGGACTGGACCGTTTTCAATCTTTACAAAGGCGGTTTCGTGAAGCGCACTGCCCGCGGTGTCTATCAAATTAGTGATAAAGGACGAGCATGGCATCTGGCTAATCCGAGTAAAGTGCTTTCCTACTCTGAAGCCACAAAATTACTTCTGCCTTCTCCTGAGTCAAACAGTGTGCAAAAAGAACTTCCACCGATACCGATTGAAGTCGCCGGAGGAACCCCGGAAGATCAAATTGGGGAGGCGATGAAAACTATTCGTGAGGAAACAACAAATGAGCTATTAAATCGCCTTTATACAGTTGATCCCAGTTTCTTTGAAAAAACGGTGGTGGATTTACTTTTGGCCATGGGCTACGGCGGTGCCGAAGGCAAGGGAAGTGTTCTAGGCAAGACTGGTGACGGCGGCATCGACGGTGTCATAGATCAGGACGCTCTTGGCCTAGACCAAGTTTATATTCAGGCTAAGCGTTACGGGAAAGGTAACTCTGTAGGTGCTGGTGCTATCCGCGATTTTCGCGGGGCGCTTTCAATCCATGGCTCAAAATCTGGAGTATTCATCACCACCAGCAGCTTTACTAAAGATGCGATTGATGCAGCTGTAGTGAACTCTAATCAGAAAATTGTGTTAATTGACGGCAAACGCCTCACCACTCTGATGATTAAGTACAAAGTGGGGGTGCAGGTTGCGCACACCTATGAGGTGGTCAGACTAGATGAGGATTATTTCGAAGAGCTTGCATAAGGTTGAAAGGTTTAGCGCCGAGCACGCCCTCTCATGCCCCAAAAGTTTACAAGACGAGCAACATCTACCGAGCTGTAGGTCCCTAGTTCTTGGGCTAGTTGCTGAGTTTCGTCCCCCGGAGGAGCTAACTCTTTCAGGTGTTTGTAGAAGGCCGCGCCATCCTTAAAACCTCTTTTACGGGCAGCCGCATTCAATCTACCCATAAACCGAACGATATTTACTTTTCTACTGGCGATTCCGTCTCGCACGATTTCTGCGTAGTGGTCTAAATCGTTCACCGTTTCGGCAAGGTCTATCAATGTGCGTTCGACCGAAGTTATTGGCAAACCATCTATGAAATCTACGTCGTCGTCACCTAATTCGGCCTGGTGAATCTTCATATCTTTTTGCGAGGTTTGTTTACGCGCCACGCTGGTTAGCTCAAATTTAGAAGGTAGGACGTCGCCGAGACGGTAGATTTCTGCAGCAGATAGATGGGAAACGACGACGGGGTTTTTATCTTTTTTCCGTTCTGCAGCAGTGCGCTTCATGTCGGTTGAAATCCAAGCGGCGTGGATTTCTTGATGGATATCGTGAATAGAGGAAGGCAGCGCGTAAATGCCGTAACGAACTTTTATGAGGGTTCCTTGCTGAGCAAGGCGGGAAAGCCATATACGTTCCACCCCGCCGGCAGCTGCTTGTTGCGTTGTAATTAGACCCCATTGGGAGGCGCCAATGAGTTCCATGGTTTCTAGTGCATCAGAAGCTCTCATAACACCGTCATCTTGAACTGTAACAATATTTTGCTTCAACTGTAACACTTAGATGTTACAGTTGAAGCAGCGTTCAATAATCTTCAATACTCGCAATAAAATGCCATATTCAAGCAATCTGGTAAATCTCCGCATGTGAGAACGCGGGCACGCTCCCCCTCCCGATATAATCAGCCCATGATTACTGGTGACATCAAGAATAAGATTGACCGCATTTGGGATGCGTTCTGGTCCGGCGGCATTTCTAACCCTATGGAGGTTATCGAGCAGATTACCTACCTGCTTTTTATTCGCCGTCTTGATGACATTCAGAGAGAAAAAGAGCAAGACGCCGAGTTCTTAGGGGAGACGGTCAAGCACCCGATTTTCGGCCCCGATGAGCAGCACTTGCGCTGGCAGAACTTCAAGAATGAAGCGCCGGGCAATATGTTTGAGCTGGTCTCCAACGAGGTGTTCCCTTTTATGCGCTCGCACGCCAGCCGTGTGGGTGGTGCTGAGTCTACGCACGCTTTTCATATGCGCGATGCTCGCTTTACGATTCCTTCGGCGCAGCTACTCACTAAGGTGGTGGATCAGCTCAGCGATATCCCCATGGAGAATGCCGATACAAACGGTGACCTGTATGAGTATCTGCTTTCGAAGATTGCTTCGGCGGGTGTGAATGGCCAGTTCCGCACGCCGCGCCACATTATTGAGTTGATGGTGCGCATGATGAACCCTAAGGGTTCGGATATTATCTGCGATCCTGCTTGCGGTACCGCTGGTTTCTTGGTGTCTTCTGCTGAGTATTTGCTCAAGGAGAAGCCGGAGATTTTTGCTGATTCTACGGTGGAGCGGCATTTCCATGACGGCATGTTCCACGGTTTTGATTTCGATTCGACCATGTTGCGTATTGGTTCGATGAACATGCTTCTTCACGGTATTGAGAACCCGGAGATTGAGTATCGTGATTCGTTGAGCGAGGGCGCTTCAGGGGACGCGGAGAAGTATTCGTTGATTTTGGCGAATCCGCCGTTTGCGGGGTCTTTGGATTATGACCAGACGTCGCAGGAGCTTCTGCGCACGGTGAAGACCAAGAAGACTGAGCTGCTCTTTTTGGCTTTGTTCTTGAAACTGCTGAAGCCGGGTGGACGCGCGGCGGTGATTGTGCCGGACGGCGTTTTGTTTGGTTCGTCAAAGGCGCATAAGGATTTGCGCAAGGCGATTGTTGAAGAGCAGAAGCTGGATGCTGTGGTGAAGTTGCCCAGCGGTGTGTTTAAGCCGTATGCGGGTGTGTCTACGGCGATTTTGTTCTTTACGAAGACTAATTCGGGTGGCACCGATGAGGTGTGGTTTTATGACGTTCGCGCCGATGGTTTCAGTTTGGACGATAAGCGTAACCCGGTTGAGGCGAACGACCTGCCTGATGTTTTAGAGCGCTGGAAAGAGCGTGCCGGTGCGGAGCGGGAGCGAGGACGCACCGAGCAATCTTTCGCTGTTCCTGTTGAGGAGATTCGCGAGCAGGGTTATGACCTCTCTTTGAACCGCTATAAGGAGATTGAGTTTGAAGAGGTGGAGTACCGCTCCCCCGAAGAAATCATTGCCGAGCTTGAGCAGACTCAGAAGGAAATCGGCGAGCACATCGAGCAGTTGAAGAAGGTGATGGGGGTTGAGTGAGACTAGAACGGTGAAGCTTGGGGATGTTTGTGAAGTCATTATGGGACAAGCACCCAAAGGAGATACTTACAACACTGAACACAGAGGATATCCGCTCATCGCTGGAGCCGGAGATTTTGATAAGCGTGGTGGTGTTTCTGTCGCAAAGTACACCACTAAACCGACCCGTTTATCTGCAGTGGGAGACATTATTCTCAGCATTAGAGCGTCTATTGGTGCAAAGGTTTGGGCTGATGATGAATATTGTTTAGGTAGGGGTGTCGCGGGACTAAGACCTACTCCTGAGTTAGATGCTCAATTTCTTTGGTATTGGTTGCCAACCGTTGAGAGGTTGCTTCTTTCAAAGGCGCGTGGAGCTACTTTCATCCAGGTAAATCGGAAAGATATAGAGGATTTACCAATTGAATTGCCATCACTAGAAAATCAGAAAAAATTTGCACTAGAGAAACATCTCCAATTCCTCATCGAACAGAAACGTGCCCGCCAGCGCGAGCTTCTGAGTGAGCTCGAAAAATCAGTTTTTCATCAAATGTTTGGGAATCCTTTTGAGAAAAATAACGAGTATCCTCGATACAAATTATTAGATTTGAGCTTAAAGTTTAATGATGGACCATTTGGATCAAATCTAAAAAGCGAACATTATCAAACCAATGGCATAAGAGTTATTCGTCTTCAAAATATCGGGGTGGATGAATTCAAGAATAGCGACAAAGTCTTTATATCTCCAGCCCATTATGAAAAGCTTAAGAAATATACCTGCTCCCCAGGCGATATTATAATAGCCACTCTAGGCAATCCCAATCTTAGGGCTACAGAAATTCCTAGTTATTTACATATTTCGATAAATAAAGCAGACTGTATACGAATGAGGCCAAACCTTAATTTGGTTAACAAAAAATGGTTAATTCATCTTTTAAATAGCGATACCACAATCAACGCACTATCCACTTTATTCCATGGGCAAACCAGATCCAGAGTATCCATGGGACAACTGCAGAATATTGAAATACATTTACCCCCCATAGACCTACAAAATAAGTTTGAAAATATAACTAATGTTAAATAAAATAAAAGAACATATTAAAAAACATCCAACTATTTATATAATAATTATATCTTTCATAATAATTTCAATTATATTAATAGGAGCTGGAATATTTGCCGCTTCACGCGCAGCTTATCTAGCTGACTCGACAAGCGTGAGCTGGCAGTTAGGAATTACTGCTACAGGCGTAACAGTAGCGGCATTACTAGCCGCATCAGGAGCGATTTGTACTGCAATAATATCCACCTATAACACAAATAGACAATTAGACCAACAATTCAAAATCTCAGAATCACAAATACAGCAACAACAAGAACAATTAGACCAACAATTCAAAATCTCAGAATCACAAATACAGCAACAACAAGAACAATTAGACCAACAATTCAAAATCTCAGAATCACAAATACAGCAACAAAGAAGAAACGAGAAGGAAAAATCAGAGCGGGAACTGATAAAAGATTTAAATGACCGATTGCATAAAATTATTTCAAATCGATTTGACATAAACTCTTCGATAAGAATGAGTAGTTATTTTGAACTAGCATGTCTCTATAAAGATTGGGGCATTCTATCGAATAATCATGAAATGATTGAACAAAGGCGAGAAAATCAGCAGAAATACATAATAAAAATTATTTTTGCAGAAAATAAATTTCTAGACTATGAAAAAAATAAATACGAAGAATTAGACGATTTCAGAAGAACAAGCGCCGAGACAAATTCTTTAAATTCCATATTGAATGATATTCTCAATTCTTCATACTCATTAGAATCAGAATTTCAGTATCCAGGCACTAAAGATTTTTCTTATCTTTATCTTAGTAATCTTAACTTTTCCGGGAAAGATATTTCAGGCTATGATTTCCGTTCATCTGATTTACATGAAGCAAGGTTGAGTTGGGCAAAATTGGAGAATGCAAATTTTTCTCTGTCTAATCTTAGCTCTGCTTATATGTGGGATGTTAATGCAAAAAAAGCGAATTTCTTTGCCTGCAATATGAACTTTACCAATCTCGGACATGCTAATCTACAAAAAGCTAATTTGACTGGAGTAAAGTTAAATGAATCAAATTTATTTGGGATAAAAAATTTAGATCAAATAACAGTTGACAGCAAATACCCTAGTAAAATTGAGCTCAACAAAGCTCATATTGACAAATCGAATAAGGAAATCTTGCTCTCCATGGAAAATGATATTTTAAATTTTGAAACTATCATTACTGATGAAAAATCAATAGCTTAAAGCTAGAGAGTTACTTCCAGGCACTCATATACATATCAACATTCGGAGCATTCTTTGCCAAAGCAGTTCTCCAGTCGAGTTTTCCCTCGTTCTGGAGCCGCCCAACAACCACAATAGGATGAACACCAATTCGTTCAGCCTCTTTTTTCACCCACTCAGACCTAATATTGGCGGGAGTCAAATCCAGATTCTGATTCTTCAAAATGAGTTTAGAGGCTACCCCATCAGCTTCCATCTCTTGGCTTTCCAAGTTAGACTCTCCACCGCCGATGTTTTCATCTACCATAAAAGAATTCTCTGAGATATCCCCATTCAAGACATGGCCCACTTCATGGCAAAGAGTGAATAGCACCTTATCCAAGCGTTTTCCACGCCCTGATAAGCCAATAATTGGATGCCCCTCCAGCATGAAGCAAGCACCGTCTATCTTTGCTCCAGGAAAATTCTCTACATAAAAGAGTCCGACACCTACCTGATGAAAACGGTTTTGAAGACCTTCGAATTCTTCCGGTACAAGTGAAATTTCAGCTAAATTTTCTACTTCACCCCTGAAATCATCTTCTTTGTACTCACCAAATGCGTGGAAGTACTCTTTGGCTTTTTTACGAATGGACAAAGCCCAAGCAAGCTGAAGCTCAGTCAGTTCCTCTTCAACATCATTCTTTCGCGCTGCCAAAGCAAATCTTGTTCGTAACCCAAAATCAGAAATCTCATATAAGTCCATCAACTCGCGATCAATTTCATCTAAGGACCCTCTAGAAATGATTCCTCTTTTTTGAAGCAAAGCTACCGGAGCAAGATCCCTCTGGCGTGCTTTTCGCTCAATTGTAGAAAGGCTCTTCTGAAATTCGGAATCCTGCTCTTGCAACCACACCTGATAGCGGGTCTGAAGATTCAACCAATGCTCCGCATCCATACCGAATGCGCTAGCAAGTTGGGCAGCCGCTTCTTTAGTCAGTTCCCGCTTTCCGCTAATAATCTCAGAGACAAACTGAACCGGACGTCCGATAATTTCTGCGAACTCCGCCTGAGACCAACCTCGAGCTTCAAGTTCATCCGCCAGATGCTCACCAACGGGGAAAGCCTGTGCGATATTCATAATATTTCCTCCGTGAATCTAGTGATAATCAACAATTTCGATGAGAACAGCAACCTTATGGGGCTCTATTCGTTTAAACCTAAGAATCAGTCTGAACTGACTATCTAGACGAATTGAATACTGCCCATCCCGATCTCCTTGAAGTTTTTCCAGACGGAGTGACTTAAAGCTACGCAACGATTGCTCATTTGGAGCAGTGATAATTATGTCTAACTTTTTACGGTAAGCCCTCACAAGGTTAGGGTGAAAACGTTTTGTCTTGTAAGAGCTATCTTCTGCCAACTGCCGCAACTCATCGTTGAGGTACTCAATCAGCATTGCTCACCCTTAAGGCGCAAAGTATCCACTCTAGACATGCAACAAGCATATCCTAATATATCTCGTGTTCATAGATTCATGGATTGCATTAAGTTCTATTACTATGTACACTCGTGAACAAGTACTAAATCCCCTACAAGAAAGAAGATTGACCCATGGCCAAAAGCCGTACAGTCGCTCGCAGTGCTAGAACCGGCCGTTTCGTCACCAAATCGTATGCAAAACGAGCTCCTGCAAAAACTACTGTTGAACGAATAGGAGGAACAACCAAAAACTCTCGTTCAGTAAATCGTTCAGCTAGTACGGGTAAGTTCATTACTCAGAAGGCAGCGTCAGCTAATCCTGCTACCTCTATTACACAAAAGATATAGAGCTAAATATTAAGGAGAACCTGCCCTACTTCGCCTTAATGGCACCAAGGGCAGGTTCTATTGCGTTAAACCTACGATTACTCCTGAAAACATACCCTCATCCTTGTACGATTAACCCGAACCGTGTACCTTAGCGCACATCCTCCGCATCGACTACGAGGCTCCCATGACCAACTTCGCCTTCCTCTCCTCCACGCTCCCCGCCCTGGCGGAGCCCGCGCGTCGTGCCGAGCACTACATCTTCACCGACCCCACCAGCTCCCTCTTCTACGCCCGGCGCGCCCTCGAACTCCTCGTAGACCACCTCTACACGGTCAACAACCTGCCCGAACCCTACGACAACAAACTCGCCGCCCGCATCAACTCCCCCGAATTCAACAGGCTGGTAGGGCGAGACCTCGTAGCCAAAGCAGATATCATCCGCCTGGCAGGCAACAAAGCAGTCCACACCAACATTAAATTCACCGCACGCGACGCCGGCGTGACCGTCGAACAGCTCTTCCACCTGCTCATCTGGGCGGCCCTGCACTCCTCGGCAAACCCCGAAGATGTTCCCCAGCAAGCACAGTTCAACCTCAACGCCCTGCGCCAGCAGGCAGAAGCGCGTGCCCACGCCAACCAAGCCCACCACAGCACCAAAGCACAGCTCCAAAAACTCCAAGAACAATTCGCTGAAGAAGACCTCAAACGCGCTGAAGAATCAGCGGAAAAAGACCGCGAAATCGCCGAACTGCGAGCACAAATCGCCGAGGCACAGCGCACCAAACAGGTCAAAGACACCCACGACTATAAAGAGAGCGAAACCCGCACCGAATACATCGATATTCTGCTGCGAGAGGCGGGGTGGAACCCCGATGCGCCAGAGGTCCGTGAATACCCGGTGGAAGGTCTCCCCGCTTCAACTAACCCCAGCGGTAAAGGCAAGGTTGACTACGTTCTGTGGAGCTCAGACCGCAAGCCGCTCGCTATCATCGAAGCCAAACGCACCAGCAAAAGCTCCAACACAGGGATCCACCAGGCACAGCTCTACGCCACCGCGCTAGAACAAAAAACCGGACTGCGACCCATCATCTTCGTATCCAACGGATACGAGCACCAGATCATTGACGATCACCCAGGTTCCAACTACCCAGCCCGCAAAGTCGCCGGTTTCTTGACCGAAGACGAGCTACGCCTCGCCATCGCCCGCCGCACCGACCGCAAGCCGCTTGCCGCACGTCCTATCAACACTGAAATTGCTGGTCGCCCCTACCAAATTCACGCCATTACCGCGGTTGCCGAAACCTTCACCTCCAAGAAGCGTTCCGCCCTGCTCGTGATGGCAACGGGAACCGGAAAAACCCGCATTGCTGCAGCACTCATCGAGCTCCTCCAAGAAGCCAGCTGGGCAAAACGCGTGCTCTTTCTCGCAGACCGCACCGCGCTCGTCAAACAGGCAACCAAGGTGCTCGTAGAGCATCTCCCCCAGGTGCCCGTGACTAACCTTCTCACCGAGAAAAACTCGACCGCGCGCGTGTTCACCTGTACCTACCCCACCATGCTCAACCTCATCAATGCCCGCGACGAAAATGGGTTACAGAGATTCGGGCCTGGCTACTTTGACCTCATCATCATCGATGAAGCCCACCGCTCCGTTTATGCCAAATACGGTGAAATCTTCAACCACTTTGATGCCCTCAAAGTGGGGCTCACGGCAACCCCCAAAGACGACATTGCCCACAACACCTACCGCCTCTTCGAAATTGAGGACGGCGTGCCCACCGACGTCTATACGTTGGAGCAGGCAGTCAATAACGAACCGCCCTATCTGGTACCGCCCAAGGCGAAGGTGCGAGACACCCTTTTCTTGCGCGAAGGCGTACACTACGAGGACCTCTCGGAAGATGATAAAGACGCCTGGGACGAACAAGACTGGGGCGAAGGTGAAATCCCCGAAAGCGTAGAAGCACCCGATATCAACAAGTACCTCTTCAACCTCGACACCATCGACAAAGTCCTCAAAAACCTCATGGACGAAGGGCACAAAGTCGCCGGTGGAGACAGACTCGGCAAAACCATTATCTTTGCCAAATCTCAGGCACACGCCAACATCATTCTTGACCGCTTCAACGCACTTTTCCCCAATCTTGGCGCAGGCTTCGCCGCCGTTATTACTCACAGCACCTCGCACGCGCAAGACCTCATCGAAGACTTCTCAGACCCCGCCAAAACCCCGCATGTGGCAATCTCCGTAGACATGCTCGACACCGGCATCGACGTTCCCGAAGTCGTCAACCTCGTCTTCTTCAAACCCGTGCGTTCGAAATCGAAGTACTGGCAGATGATCGGCCGCGGGACCCGCCTCTGCTCAGACCTTTTTGGCCCCGGCAAAGATAAAGAAAATTTCTACGTTTTCGACTGGTGCGGCAATATCGAATTCTTCAACCACGACCTCCCCGAAGCTGGCGGCAGTAAGCAATTTTCGCTGACCGAGCGAATATTCGATTTAGAATTACAACTCGTTAAATACTTGGATGACGCCGCTGACTCACGCATTCGGTCAGTTGGCGACGGCAACGGAATTTCAGAAGATTCGCGCGACTTCCGCCTTGATATTGCTGACCGCCTCCACAGATTCGCGCTCAGTCTTGACCCCCGCAATGTGCAAGTACGCCAACGGTTGCGCGCGGTGGAAAAATTCAGCGACGCCGCAGCCTGGGAAAAGCTCGACGACGAAACCTTTGCACAAGCCAGCGAACTCGCCGGACTTTACACCGACATCTTCGGCTCCGACGTCGACGCTAAACGCTTTGACGTGCTCATGCATCGCGCCCAGCTTGCCGTGTTACAAGGCGAAACCGCGCTCCTAGAAAAAGCTGCGCAGAATGTACGCCAACTTGCCTCAGATCTTCACGGCAAAATTGATTCCATCCCAGAAATCGGTGCGCAGGCAGAGATGATTTCTGCGGTACTAGACATTATCTGGTGGGAAAACGTGACTGTTTCCATGCTAGAAAGTGTGCGCAAACGGCTTCGTTCGCTGGTGCGCCACGTGGATAAGAAAGACCACCGTAAGCCTGTGGTACTCGATATCGAGGACACCCTGAGCGAAGCACGCGAGGTCGAGATTATTCCGCACGTCACCGGTACCGACATAGACCTTTTTGAGAAAAAGGCTCGCGCCTACCTGCAAAAACACCTCGATGACCCAGCTCTGCAAAAGGTTCATCGCAATGAGAAACTTACCGAACCGGACTATGCCCGGTTAGAGAACATTCTTTTAGATGCCGGCATCGCCCAGAAAGAAGTCATTACCGACGCCTCTCAAGCAAAGGGCGGCTTGGGTCTTTTGATTCGTTCGCTTGTAGGACTAGACGCCGAAACTGCGCGTTCGCTCTTTGCCGACTTCCTCCACCACAACACGGCAACCACCGCACAGATGAATTACATCAACACACTCATTGATGAACTCACACGCACTGGTTACGTTCCGCGCAAGCGCCTGGTTGAGCCTCCTTACAAGACGAATTACGGCACACCCGCTACCGTCTTCGGCGACGAACGGGCGAAATCGCTCGGCGTCGTCCTGGATGGAGTCGAAGCAGCGGCAAAAATTTAGACGCTCCCTCACCGAGTGACCGGCGTAGCTCGTTTTGACCAGGTATACGTGGTCAAAACGAGCGGAGCCGGTCATTCGATTCTTATCGCTCAAAAACCACTGTCAGGCCGTCGCGCTCCCCAAACTTTTCCAAATGCCGACCCAAAACGCCCTCCACGCGGCCCAGCCGCTCGTCGTCGTCAGCATGGGCGAGAAGGACGAGCTGCTCGCCGCGCTCAGAGGCAAACACCAGGACGTCACCGTAACCGTTGAAATTTCCGTCGCGGTTAAAGGTAATCCTGTGACCGTTCTCAATCTCCTCAACGGGCACCTTGTGCCCCATATGAGAAACCAACTGCTTGGCATAACGGGCAGGACGCTCGGTAGCAACCTCTGCGCGGGAGGTCAGCGCCAACGATTCGGGAGTGGGTAAATCGCTCATAGGGACTCCTTTAATCGAAAGTAAGGTCACCCTTAGCTTATAAGTCTGTACACCAAACTGCACGGGTGAATACACATCACGTTCGCCACGGCACCGAACGCCGGCGAACCCGCGTATATTTAGAGGAGTAATTTACGCCAACGTTGCCCTGCACGCTTGGCCTTTTCTTTTTGCGTTTCACACACGCACAGCATCGAGAGTAACTACGGATTCAACGAATGACTTCTGAGAACACCGCGGCTCAAAAACCCGCACACAATCCCGCCCCCGGCAAGCCGAAAAACGGGCTGGATCGCTATTTCAAAATCACCGAACGCGGTTCGACCATTGGGTCTGAAGTTCGCGGCGGTTTCGCAACGTTCTTTGCCATGAGCTACATCGTGGTTTTGAACCCCCTTATCATTGGCCTCGGCCCCGATGCCTCCGGCAACCCACTTGGCCCCGAGCGCGTTGCTGCGGTAACCGCGCTGGTAGCAGGTCTACTCACCATCGTGATGGGCGTCTGGGCTAAGCAGCCCTTCGCTATGGCTGCCGGTTTGGGCGTGAACGCATTGTTGGCATCGACCATCGCCACCACCCCAAATCTCACCTGGCCCGAAATCATGGGTTTGGTGGTGTGGGCAGGTATCATCATGCTCCTGCTGGTGCTGACCGGATTCCGCACGGCTGTGTTCAACGCCGTCCCGCAGAGTCTCAAGACCGCGATTGTGGTGGGTATCGGCATGTTCATCTCACTGATTGGATTGGTCAACGCGGGAATCGTCCGTCGTATGCCCGATGCCGCAGGTACCACCGTACCCGTCAGCTTTGGCGCTAACGGATCTCTGATGGGCTGGCCGATTGTGGTGTTCCTCTTCGGGCTCTTCCTCACTATCGCGCTGTTTATCCGCAACGTACGCGGCGCCATCCTGATTTCCGTCATCGCATCAACGATTCTTTCCATCATTTTGGAAACCGTTGCTCCTTCGGGTTCTTCGATGGATTCACCCACCGGCTGGTCGCTGATGGTTCCCGGAATGCCCGAAAACTGGATTGGCGCACCGGACTTCTCCCTACTCTTCACCGCTGATATGTTTGGCGCGTTCACAACGCTCGGCGGCATGGCGGCGTCCTTGCTTGTTTTCGCTATCTTGCTCGCTGTTTTCTTCGACGCTATGGGCACCTCGGTGGGTCTGGCAGCGGAGAACGGCACGCTGAACGAAAACGGTCAGATTGAAGACATCAACAAGGTTCTACTCGTAGATTCGCTCGGTTCTATCGTGGGCGGCGGCGCGTCCAGCTCCTCCCACCAGATTTTCGTGGAGTCGGCAACCGGTATCGGCGAAGGTGCTCGCACCGGTTTCGCCAACCTTGTCACCGGTGCGCTCTTTTTGATCGCCATTTTCATCTCCCCGCTGGTGAACGTTGTGCCCTTCGAGGCAGTAGCCCCCGCGCTGGTTGTTGTCGGCTTCCTGATGGTTCGCCAGGCAATCAACATTGACTGGACTGACTGGGGCCTGGGTATCCCCGCGTTCCTCACTATCATCATGATGCCTTTCACCTACTCCATTGCAGACGGCATCGGCGCAGGCTTCATCTCCTACGTCTTCATCCGCTTAGTACAGGGTCGCGCACGCGATATCCACCCGCTCATGTATGCGGTTTCGGCGGCGTTCGTGCTCTACTTCGGCATGGGATTCGTTAAGAGCTTCATCTAAGGCTTGTCGCAGTCTCTTTTAGTACACGAAAAGCGTTGAAT